>CALWHB010000039.1 GCA_944380275.1 uncultured Christensenellaceae bacterium | reverse complement strand
TTTTGGCTATGCTTAATTGTGAATATTTTTACATGTTTGCATATTTATGCGTATAAATTTATATTTATAAATTGGTATCCTTTATCTTTCAGAAAAATATTTCTTATATTTAATTATAGAGGTTTGATTGCATAGTTAATCAATTCAAACTTTGTTTTTGTTTTTGGAAAGAGTGAAAAGCTGCATATTATTTCCGCATATCGTACATAAAAATTTTTATGCCACATTTGTACCTTTAATACACAACTATGTCAATATTGCAATATAAATGTTTACTTTTTCTCAAATAATTATTGATTTCAGATAATCATTATTATAATCACATCATTATAAACCACTAAATCGTATATTATCACGTTCAGTATGATTTTCCTCACCCACGAAAAGCCTTTATTGTGCTTTTCCTCACATCTGAGTCATTTTTCAACACTGTTCGCCAAAAATTTATATGCGCATAAATATTTTACTGCGATTTTTAATCCATAGTTGTCTTCCGCCATTAAGTCTGCTTGCTTTGTGAGCTTATCTTTTTCTGCTATGGCAACAAGATTACGCTGCAACGTCCGTTTACTTTTATTCAAAAAACTGCTTATACCGGCTCCATAATCCGCATAGCGCGCCCTGTTTAAAAACCTGTTTACTGTTTTTTCGGAACCTGCATTTACCAAAAAAATTACCGACACGCGTCGGTAATTTTAAAGAATTAAATCACAGTTTTTCTTCAAATATTATCTGTTGCGGCCCGAGTACCCCCGCTTTTCTTCCCACTCCCGGCAAATCGAAATAGTATTCTGCAGTTTTTGCCGACGGATTTCTCAACATCAGGATATATCTGCCCTCTTTTTCTGCTATATATCCGTAAACCTCTCCTTTTTCAGGTCTTCCGCCGAAGAACCGCGAACGACTGAGTAAGTCAAAATTCTTTTCTGCATACTCAAGCTCTCTCGCAGCAGACTTCCACTTCTCTTCAGTCATCATCTCTGGCGAAAAATACAGTTCCGCAAGTCCGCTGCCGCGCGTCAGACAACATCTGACGTACAGAGCGAACTCTTCGTCTGTGTATATAATGGGTTTGTCCGCAATGTAATCTCTTGTATTTTTGTAATTTCTGCGCGCATAAGTCGGTTCGTGATTATACAGATGTGCCGCGGGAAACTGGTATCTTCTTCTGACAAACAGGTCGCGGTATCTCGAATCGCGATAATTAAGACATTGCTGCATTACGCTGCCTTTCCCGGCAAAATACATGTCAGACGCATTGTTCATCCACACGTAATCTGCCCACATCAGAAACCACGGAGAGCAATGAGCGTATGAAGTTATATTCAGACACACATCCGGATTTTCCTTTCTGATTTTTTCAAAACCCTTTGTCCACTCTTCCCACAGATAAGTGTAAAACGCCTTTGAATCGCCCTTTGCCGCGGGGTGATTATGCCCCTTTTTTTTGCACGGCGCATAGGCAAAACCGTCTATCTTGAAATAGTCCACGTCATACAGCTTACAAAATTCTGCCATTTTAGAGCAAAGTGCGTCAACGTATGCCGCATCTGCCGTGCATATATCGCGCGACCTTTCATTTACGTGATAGCCTATCCGTTCTAACAGTTTAGCGTATTTATATGTCTGCGAAGTATAACCGCCCCTCGGACCGAACCAGACACCGAATCTGCTGCCCAATTCTTTTACCAACTCTTTTTCTTTTGAAAAACCGCCTTTGAATTTGTCGTTGAACTCCCAGAAAAGAGGCTTTTTATATTCAGTCCATCCGTCGTCCACAACGTAACAGTCAAGAGGTCTTAATCCTGTCTTTTCAAAACCTTTTGCTATTGCCTTGAACGATTTTTCAATTCTGTCCGAAGTAATGTCCAGCTTATTGTCATACCAGCTGTTGTATTGAATCCTGAATCTTGGCTTGCGTATTACCGTATAAAGATAATCGAAAAATGCGTTTCTGACACTGTCTTCGTTTTCATCTTCCGCCGCCCCGACGACAAGCGGAGGAAGTTCGTAACAACCAAACTCTGCAACGTCCTTGAACGCTCTGCCCGTATGGTACAAAAATCTCGCAGTAAACGTTTTAATACAATTGTCCCCGACAGGGGTCTGCTGTCCGAAATACATATCTTTGAGATAAACGGGCTGACCGAGCCTTGCGATGGCACCCGGTATAAAAGTGTTGCCGGCATCCGGAGCGGAAAAATAAAATCTGTTTCTGTCCACAACGACGTCTTCCTGAACCACTCTTTCAATGAAAACGTTTTCAGGCGCGAAAATCGACGTATGTTTTTCAAGAACGCCTGATTTTCCCTGAGAATAAATATGTCTTATCCTGAAATCGCCACAACGGAACTCAATGCCGTTTTCGATTTCTTCAGCGGCACAGTTGCGAGAGAAAATAAGCCTCTTGCGTCCTTTTTCCTTTTCACGCCATACGAGTACGAATTCCTCTTTCACCGCATTAATTTTTCCCGTTACGAGATTTATATAACGCGAACACGCCCACTCTCCGCCGTTCAGAGATATCTCTTTTCTGACTTTTTCAGAATCAAATACAGCGACTCTCATATTTCCTCCGCACTTTTATAAAGTTTACTTTTATATTGTAATACCTCGCGGACGAAAAATCCATATATAATATTGAAATATTAGTATAAATAATTCAACAATTACGCTCTGCAATTTATGTTTCAGTCAGAAAATTTACCAAAAAACTCCTTGACAAGTTCTTTCCCTCCCGTCCCGGATATTTTGCCGTCGCAGACCACGACCGCTCTGTCGCAAAGCGCGTCGGCGCACCTTACGTCGTGCGTTACGGTAATAACCGTATTGCCCGTCTTTGAGTGCAACCTGTTCACAAGCTCAGTCAGCCTTTTTAAATTTTCGTAATCCTGCCCTACAGTGGGTTCGTCAAGAATAAGAATTTCAGGAGAGCGCGCACATACCGCCGCTACCGAAACAAGTCTTTTTTGTCCCTCTGAAAGCGACTGCGGATGTCTTTTTGCAAGTTTTTCAAGCCCGAACATTTTCATCGTTTCGCGCGCAAACTTTTTGTCTTTTACCCCGAACATAATCTCTTTTTCCACGGTAGGCATGAACAACTGATAATTGGGATTCTGATATACGACGCCGACTTTGTTAAACCATTTTTTATTGGCGCGCACCTTTTTCATCTTGCCTGAAAAATATTCCTCAACCTCTCCCTCGCAAGGTTTATTGAGTCCGGCAAGCAGTCTGGTAAGAGTTGTTTTTCCTGAACCGTTTTCACCCAGCACGAGCAACCTCTCTCCCTTGTAAACGTCGAGATTAACACCGCTCAGGATATTCCTTTTTCCTGCCGAGAAACCTGCGTTTTTAGCTCTTATCACAACTTCTTTAGTCTGCAAAGAGGGACTCTCGTCCTTTATTATTTCAGCACGGTTTTCGATATACGCTTTTTTGTCTTCCACCCTGCTTACTCTGCCTTTCTCTATATGCCATATATCGTCGGCATAAGCAGCGACCTTATCCACTCTGTGTTCGATTATCAGCACCGCATATCCCTGCGCCGCAAGTTTTTTCAGGGTAAAGGACAGCAATTCAGCCCCTTCGCCGTCAAGATTTGCGAGAGGTTCGTCAAGTATTATTATCTTCTGATTCATAGCGAGAGTACAGGCAGTAATCAGCCGCTGTTTCTGTCCTCCAGAAAGCGTTCTCGTATTCCAGTACGGCTGAAGGCTCATTTTATTGCAGGCGCGCACGATGTTTTCAGAAATTTTTTCTTTGCTCATGCCGAGATTTTCACACCCGAAAGCCACTTCGTCTTCCACGGTATTCTGAATAATCTGTGCATCCGCGTTTTGCAGTACCACTCCGACTCTCCGGCATATTTCCGACATGGTCATACCGCCTATATCCTCTCCGCAAACGTAAGCCTTACCCGATATCGCCCCGGTAACTATATGAGGAATTATTCCGCAAATTATCGACATCAGCGTGCTTTTGCCCGAACCCGAACTGCCTGAAAGCAAAGCGATTTTTCCGAATTCCAGTTCAAAATCCACCGCGTCAAGCACTTTTGACTCCTGCCCTTCATAACGAAAACTTATTCTTTTCATCTCTACTGCTTTCATAACACCACCGCCAGTACGGAGCCTGCTACAAGCAATATCGCAAACACCGCATCTTTTACACCGAACTTTACCTCACGGTATACCGTATAATTTTTATCGTCCGCGTTAAACCCTCTCGTTTCCACGCTGAGCGCAAGCGTGTCCGAAATGTTTACGAGCCTGACGACAAGCGGCACCAGGAACGCCCTGTGGAAAATTTTGGGATTAAGCACGTTTCCCGCACCCCTCGTCTTCATAGCCTCTCGTATTCTCTGAGTTTCCTTTCTTAGCAAAGGGAAAAAACCGAGTGCAATCATCATACCGAGAGTAATCATCCTGGGCGCGCGTAACTGCGTAAGGTTTCTCACCGCAAGCACGGGTTCAAGCGCAAGTCCCGGAATTATCGCCACGCATACCGCGAGAATTCTGTTTGCCGCAGCGTAAGTGGCAACCGCATCTTTTGAAATCGCGTACGTGATACCGCAGAATATGCAGCTTGTTACGAGTGCAAAAGGAATTACGGCAAGACAGCTTTTCCAATAGCCGAAAAGGACAAACAGCAGCCATATTCCGCACAGATAAAATGTGGACGCATACGTCTTTGCCGTAATCAGCCCGAATACGAGTATTACCACGCTTGACAGTACGCTGAGCAAAGGATATACGGGATTTTTCACTTTGACAGAGTCCATTATTTTTTCAATACCCCCGCTTTTTTGAGTTCTTTCGCTATTCTCAGTCCTATCAATGTCCCGACCACGGCGACAGCGCATACCGCGACCGCCATACCTACCGCAGACCAGGGGGCTTTTTCTGCAACCGCAGTCATACCGACGTCGTTGATTATCTTATTGTAAACATAATTGAAAGGAAGTGAAAGCGGATTGTAAAGAGCGACCGCGAAAAACACGGCTTTATCCGATTTGTATCCCTTGAATATCAATATTACGAGCAGTTCGAGTATAAGTCCTACAATCACGTTGTTTATAAACATCGCAGGCGACATGAACAGCTGTATCACTCCCGTGAAAACAGCCATAAGAAACATACTGCCCGTCTTTCTGACTTTAGCTATCGCAATCGCAGGAAAAACAGAAAGCTGTAGTCCCGTTACGAGTTGAGCTATGCCGAACACCGTCGTAAGCAACGGCACCACGAGCATCATTACAGAGCTGGTAAGCAGCGTTATCGCCGCCATGACCGCAAGAAACACTATGTCTTTTATCTTGTATTTCTGAAAAATTCTGTTTTCCTGCCCGGCTGCGTCTTCTTTCTTCTTCACGAAAAAACATTGCTCTTCAGGCGGAGTTTGTTCAGCCGTATCCGAAGTTTCATTATTTACGGCATATTCTTCATTAATATCTTTTTCTGCGCCCGTGTAGGTCAACCTGGTATTTTGTTCCTGAACGTTCATTTCTTTTTCGTTTTTATTCATTATCGGTTCACCTCCGAAATTCTTCCGTTTTGTATTCTGTATACTCTGTCCGCAATAGCCATTGTGGATTCTCTGTGCGACACGAGTATTATCGCCTTATCCTTTTTCTGCTCTGCAAGAGAACTTAATATTATGCCTTCGTTGATACTGTCGACGTTGCTTGTCGGCTCGTCTAAAAGTATAAGACCACTGCCTCTCAGAAATGCGCGCGCAAGGCCTATCCTTTGTTTCTCTCCGGCACTCAGATTGTCGCCGAGCGCACCTGTTTTCGTCCTGTAACCTTCAGGAAGAGCTGTAATGAAATCGTGTATCGACGCCTGTCTGCACGCTTTTGCAAGTTCGTCATAAGTTGCGTTTTCTTTGGCAATTTTCAGGTTTTCTTCCACGGTTTCGTCAAACAGATAAGTTGTCTGGCTTACCATGGTTACGTTGTCGAGAAGACTTGCAGAATTCAACGTTTCTATATCGTCGCCGCAATAAAGTATCTCTCCTTCGTCCTTGCTCCAGAATCTCATAAGCAGTTTGAGAAGAGTCGACTTGCCGCATCCGCTCTCTCCGACTATGCCTACAATCTCTCCTCTCTTTGCGGTAAGGCATATATCTTCAAGCACTTTTTTGTCGTTGTCGTATCCGAAAGTAAGACCCTTCACTTCTACGTTTTCAAATACAAAATCTTTTTTCCCCTCTATATCTTCCACCACCGGTTTTTCTTTGAGTAATTTCAACACTCTGTCACCGCTTGCAAAAGTCTGAGTCAGATTGCCCGGCAATGCGGAAATAGCTATCACAGGTCCGAAACTGCCGAATATCGCCACAACTCCTATTACCGCTTTTCCTATCGTAATCTTTCCGGTCGCAGTCATAGCGACAGCTACCGCGGTTGCGACGAGAGTCATTAACGATACGGTGAATTCTGTAACCGCGCCCGCGTTTGCTATCTTATACTTCAGCTCGTGAGTATGCTTTAAAAGTTCGTCTGACCTTGCGTTCACCTCTTCTTTTCTCTGCTTACCCGCATTGTTCAAAACAATATCCTTTATGCCCTTTATACTGTCGAGGAAATACGCATTGAAAGACGCAAAAGACGCGCGGTATTTTACCCCTGCATCGCGCATAAACGACGACGATATTACGGGCGCGATTATTCCCACGGCTACAAATCCCGCCAGAGCAACGAGCGACATATACCAGCCGGATACAAACCCGACAAACAGAAATACCGCTGTCGAAACCGTAATCGCTATGCATATCGGCGAAACGGTATGCGCGTAAAACACCTCAAGGGTTTCTATATCCGACGTCAGCATAGCGATTATGCTGCCTTTCTTTTTACTTTCGAGTTTTGCAGGGCAAAGTCTTCTCAATGCCGCAAATATCTTATCTCTGAGTACTGCCAGAAGTCTGAAAGCTATATAATGATTGCAATACTGCTCCACAAATCTCAAAGCACCTCTCAGCGCACCCAGACCGACCGCCAGCCCTATAATCAAACCGTAAGAAATCGCTATCTGCTCTCCCAGAGCTTTTGCAACTCCGACCGCGCCGAAAACGGTTACTCCCATCGAGCAGACAAAACCAAGGCTGCCGTTTATTACCGCAAACAACATTACGTAAGCGAGGCTGCCGAGGAGAAGAATAAGGCTTGCCATTATTCTGCCGCCGCTCATCCTGCTCTTTTGTTTTTTCATAACGCGCCTCCTTTTGCATATTGCATATATCCCCGTTCAAGCCTTTTCTGAGTATTGTAAAGAGTGGCATATTCTCCGTTTTGTCTGCAAAGCGACTCGTGCGTTCCCTGTTCGAGAACTCTGCCGTCTTTGAGATAATATATCTTATCCGCGCCTACGACGTTTTCGAGTCTGTGCGAAATAAGCACAACCCTTGCCTTTTTCGATACCTCACGTATGTTTGCCGCGATAATCGCCTCGCTGTCAACGTCTATGTTTGACGTCGCCTCGTCAAATACGTATATATCTTTATCCGCAACGAGATTGACCGCAAGCGCAAGCCTTTGTTTCTGTCCGCCGGATATATTGCCGGCATCCTCTGTGATTATCTTCCCTATACCGCCGTTTTCGCGCACAAATGATGCGAGGTTGACCTTTTCTAACGCGTCATAGATTTCTTTTTCGCTCACATCCTTTTTTGCCAGTCTGAAATTGTCCGCAACGCTCTCGTTGAAGATATAGGTGTTATAACTCACCACCGCAAGGCGTGAATAATAACTTTCTCTTGAAAAGCAGTCAAAAGTTTTCCCTGCCACGGTAACCGCACCCTGCTGCGGTCTGAGCGCGCCGGTAATCAACCCTACAACGGTGGATTTTCCGCTGCCGCTCTCTCCGACGATTGCCGTAATGCCCTGTGAAAACGTCATGTCGATATCCCGCAGCACATTGCGTTTGCCGTCGTAAGAGAAAGTTACGCCCTCTATGCGTACGTCGCCGTCCTCTGCCTCACCTTTTCCCCATACGGGCGGTTTCACGTCGAGAAGAGCTTTGATTTTTTTGCCCGCACTCGCACCGTTCATAGCCACGTGAAACGCGCTGCCCAATGCTCTCAGAGGCAGGAAAAATTCAACGGCAACGAGTATAAGAAAAAGCGCGTGCCAGGGCGACAGATAACCGTTTACGACTCCCGTTACCGCAAGCGCGATTCCGGCTCCCGCACCTCCGAAGGCAACAAAATCCATTATCGTCGTACTTGCAAGCTGCATTACAAGAACTTTCATCGTTATATTGCGGAATTCCTCGGCTTTCTCGTTCATCCTCTCATGATAACGCGCGTCCGCTTTGAATATTTTGAGTTCTTTCAGTCCCTGAACGCTGTCCAGAAAAGCGTCGCCCATAGAAGTATATCTGCCCCAGTATTTTGCAAATATCCTCTTTGCATATTTGCTTACCGCAACTATTGAAACGGGTATGAGAGGGACGCAGGCAATAAGCACCGTTGCCGTTCTCCAGTCTATAAACACGCACGTAAAAAACAATATTACGGGCGCAATCAGCGCGAAGAAAAATTGCGGCAGATAACTCGTATAGTACAAGTCCAGCTGCTCTATACCCTCCATACTCACCTGAGTGAGTCCTGCCATGCTCATTTCTTCTGTAGTACGCACTCCGAGTTCTACGATTTTGTCATACGTTTTTGCCCTCAGTTCTCTCTTCACCTTTGCTCCAAGACTCGCCTTTATCCTGTTTATGCCTATACCTGCAGGCACTCTCAGAATTACCCCTGCAACGGCAAGTGCGGACGGCAAAACGTATTCTCTTGCCTCTGCACCGCTTGCAGCAAGCGAAAGGATAAAACATATACATGCCGTAATCCCCACGTTGAGCATCATTGCGACTACAGATACGAATACGGTAACCGCAACGTATTTACCGCTGCCT
This sequence comes from uncultured Christensenellaceae bacterium, assembly GCA_944380275.1. Taxonomy (GTDB): domain Bacteria; phylum Bacillota; class Clostridia; order Christensenellales; family UBA3700; genus Ornithoclostridium. The sequence goes on along the minus strand of CALWHB010000039.1, from coordinate 7,995 downwards.
TTTGCCAAAGCAAATAAATCCTTGTCCAACATATAATCTACCTTCTTTTTGTTTCAACCGACCAATATCGTATTTTTCATATCTAACTTTACGGAGTAATTTACCGTTCTGTTCATTGCTTTTACCGTGCATCTCAACACGATTTTTTCATCCAGTTCTGCTCTTTGTACGTCAAAAGTAACAGCCTGCCAGTCGCCTTCTTCAGATACAACCCCCTCTTCAAAGTCATCTCCCGTCAATTTCCCGACCGCGCTCAGAACGCCTTTCTTGAAAAGGCAGGTCAACGCATATCCGTCGCCGGACTTCTTTATCAACACATAATCCGCACTGTTGGCAGAAATCATAGTCTGCCCCATAAAAGAAGTGTCCCCTATCTCGTAAGCCGCTCTGAATTCTCCCGAAGGCTGAGAATCGATGTCGTAAATTTCTCCAAGCGTCCTGCCGTAAACGTCCTGCCCTTCCGGGACGGGAGTTTGATTGCCTCCGCAAGACGCAAGATTAAACGCAATGACGACAACCGTAATAACAGTGATTGCAATAACGTATTTTTTCATATCATTTCTCCTCAATATCTTTACAGTCCGGTTTTTTCTGACTTGCCTTCTGTTTCAACGCTTTTTTGTCCGCTCTTTTTTTCCTGAGCGTTTCGATGACGTGCGCCCAGGCGACGCGGGGATTGTAAAACATCATCCTCGGTCCCGAATAACGCATAACTTCCTTTATTTTTTCTCTCATTTCAGGTTTATAACAATGTATCGGGCAGTTGGAACAAAAAGGCTTTTTATCCCCGTACGGACATTTACTGCGTCTGAACTGCACGTATTCCCAAAGCCTGCTGCACTCTTCGCAAAGCTCTCCCTTTTTGCTTTTGTGTTTTCCTCGGCAATAAACGCCTATCATAAATTTCACGATTTCAAGGTCGCTTTTCTCTGTTTTGAATTTTATGTCCGACATCATATCATCCGCTCCGCCATCTACAAGTTAGCAGTTGCTAACCGCCACTGATAAAATTACGGCGTAATCACGCCTGCCTTTTAAGTATGTCTTGATAATGATTGCACTTAAAGAAGAACTGCTTATCTTCCCTTTCGCTAATATATTATCATAAGGCGGTCTGTTTCATATATTGTTAGCCCTGGCTAACTGATGTTTTTTCTACAATGTTGTTCATATATATGATGATTTTATTACAATATATGACAAATACAAACCATATAGTTACTCTATGCTTACCGTATTGCGGTTACAAGCAGTATTGACCTTTACTTTAATATTATCTATAATAAAATCGATACAGGAGGAAACGCTATGCAGGATAAATATAAAGCATTGTTTACGCCGTGGAAAATACGCGACGTCGAAATCAAAAACAGAATTGTGCTGTGTCCTATGGGCGGCACTTCGCTTTTCGGCTGGATGGAGCCCAACCATTTTGACAAAGTTGCGGCAGACTTCTTTATGGAACGCGCGAAACACGACGTAGGACTGATTATTCCGGGAATCGCACCACTCAAGGACCTTATAGGCGGAAGATGGCTCTACAAAAACAAGAAGATGTTTAAAGAGCTGAAGGACTATATGGTCGAATTCCACAAGACGGGAGCGAAAATGTTCATACAGCTGACGGCAGGTTTCGGCAGGTCGTTTGCGATAACGGATATGATGGTTCCTCTTATGAAAAGCAAACTGCTTGGCACGCTTGCAAAACCTTTTGTCGACGCTCAGTATATCTGCGCCTCACCCTCTCCCCTTCCTTCGAGGTGGGCTGAGGACGTAACTTGTCGCGCTCTTACAAAAAAAGAAATCGAACAAATTATTTATGCATTTGCGGAAACAGCGCGCCTTTGCAAAGAGGCAGGAGTTGACGGCGTCGAAGTGCATGCCGTACACGAAGGCTACCTGCTGGACCAGTTTACGCTGAAATACACCAATAAACGTACCGACGAATACGGCGGAAGTTTTGAAAACCGTTACCGTTTCCCCGTACAGGTTGTAAAAGCTATCAAAAATGCGTGCGGTGAAAACTATCCCGTTTCTCTGCGCTACTCGGTGCTGAGCAAAACAAAGGATTTCTGCGTGGGAGCAATGCCCGGAGAAAATTATACCGAAATAGGACGGGATATGCAGGAAAGCGAACGTGCGGCAAAATATCTTCAGGACGCCGGATACGATATGCTCAATGCGGACAACGGTACTTACGACGCCTGGTACTGGGCGCATCCGCCGGCATATATGCCTAAAAACTGCAATCTCGACGACGTTGCACATATCAAAAAATTTGTGGACATACCCGTTGTCTGCGCCGGAAGGATGGAACCCGATGTTGCCGCAAAAGCAATCGCTGACGGCGCAATAGACGCTATGGGCGTTGCACGCCAGTTCCTCGCCGACGGAGAGTGGGTTACAAAACTCAAAGAGGACAAAGAAGACGACATAAGACCGTGTATATGCTGTCATAATGCCTGTTTTGCAATGGCGCATTACAAAGGCGTTGCCAACGACGAGGCTTTTGAAGACGCAGCTCACATGGCAAGATGCGCGCTCAATCCGCAGACGATGCAGGGACATAAATACGATATTATCCCCGCTAAAAAACAAAAGACGGTCGCGGTAGTCGGCGGAGGTATCGGAGGCATGGAAACTGCGAGAATCGCTACGCTGCGCGGACATAAAGTTACCATATACGAAAAGTCTGACAGACTGGGAGGCGTATTTATTGCAGCAGCTGCTCCGGACTTTAAAGAAAAGGACAAAGAGCTTATCAAATGGTATATAAAACAGATTGAAGAGCTGAAAATACCTGTAAAGTTCAATTGCGAAATAAAGGACGTAAACTCTCTCAGCGAAGACGAAATAATAATCGCGACGGGGGCTAAAGCGCGCAGGATGAATATAAAAGGTATAGAAAACGCAATAGAGGCAGTAGATTATCTGAGCGGCGCGCAAGTAGGCGAAAACGTAACCGTCATAGGCGGCGGACTTACCGGGTGCGAAATAGCTTACGACCTCTTCCTCAAAGGTAAAAAACCGTCGATAGTGGAGATGAAAAACGACCTTATCGCCGTGCGCGGAGTATGTCTTGCAAACTCCTCTTACCTCAGAGATTTCTTTGCCTGCAACAAAGTTCCCGTATATCTTGAAAGCAAGGTTACGGAAATCACCCCTACGGGCGTAACCGTCGCAGACAAGGACGGCAACAAAAAGTCGCTTAAGACCGACAGCGTGATAATATCGGTTGGATACACTCCCGCACCGATAGCAGGCAAAGACAAGAGAATCTCCCTTGTCGGCGACGCGAACGGAGTGGGCAATCTGAGAACGGTAATTTGGCGCGCATGGGATGTTGCACTTAAGCTTTAATAAACACGGACACGATAATTTTGCGCGTCGGCTATTTGCCGGCGCGCTTTTATCTCCCGTCAAATCAGACTGACTATTTTCTTTTGCCTTATGCCTTGCGCAACCTGTGTTTTAACACAAAAACATTACTGCATCAAAATTCCATATCCGCAACAAAGCCATGACGTTCTGCTTTTTAAAAACACTGCATGATTTATAATAAAGGACGCACCTGCCGATACCTTTCTGCAAGTTAGGTTTCAAAAATGCTCTTTTGATTTTATAAGCACGGGATTTTCCGACATAAAAAAAGACGGGATTTACCCGTCTTGTTTTATCCTGTTCTACGACTGCTCAAACGTCAGTTTTTGTTGTCCTCGATATATTTTGCAACGTCGCCCACGGTCTTGAAAGTGAGTACGACTTCGTCTTCTATCTCTACGCCGAATTCCTCTTCCGCTGCCATTACCAGTTCTACGGTATCGAGAGAATCGGCATGCAAATCTTCCTGAAGTCTGGTGTCTGAGTTTATCTCTCCGGCATCTACACCAAGCTGATTTGCGATGATTTCCTTTACTTTGTCAATTACCATATATTTTACCTCCGTTGATTGCGATGCGGACGCTTTCGCCTTTCCGACGCTACTTAAATAGTATAACGCTTTTTGACATGTTTTGCAACAAATTTGTATACTGTCGTTCCGATACTATACGATTTATGCCTCAAATGTAGCGTTTATTTGCTGTTTCTTCAAAATGATTTTATATATCGCTGTTACCATGCAGGTTAGAATCAGATAACGCTTTATCAGACGACAATAACAAACAACGGGTCGTTTCCGCCCGCAATCGCAAGCGTATATCCGTCAAGAAATTCGTGAAAGCTCACGCCTTCGCAGAAATCCCCTCCCACACGCACCTCTGAAAGTCTTATCCCCTGCCCGCTCAACTTACACTTTGCCTCGTAAGCCGTCCAGTTGCGCACGTCTTTCATTGACTCTGGTACTATTCTGTCTTTCTTTTCAATGTCGATTCCCACCGGCGTCGAAGACAATGCGAGCAGCGATACCCCGTCTGTATGCGTAACCGAAAGACAATAATTTTTGCAATAAGGCGCACCTGTTTCGGTCTTTTTAATCTCTCCTATAAGCGGTTTACCGACAACTGAAAGCGCGACGTCCGCTCTCTTTGCAAGTTCGTCCGTCGTGCTGCAGCTTTCAGAAAAAAATATCAGCATATCTCGTTATTCCTGCCGTACAGACAATTGATATAATGAAAATAACCCTTGTCGACGCAATTCATAGCGTCCCTCGTCGCCCTGAAAGTCCAGTTTCCTTCCGCAACACCGGGCGTATTCATGCGGCAATCTCCGCCGTATCCGCAAAGGTCCTGAAAAGGCACTACCGCCAGCCTGCAACAGCTGGAAATCAATCTTCTGATGAATATCTTTGTCGCTTTGCAGTCATAACCGCCGCCTCCGAAATCCTTTCGGTCGCACTCTATATATCTGAGCATATAGTCCAGTATGTTTTCTTTGAGTCCGTACATCCAACCGAGAGTCGTGTTGTTGTCATGCGTAGCGGTATAACCCACGCAGTTGCGGCTGAAATTGTGCGGCAGATGTATGCTGTCGCCGTCCTCAAAACCGAACTGCATAACGCGCATGCACGGAAGTCCCAGTTTTGCAAGCAGTTCGTTTACCTTGTCGTCTATAATGCCGAGGTCCTCTGCGATAAACATATCCTTGTCATGCTTTCTGAATACTTTTTTGAACAGTTCTTCGCCCACGCCGTCGCACCACTCTCCGTTTTTTGCCGTGGTTTCGCCGTAATCGACAGCCCAGTACTGCGAAAACGCCCTGAAATGGTCTATTCTCAGCACGTCATAAAGCTCTGCCATACGGTCAAAGCGTTTCATCCACCACGAGAAACCGTCCTTTCTCATGTGGTCGTAATCATAAAGCGGATTGCCCCAGAGCTGTCCGTCCTCGCTGAAATAATCGGGCGGAACTCCGGCAATCTTTTTGGGCGTCATATTCTCGTCGAGAAGGAAGGCAGAAGGCTCTCCCCATACGTCCGCACTGTCCATGCTGACATACATAGGCATATCGCCGATAAACTTCATACCTGCGTCGTTCACTCTCTTCTTTGCGTCTTTCCATTGCTCGTCGAAAAGGTACTGTTCAAAGACGTAATAATAATATACGTCTGAATTTTCGGCGATATATCCGCGTTTTGCGCCGTCCGCCATCTTCTTGTGGCAATCCTGCCAGTTCCACCACGGCGCGCCGGCATAACTGCTCTTGAGCGTCATGAAGAGCGCGTATTCCCTTACCCACGGCGTGTTTTTTTCAAACTCCTTCAGTTTGTCCGCGACGCGCTCTTTTGAATTTGAATACGCTTTTTTGAGCATTGCCGTCTTTTCGGCAATACACTTGCCGTAATCGACGGCGTAAGGGTTGGATTCTTCGCATGCGCGCCTGTCTTCTTCAGAAATATACCCCTGCCTTGCAAGCGTTTCCGGGTCGATATATAAATAGTTTCCGGCAAACGCGCTGACTCCCGAATAAGGAGAATTTCCCAGTCCTATCGTCGTTACGGGAAGAATCTGCCAGTAATGAAATCCGCACGAAAGCGCGAACTTGCAAAAATCGTCCACTTCTTTTCCCAGTCCGCCTATTCCGTAAGCTGACGGCAAAGAGGAAATGTTGAGTAAAATACCGCTCGTTCTTTTTAACATTATTATGAATTTCCTTTATAAATTTAGCGATAAGTATTGACTTATCCGCCATAAACCGCTGTTTTTATTATATCACAGACGACAGCACCTATCAATACCAAAATAAAAATTACCCCCGTTTATCCGGAGGTAATTTTGCAATTTCATAATTCAGTTTTCGGCACGTGATTCAAGACATCTTTCAAAAAAGTCGTTTATCTTATCCATAAAATCTTCGTCTATCGCAAAGACGTTGCTCTTATCGCTGTACTCGTATCTTATATCGACGTTGTACTGGAAGGTATTGTATGCAGATGTCTTTGCTATCTGCGTTTTCTTGCCTTTAAGGCTTGCGGCTATCTTCTCTTCATCCACTTTGGGACGGCTCATCGTATGGCCTCTGTCCTCAAACAACAGAAATTCAGCCCTTGGATTTGTTATTTCGCCCTTATGCGCCATTATAGAACACGAATACGGCACGGTAGGGTCGTCTTTACTGTGAGAAACAAGTACGGGCCCTTTGTACTTGTTGATACCCGAAACGCCGGTGCCTCCCGCGTATTTACCGAACTTGACCTTTTCAACAAGAGTATTCCACGGCTTGTAAAGAACAGCAAGCTTTCCCACGTATCTCTGCGCATGAAAATACATCGTATCCCAGGTATTGTTGAATCCGCTGAGAGTTGCGACTCCCGCAAGTTCGTCATGCCCGTAATTGAGTACGTTTGCACTTGCATATCCCGACCAGCTGTGTCCGTATATAAGCACAGGCATATCCTTAAAGCGCGACTGCGACTTTATGAATCCAAGCGCGTTGTGCAGGTCTATCTTGGACTGATTCAGTCCGTAAATGCTCTTCCCTTCACTCGTGCAGGTCCCCGTCATGTCAAATGTGAATACGTCGTACCCCTTGCGTACGAAATACTGCGTACGATTGAGGTACCCGTCCATATTGCAGCCTATACCGTGGCACACCAGTACGAGAGCCTTGCCTTTTTTGCCGTCTTTAGAGGTATACAGATATGCGCCCAGCTTGTTTTTACCGGAATAAAAGTCCATGCGCTGACGGTTCATAACATCTTTGTAATCGTCGTATGTAACAGTATTGCACATGGGCGTAACGCGCGTGCCGAATACAGAGTCGTAAATGACGCGAGCCGCTATGTAAGGTATTATTATCGTCCAGCCGAGCAGAAAAAACATGGTAAAAAACCCTACTCTCATGAGAACGGGCATTATTCCCTTTTTCCTTCTCTTTTTTACCAAAGTCTTATCGTCCACTTTGCACCTCCGATATAAATTATACCACGTTTGTATCTTTATTGCAATAAAAGTCAAAATAATAAGCTTGCAGTCCTGTTTCTTTGTATCAGAAATAACAAAGAATATTTGAAATGTACTTTTACTTCGGTGAAAATAAAGATTTTGATTTAATGCGTATCTATATTATGCAAGAAGGCGGTTTTAAGTTAAAATGCGACCCGTAACACCATTTTTTAGGAGAGCCTTTGCAAATACGATTGTTTGTAAGCCTTATTCTTCATACCTGCCCAACACTTCTCGCCTTTAAAGCAAATTATAAAATCAAACCATTTAACATTGCAAAGCCGTTAAACATTGTAAAAAGCTGTTTATTCAGTAAACTGATTTATATTGTAACCTGTTTTATGTTGCAAACCCGTTTTAAGTGCAACCTTATTTACATTGTAACCTTATTTACATTGCAAACTGATTTATATTGCAACCTCTTTTACATTGCGTTGCTCTGCTTTTCAGGCATGAACGTGTGATAATCAGTTAAGTTTAAACGCAGAAAAATGCGAATTAGTTCTTGAAAAACCTATACTCGGATATGCCGCAACACACGCCGGCAATAAACAGACTCATCGCTCTTATACATAAAGAAACAAGTATAAAGATATCGGCAAATCTGGGCAGG
>CALWHB010000038.1 GCA_944380275.1 uncultured Christensenellaceae bacterium | reverse complement strand
ACAACGTCGAAACCCTGTTCTTCAAAATAACCTTTGACTTTTACGACCTCGTTTTTTTCGAGAACGGATTCGTCGACATAGTCCCAGATGACGTCGCTCTTCATAAGATTGATAAAATCCTCTTTGTCGAAGATGCTGACGCCGTTGCTGCCTGCACTGTAAAGCACGTCGGCAACCAGTTCGCTTGCCTCCGTTGTGGTATTAATCGTAATTTCTTTGTATTTCATAGCTATATTATAAACAATACGCGCGCGTAATGCAATAGTTTAACCGCGAGCCGCAAAAAACGATTAAGCATTTCGTAAAAAGAAAAATGCGCGTTGACAATCTCTCATTTTATTAAATCTGATTTTGCGCAAATTTGACTTATGCATAAATATATTGCGTTGCGGTGAATTTGATTTTATCGATTAAAATCCGCCAGAGATATTTTTAGCCGTATTACGGCGTACAGTCAAGCAAAAAGACCGCCCTGAGAGCGGTCTTGAATAATTTTTCAGTCTTTTTTAAATCTGCGTATCTGCGGATACTGTGTTTCGGAAAGAGAATTTTCAAACTCAAGCAAAGCCTGCTGTTGTTTGCGGCTTAGTCCTCTCGGCGTTTCCACTTTTATCGTGATATACATATCGCCGTATTCTTCGCGGTTGCTCTTCTTCATGCCGTAACCCTTTATGCGGATTTTTGTACCTGACTGGGTAGCCTCTGGGATTGTGCATACCGTCTTCCCTTTAGGAGTATCGATTTCCACCTTACACCCCACCGCGGCATTGTAGAAACTTACGGGCATCTCCATATAGAGGTCGCTGCCCATACGTTTGAAACGCGGGTGTTCCTGTACGTAAACCACAAGGATAAGGCTGCCTTTTTTGCCGCCGTTTCTGCCGCAGTTGCCTTCGTTGCGCACGATTATATTCATGCCCGTATCCACACCTGCGGGGATTTTTACGGTTACCACGCCTTCTCTGCGTATATATCCGTTGCCTTTACATGTCTTGCACTTGTCCGCAATGACTTTGCCTTTGCCGCCGCAATGAGGGCATACCGTCTGCACGACTCTCTGTCCGAACGGAGTATTCTGCGCGCGTCTGATATATCCCGTACCTTTGCAGTAAGGACACACGCTGACGGACGACGCGTCTTTCGCACCCGTGCCGTGGCAGTCGGGACACTCTTCGTCGCGCATCACGCGTATCTGTTTCGTAACGCCGAAATATGCCTCTTCAAAAGTGAGATTGAGTCTTACCGAAATGTCTTCTCCGCTCTTGGGCGCGTTGGGATTTGCGCTCCTGCCGCCGCCGAAACCGAACAGCTCGCTGAAGATATCGCCGAACCCTCCGAATCCTTCTCCTCCGAATCCGCTGAATCCGCCTCCGCCGGCTCCTCCGAACTGCGGTCCGTCGGGATTGCCGTAAGTGTCGTAATTACTGCGTTTCTGAGGGTCGGAAAGCACGTCGTGCGCCTCGTTTATCTCTTTGAATTTCTCCTCGGCCTGTTTTTTCTCAGCGTCGCTCGCAGTCGAATATCTGTCGGGATGATACTTCATCGCGAGTTTACGGTAAGCCTTTTTGATGGTTTCTTCGTCCGCGTTCTTGTCAACGCCGAGGATTTCGTAATAGTTTTTTGCCATAGTCCTTTATATGACTATACAGGGGGGATTTCTCCTCCCTGCAAGTCGTGTCAATGTCTTATTCAGTTATTGCCGTTGTTGTCGTCGGGATTTTCGTTGTCGATGATGATGTCGTCGCCGTTGTTGCCCGCGCCCTGGTTATTCTGAGCGTTCTGAGCCGCCTGAGCCTCCTGCTGCGCCGCCTGATACAGCTTTGTGAATACAGGCGCGTTCTGTTTGCTGAGTTCTTCGATTATAGCTCTTGCCTTTTCTGCGGTATCCGCGCTTTCGAGTTCTTTTTTAGCCTTGTCGACAGAATCCTGCAAAGTCTTCTTGTCCTCTTCACTCAGTTTGTCGCCGCTCTCTTTCATAGCCTTTTCAGTAGCGAAAATCATCTGGTCTGCGTCGTTCTTCGCGTCGACGAGTTCTTTGCGTTTCTTGTCCTCTTCAGCATACTTTTCAGCCTCTTTTACCGCTCTGTCGATGTCGTCGTCAGAAAGGTTTGTAGAAGAAGTGATAGTAACGCTCTGAGTCTTTCCGGTACCTTTGTCCACAGCCTTTACGTTTACGATACCGTTCGCGTCGATGTCGAAGGTAACTTCAATCTGCGGAATACCTCTCGGTGCCGGGGGGATACCGTCAAGCTGGAAACGTCCCAGTTCTTTATTGTCGTTCGCCATAGGTCTTTCGCCCTGAAGGACTCTGATGTCTACTGCAGGCTGATTGTCCGCTGCGGTCGAGAACACCTGAGATTTTGACGTCGGGATAGTTGTATTTCTCTCGATGAGCTTTGTGAACACGCCGCCCATGGTTTCGATACCCAGAGAAAGCGGGGTTACGTCAAGCAACAGCACGTCTTTTACTTCGCCGCCCAGGACGCCGCCCTGAATAGCCGCGCCGAGAGCCACACACTCGTCGGGGTTGATACCCTTGAACGGCTCTTTGCCGGTTATGTTCTTTACCGCCTCCACGACAGCGGGGATTCTGGTAGAACCGCCCACGAGGATTACCTTTGAAATATCCGCGTTGGTAAGTCCTGCGTCAGCCATAGCCTTTTTGAGCGGAGTAATCGTTCTGGTTACGAGGTCGCTTGTCAGAGCGTCGAATTTAGCTCTCGACAAATCCATATCGATATGCTTGGGACCGTCCGCGCTCATTGCGATAAAAGGCAGGTTGATATTGGTGCTCATAACGCCTGAAAGCTCGATTTTAGCTTTTTCAGCCGCCTCTTTTACTCTCTGGAGAGTGGGAGCGTCAGAAATTTTAATACCTTCTTTCTTCTCGAATTCCTGGAGGATATAATCCATAATGCGCTTATCGAAGTCGTCGCCGCCCAGCATAGTGTCGCCGTTGGTTGCGAGAACTTCAAAGACGCCGTCCTCTATCTCAAGGATGGAAACGTCGAAAGTACCGCCGCCGAGGTCGTAAATGAGGACTTTCTGTCCCTTGTTTTCGCCCTTGTCAAGGCCGTAAGCGAGAGCCGCCGCGGTAGGCTCGTTGATAATTCTGAGAACTTCGAGTCCGGCGATTTTACCTGCGTCCTTTGTAGCCTGCCTCTGGCTGTCGGTAAAGTACGCGGGAACGGTTATTACCGCCTGCGAAACTTTTTCTCCGAGGTAAGACTCTGCGTCGTCCTTGAGTTTTTTAAGAATCATTGCGCTGATTTCCTGGGGAGAATAGCTCTTATCGTCTATCTTCACCTTGTAATCGCTGCCCATATGTCTTTTTATAGAACTGACGGTACGGCTTGCGTTTGCAACCGCCTGTCTTTTTGCAACCTGACCTACCAGTCTTTCGCCGTTTTTAGCAAAACCGACTACTGACGGAGTCGTTCTCGCGCCTTCTTTGTTTGCGATAACGGTGGCTTCGCCGCCTTCCATAACGGCTACGCACGAGTTTGTGGTACCGAGGTCGATGCCGATTATTTTTGCCATAATAATATCTCCTTTTGATTGTATTTTGTATTATTGTCCCACAACGACAAGCGGATGTCTTAACACCTTGCCCTTGCGGATATAACCTTTTTTGAGTACGTCCACGACTTTACCCGCGTTTTCGGGGTCTTCGCGGTTCATCGCCGCCTCGTGTACGTTGGGGTCAAATTCTTTGCCGAGAGCGTCTATCTCTTCGACTCCGTATTTACCTACCGCGTCGAGAAACGCTTTTTTCACCAGTTCGAGTCCCTGTCTGAAGGATTCGTCTTTCTGCGAGGCAATCGCCATATCGAGGAAATCGAGAGTGGGCAGGATGTCAGAAATGACGTCCGCTACACCTTCTTCGTACATGACGGTCGCAGTTTCTCTGTTGCGTTTTTTGTAATTTTCAAAGTCAGCCTGAAGTCTTACATACTTAGCAAACAGTTCCTGCACAGCCGCCTGAGCCTTTTCTTCTTGAGAAGGTTCGCTCTCTTCGGCAGGTTGCTGCTCGCCCAGCACTTTTTCTTCCTTTTCGCTATTTTCCTGTTCTTGCTTTTTAGTATTTTTCTTTTTCTGTTCAGCCATTGTCGCTATCTCCGTTGTCTTCCAGCGCGCCGCCCAGTCTGCGGAGCACCGACATAACTTTTTTATAATCCATCCTCTGAGGTCCTATCACGCCTACGTGTCCCACCTCTTTGCCGTCCACCGTATATTTTGCGGTAACGAGAGCCATGTTTTTCAAATCTTCTGATTCTTCGTCGCCTATCTTGACGTCAAATTCCACGTTTCCGTCGCCCTTGACCAACTCGTGCAGTTTTTCCTTTTTGGATATGATTGACACAAAACTTCTGACATTGTCCACGTCTTTGGATTCTGGATACTCAAAAATCTTGTCTTCGCCCTCAAGGTAAAGCTGACTGTCGCGCGTCTTTCTGTATTCTTCAATCATCTCGACGACCTGTCTGAAAAGTCCTCTGTAAGCCTCAAAGGTCTGTTCCATAGGTTCTTCGTAATGCTGAATTTCAGCAAGGTTCTTTCCTGCAAACGTCGCATTGAGCAGTTTGTTGGCGATTTCCACGTATCCGCCCTCTGCGTCGTTGGGGATGCTGACCATCTTGTCTTTAAGCACGCCGCTGTCTGTAATGATTACGACAAGCGCGCTGCCGTCGAGGAGGTCCACAAGTCTGACTTCTTTGACAACCACTTTTTCCGTCCCCGTAAACACCATGAGCGAGGTGTAATTTGTAGCGTCGCTCACGACTTTTGCGGTATTTTTTACAAGTTCTTCGACAGACCTGAAGTTGGTTTCAAACCTCTCCTTAAGCACGTCGGTATCGTCGCAGCCGTTCTGAATCATGCAATCGACGTAAAACCTGTAGGCCTTTGAAGAAGGCACTCTGCCGCTGCTGACGTGAGGCTGTACGAGATACCCCAGCTCTTCGAGAGTAGCCAGTTCGCTCCTTATGGTCGCGGAGGAAACTTCAGGCATATATCTGGACTGTATCGCAGAAGACGAGATAGGCTGAGGGTCGCTGATATAGCTGTCCACGAGTGCCTGCAAAACTCTCTTTTTGCGTTCTGACAATCTGTCGTCCATATTCCCTCCTTGTCTTGCGCGTCCTTGTTTTGGCAATCTGTTTGCGCAATTGTTAGCAATCGCACCTCTTGACTGCTAAATCTAATTATACCCCATTATATGCAAATGTCAACACTTTAATGACAACTTTTGAAAATTTGACGAAAACTTTGCAATTGGCTACATACGCGCGCGTTAAAGCGATTTTCTCTCAAGCCGCACGCGCTTTACTCATAGCAGCAAATATCTTGTTTATCAACCTAAGTAAACATATCTTGACAAATCGCAATTGTCGATATGTTGAAAAGTTGCTGTTCCGAAGTGCCTGTTCTTCATATTTCAGAATTTATATCCAAAATTATGTCCCTATCTCATATTTGATTCAGATATTTATATCCATCTACGTATATTAAGAGATGAAAAAAGCGGCATTACGCCGCTTAATCTAAACCGTATTTTCAGAAAATTTGACGGTAATTCAGCTTTAACTTTCGCTTTCCTCTTCCTTCTCATCAGAGGGGATTTGCCCTGACTTTTGTGCAATCTTGTGTTTTTTATTGTGTCTTTCGATTATGTCCAAAGCCAAACATACCGCAAATATAACAAGCAAAGCTGTGGGAATTATCGCAAAATACCACAGATTTCCCACCTCAGGATTAGCATCTTCCTGAACGGCGTAAACTACCGTAAAATAATCCAGATTGATTATATCGTCGTTTGACGACGGAACAATCCTTATTCTGTGTTTGCCGGGAGTCTGAAAATCCACAGAAAACACGTTGCAATCATACTGCGTTTCCTTACTGCTCAGGTCAACTGCGGCATACTGTTTGCCGTCGACGTATATCTGCATATTGCCGTAAACGTCGCCCTTAACGCAATATACGGATATACTCGTACCGTAAAAATTGAATTCTATCGCCGCGTCGTCGCCGTAACTTTCAAGAATCCAGCCGTTTACGCTTATGCCTCCCGTTTTGTACTGCCATTTACCCTGATACAGAACGCGACTGCTGTTGGACGGCACGATTGTGGCGTTTTTTGTATATGAACCGAAATAGATATCCTTTATTACTCCCGCAAACGGGGTATCCGATGTCAGCGTAAGTTTTACTGCTTTGATTTGTTGCGGTCTGACAAAATCCACGTCTATTATTTTAGATAGAACGCCTTTGTCGCATACGGTAAAACTTTCGCCGTCTGAGCTGTACGAAAGTTCGTAATTCACGCCGCTCGTACCCGTCTTAAGCACAACGTAATCGGCATTGACAACTTCTTCGAGTTCAAACAGATAAGTCTGCACCGCCGCGTCTTTAGAGGTAAAGGAAGTATCGTCGTTCGCATCGGTAGCCGCAGAAACGCTTGAACCGTTTGCCGGCGCAGGATATTCGGCAAGCGCGACTTTCAGGTCGTCAAAGTTTTTTCTGCCTTCTTTCACGTATCGGAAGGTATCCGGGATGAGCGCGGGCGCGCTGTAATCAGCCGCGTCGTCTTTGGTAAAGCTGTGATATACGAGGTATCCGTCGTCGATGTCATTGATTTGCGTTTCTCCTTTTTTGCTTATGCCGAGGCAGGCATAGGCATTGCCTTTCGTGGCGAGGATATACATATCGTAATAATAGGCTACGTCTTTCTGAAGTTCTATTTCGTAACAGAGCAAATCCGTATATTCGGTTACCGTGAGGGTATTTTCAAACATCGTGAACATATATTCCGGCACACCGAAATCAACGCGCGTCATACCCTTATTTTTCAGATAAATCTGATAAGTCGCGGTTTCTTCGACCTGAATAACGCCCTTGTTCACGCTGAAAGTGTAAACACTGTCGTCCACTTCGTCGTTTTGCGGAATTTCAGCCTTAAACACCGCGCTGGTATTCGTAAGATATTCCGCGCCGGATTCTTCGTATTCTTTGACAGCCGTCTTCATATCTCTCCACGGCACGTTTTCGTATCTGGAAAACACCGAAACTTCTATATTGCAGGTAAACCTTCCGGCACGCGTAACCGTCTGTCCGTCTGCCTCGTAAACCAAGGTAAAATCCTGACTGATTAAGCTGTCGTCGGGTCTGTAAGCATAAAGTCCGTCCTGTTGCGGCAGCCACTCTTTACCGCCCAAAAGAACTTTAACGAGTCTGCTCTCCCCGGCTGCAGACAAATATCCTTCGGCAAAATCGAAATAAGCTGTTTCTCCGGAATTTACCGTGATGCCGGTTTTATCCGCCGCGCACTCCGCGCCGAGTGCGTATTTACTCTGCAACGGAACATAAGCCGCAAGCCCCTCTGCGGCTTTTACGACTTCGATTCCGCATTTTTCGAAATACGGCTCAAGGTCGCTTCCTTCCGCAGCAAAAACATCTGTAAGATACTGCGCGAGAGAATCGGCTTTTGTTGTCTGTTCCTGTGAAGTATCGCTCTGAATCTGCGACTGTTTAAGATATTCAATCGCAGCAGCAACAATTTTTTCCGCACCGAAAGAGTGAATCAGGTTTACGTATGCGGAAAGATTTCCGTAAGACGCAAGCTCCCCGTTCATACTCATCCTGAGGCACTCATAAGCGTTATTAATCCAATATTCATCTCCGCAAGAAGAATCGGCAATGCCGTCCGTCAACGTAACGTAAGCACCGGCGGCAATAACCTGTGCGACTTCTGCATGCACGTCGTTCAATCCTGCGTAAGCGACCTTCCCTTTGCTCAGCTGAAGAATCAAATCCCATGCCGCTCCGTCAGCCAACGCATCTACGTCAAGCATGATGTCTGCATAAGACGACGGCACATACAGCACGTCGCTTTTTTTGTCGTAATACGGCGCGGAGATATGCTGCCCCACAAACACGTCGGTCGGAGATAATTTGTCGGCAGCAAAATCGCCTATCACGTGATTGTCCAGATATTCGCAAAGAGAACGCCACCACGCGACGGCTTTCTCTACGTCTGACGAAGAATCTATGTTTTCGGCAGGAAGATATATCCTGACATTAGTCGCGTCCGCAACTGCGTAACCCACGCTGTCTTCCCACTCTGCGGTTCTGTCTATACCCAGTCTGTAATACGACGCGGCTACGCCTCCCGAAACGCTGAGTTTCCAGAAATCGTCGCCGTAACAGTTGCCCAGATTGATGTCGAGAAGACCTGATGTCGTGGACACGAAAGTAACTTCGGGTTTGTCCAAAGCGACCCTGAAGACAGAAGACGAAGGCAGATACCTGCCCACGGCAGCCACTATCGAACCGTCTGCCTTGTCTGCCGGCAGAGTTATCGTTATCTTCTCTCCCTTTACGACGTAAATGCCGCTGAAATGCCACCCTTCGAGTCTTGTATCGAAATAAATCTCTTTTTCTATGCGCGGCAGGTCGGTAAGATAGGTCGGCTCGACTTCGGGCGTAACTATCCCAATCAATCTTATTCCGTCGCCGTACTTGCCGACAACGGTTTCCTGATAATAGGTAACGTCGTCTTTAGTGTCGCACGATACCAACACTAAAGCACACGCAATTATCAGAATTATCACTACTGCCGCTTTCTTCATATTTCCCATTATATATTATCCGCGCGTAAAAGACAATTATTTTTGTTCTGTTTCGCGCCCGCGTTTGACAGCGCGCGACGCAAAGTATTATAATAAATCTATGACAGAAATCGTTTCAGTAAAAGACCCCTCGCTCATAAAAGACATAGCCGCAATGGCAGACGAAATATGGCACGAGTGTTACAAAGGGATAATATCAGACTCACAGATTGATTATATGGTCAACAACTTTCAGAGCGAAAAAGCAATGAAACGACTGTTTGACGACGGTGCGGAATTTTACAGCATCGTATCTGACGGAGAAACGTGCGGATACATCGTACTTGAAAAAGAGGCAGACTCTCTCTTTTTGTCAAAGCTCTATACTCTTGCAAAGGTACGAGGCAAAGGCATAGGCTCTGCCGCACTTAAATTCGTCAAAAGACGCGCGCTTGAACTGGGCTACCCCTCTGTCTATCTGCACGTGAACAAATTCAACTTTAGGGCAATAAAAGCATACCTTGCCAACGGTTTCAAAAACGAGCGCACTCTGGACACAGAGATAGGCGAAGGCTTTGTAATGGAAGATTACATTATGCGCGCTAAAGCAGAATAACAGACACATAGCGCAAAAATCGGTCAATACAATAAAATCTGTTTTGCAGGCAAATTGCTTAAAACCGCAATCATTACATATAAGAAAGCGCGACAAAACGCTGAAATAAAAAAGCATAACGACCTGATAAATCAGTTTAAAGATAATATTCAAAAAAAACCGCCCCCTTACGGAGGCGGTTGATTTTTTAGTTCAGTCATTACGTCTTTATCCCGAATAAGTCAGGTCGAGAAGCCCCGCATTGCCGTCCGTACGACGATAAACGACGTTGACTTTGCCCGTCTTTTCGTTGAGGAATATATAGAAGTCGTGGTCGACGAGTTCCATCTCTTCGAGAGCCTCTTCCACGCTGATTTTCTTGAGGTCGATAGTCTTTGTCCTGACAAGCTCGCGTTTTTTCTCCTGTGCGGGCTGCGGCTCATAAATGCTTGCCTCGTCGATAGCCGTCTGTTTGATTCTCTTGCCCAGTTTCGTGCGGTGTTTTCTTATCTGTCCTTCTATTTTGGGGAGAGCTATGTCTATATTATTGTACATATTGTCCGATACGACCTCGCTCCTGACCATGTTGCCGCCGAAAAAGATTGTGATTTCCATCGCGTATTTATCTTTGCCGACTTCTCTGAGAGTTACGACCGCTTTAGCGTCGTCCTCAAAGTAACGAGAGAATTTTTCCATCTTTTTTTCGATGATTTCTCTCAATCTGTCGCTGACCCGATAATTTCTTGCATTGATTTCTATACGCATAATTTGCCTCCTTCGCCCCCGCGTAATCGCGTAGAGCTTTTCCTTGTCAATATTATAACATACAAAAAATACAAATAAAAGATGCTTTTTAAAATTTGTACCTTGTTTTGACAAAAATTTTGCAATGTTAAGTTTTTTCCTTTACATTATCTGCCCCGGTTGTATCCACACACGCTGTCCGTATTCAATAACAAATAAAAAAATCGACCCTCGCAACGAGAGTCGAAAACATGTTTAACGTTTCAGCGGCAGCGTTATCTCCACAATCGTTCCTTCTCCTTCGGAACTGTCTATTTTAAGTCTGCCCCCGTAAAGCGCGACGACGTGCTTGACGATAGACAGTCCCAGTCCCGTACCTCCGGTCTGCTTTGAACGGCTTTTGTCAACGCGGTAAAATCTTTCGCATATATACGGCAGATGTTCTTTTGCGATGCCTATGCCGGTATCCTGTACCGTAACGACCGCGTTCCCGTCTTTTTCTTCGATATTGACGTCGATACTGCCGCCTTGTTTATTGTAATGAACGGCATTGCCCAGGACGTTGTTGAAACACTCGTAAAGATTATGTCCGTCGCCCTCGACGCAAGCATTTCCGTCAATAGACACAACGATGTTTTTATCCGTAATTTCGCCTCTGTAAGCCTGTACCGATTCGTTTATCACCTGCAAAAGCTCGATTTTTTCCCTGTTCCTCGCAATTTCGCGCGATTCAAGTCTGCTGATATAAAGCATATCCATTACGATGTTGTGCAGACGTACGCTCTCGGTATAAATGCGTCTGATATATTTATAATCAGAAGAATTTTCGTCCGTACGCGACAGAAGAACTTCGCTGAGTCCCTGTACCGACGTAAGCGGAGTCTTAAGCTCATGCGACGCGTTGGCAAAGAAAATACTCTTTTGCCTCGAAAGTTCTTTTTCCTTGGTTACGTCGCTTATGAGGATTACCCCCAGATTGTCGTTCTCTCCACCCAACATTAGAGTAAAAGCGTTTATTACCAGGTCCTTTCCCCCATATTCGTAAGGAAAGGTTTCGTTCTCTCTGCTTTTGAGTATACCGCGCAGCTTATTAAGCAAGACCTCGTCGTCTATCATATTGATGAGTTTTGCGCCCGTTTTTACCCTGCCCGTAAGCTGTTCGGCGACATTATTTCTGAGAACGACGGTTTCGTCCTTGTTGACGACGATTAACCCCTGAGTCATATTGTAAACGACGCTGTCCAGTTTTGCCTTCTCTTTTCTCAGCGTTTCATAGTTATCGCTGAGCGATGCGGCAAGTTCGTTAAGTTCGCTGATTATCGAAAAATCGAGAGCGTCCGAAGTTTCGCAAGGACGTATAGAGTAATCTCCGCTGTTCGCGCTCCTCAGCGCATCTCTGAGCTGAGTAAGTCTGCCTTCTACTTTAGACGAAAGGTTGCGCGCAAGCACATATGACAGCGCAAACGCAACGACGAGGGCGACTGCCACGTATACGAAAGCTATACCTGTAAACAACCATATATCCGCCGCGTTTTTCGCCACTCTGACGACAAATGTTCCCTGCTCTGACCTCACTAACAGAGCGTAATAGAACATATCTCTGCCCAAAGTTTCAGAATACCTCTTCACAACTTTGGGATTGCCTGCAAGAGCCGCGACAACTTCTTCTCTTTCCGCGTGGTTTTCCATATTCTCGCTGTCGCTTTTTACGCTGTCGAAAACAACGTTTCCTTCGCCGTCCGTCAATGTAATTCGAGCGTTGCCAAAGTCGGAAACCTCTTCAAGCGCATAAGGGTCAGAGGCAGCTATCTGAGCAAGAACTTTTGCGTCAGACGTGATTTCCTCTTTTATTTTGCGCTCCTGCACGCTGTAATAAGTTGCTATGCTTGAAAAAAACACGACAAGCGCGGTAACGAGCGATATGACGAAACTCTGAATTATTATCTTCTTTTTCATTGTTCCACCCTGTAGCCCACGCCTCTTACGGTCTGTATGACGCTGGGTGCGCCGCATTTTGCAAGTTTGACTCTAATCTCTGCAATATGCATATCGAGGGCGCGCGTTTCGCCCATAAAGTTTTCTCCCCAAACTTCGCAGAAAAGCTCTTCTCTGGGAACGGTTCTGCCGCTTGCGGAAAGCAGGTATCCGAACAATTTAAATTCCTTGAGCGTCAGCTGCAAATCCTCTTTCTTATAAAATATACGGTAATTGTTGCGGTCCACCTCAAAGTCGCCGTGAGCCTTTACGAACAGTTTTGCGCGCCTTAATCCCGCTTTTACTCTGGCAAGCAGTTCCATTACCGAAAAGGGTTTCGCCATATAGTCGTCCGCACCCTTGTTCAATCCCTTGACAAAACTCATTTCGTCCGTTTTTGCAGACACGACTATTACCGGTATTCTCTCGTCCCTTGCGCGGATATTTGTAATAATCGCATAGCCGTCCATATCCGGCAGCATTATGTCGACAATCACGAGAGATGGTTTCTGCTTGTTGAAAGCGTCGAAAAATTCTTTGCCGCTGCCGAAGATGCGCGCATCGTAAAGCCCTTCGAACGCGCTTTCGTAAACTTCCTGCACACCTTCGTCGTCTTCGATAATATAAATAAGTTCGTTCATTGATGTTTGCAGTGAATCCCCGTATTGCCGAATTCAGCCCACTCGCATATGTTGACGGCATGGTCGCCAATACGTTCATAGTATTTGGCAATCATAAGAAGTTCCGCCGCCGTACCCGCAAATGCGGGATTTTGCTGTATTTTGCGGACGATTTCTTTACACGCAAGGTCGAAAAGTTCGTCCATCTCGTCGTCGAGAATCTGTGTTTTTTCGGCAAGCTCAACGTCCTCGTTCAGAAGAGAGTTTACAGAATCTCTTACCATCGCAAGCGCAAGCGTACCCATTTTGAGCAAAGTTTTTTCCTCTGCGGAGCTGTCGAAAGACATAGAAATCCCCGCTATATCCGCTGCCTGGTCGCCTATTCTCTCAACGTCGGTTATCGCCTTGAGTATGCACGATACGTCGCGGAAGTCCTTGGCAAAAGGCTGATTGCGCAGCAACAATCTCATACAGCCGTTTTCTATATCCGCCTCTGCCTCGTCTACGAGTTTGTCTTTCTTGACAACGTCTGCCGCACCCGCTCTGTCGGGTTTTATAAGCAGAGCGTTTGCCGACGCGAGCATACCTTCAACCGTTCTGCACATCTTTGCAAAATCGCTCTTGAGTTTATTCAGTCTGTTTTCCAGTCCGTTTTCCATATTCTCTCCTTGTTAATATAACATTTATACCGTTTATGCGCAAGCGCGCAGCGAGTATCAACCGAATCTTCCCGTAATATAACGTTCTGTCTGCTCTTTTTCGGGATTAGAAAAAATCTTCTCTGTCGATGCATACTCTATGAGTTCTCCCAGCAAGAAAAAACCCGTCTTGTCGGATATTCTCGCCGCCTGCTGCATATTGTGAGTTACTATTATAATAGTTACTTTTTCCTTCAGTTCCGCACAAAGTTCTTCTATCTTGCCTGTAGAAATAGGGTCAAGCGCGCTGGTAGGTTCGTCCATAAGCAATATCTGCGGCTGTACTGAAAGAGCTCTCGCTATACAAAGCCTTTGTTGTTGTCCGCCTGAAAGCGCAAGTGCAGATTTGTCCAGTCTGTCTTTGAGTTCGTCCCACATCGCGGCTCTTTTAAGACTGTCTTCAACAATCGCAGACAGCGTTGCTTTATCTCTGATACCGTAAAGTCTGGGGCCGTAAGTAATGTTGTCATACACGCTTACGGGAAACGGGTTGGGTTTCTGAAATACCATACCTACGTTTCTTCTGAGCGTCTGCAGGTCGACTCCCGCGCCGTATATGTTCCTGCCTCCTATTTCAAAAGTTCCTTCTATCCTGCAACCTTCGACAAGGTCGTTCATCCTGTTTATACACTTGAGCAGAGTCGACTTTCCGCACCCCGACGGGCCTATGAACGCCGTAATCTCACCCTTCGCGACGTCCATATTTATATTTTTCAAAGCCTGAAACGCACCGTAATAAAGGTTCACGTTTTTCATACTTACTGCAACGTCTGTTACTTCAAATTTATCCGTTATTCTTTTTTCTTTCAATTTTTTTCTCCTTTTTAGGTCCTATAGCAAAAATGACGGCGTTTATAGCTATTACTATCACAATAAGCACAAGCGCAGTCGCATAAGCCTCGTTCATATACAACCCCTCGCTTGCATACATATACATCATTACGGCAAAGCTGCTGCCGGGCGACGTAATCCCTCTCGGCATATTCTTTACCGAGCCGGCTGTCAGAAGTAACGCGGCAGATTCGCTGACGATACGTCCCACGCTGAGTACGGTTGCTGTCAATATGCCTTTGAGCGCACAAGGCAGAACTATCTTTCCTATCGTGTGGATTTTACCTGCGCCGAGAGCGTAACTCGCCTCTCTGTAAGACAGCGGAACGTTGAGAAGACTCTCTTCGACTGCTCTTACGACCGTAGGCAGAATCATTACCGAAAGCGTAAGCCCTCCTGAAAGCAGACTGTATCCCAGTCCCAGCGCGTCGTTGAAAACAATCACTCCGAAAAGTCCGAAAACTATGCTCGGAATACCGGAAAGCGTATCTGTAAACAGTCTTATTACCTTTACTATCCTGCTGCCGCTCTTTGCGTATTCAACGAGATATATCGCCGCGCACACGCCTATCGGGAGCGAAATAGCAAGCGAAATCCCTATCAACGCACCCGTACTGACAAATGCGGGAGCAAGCGAATTTTTTCCTGCGCCGCCCTTGCCGAACATAAAGTTGACAAAGCCTGTCTCTATAAATGCCTGCGTTCCTTTAACAACGATAAAGCCTATCAGATAAGCAACGGACGCCACCATAATCAAGGTGCCGACAGCGCACAAAACCTTGAGTACGATATAACCTCCGCCGGCTTTTTTATATATCGGTTTTCCTTCTTTATCCGTGCCTTTTCCTAAAACTGCAGTCACCGCCGCGTTTGTCGCACAAGATATCTTATCTGTCGCCTTTAAGGCGGTCATTTTTACTTTTTGCGCAATCTCTGCTGCTCCGTCGGCACAGCGGTTGTAAAACCCTGCCAACGCGTTTCCGACTTTGGACGCGCCTTTATCTCCCGCGTTTTTTATCGAAAACCTGAATTTTCTCCTTTCCTTTCTGCCTTTGCCCTTTACAGCATAGAGAATCCCGTTCAGTACGAGTATGAACAACAGCAGAACGAATCCCGTTGCGACCAGCGCGCTCCTATGTACGCCGGAGGCATAAGACATGTCCATAACGATATTTCCGGTAAGAGTCATAAAACCGTCAAACAGTCCTTTGGGGAACTGCACGGTGTTGCCGGCAACCATTATCACGGCCATCGTTTCCCCCACTGCTCTGCCTATCCCTAAGCCTAAAGCCGTCGATATTCCGCTTTTTGCAGACGGCACAAGCACCTTGAATACGCTTTGCTCTTTTGTAAGTCCCAGAGCAAGCGCGCCCTCGTAATATGCGGCAGGAACCGCCTCAAGCGCGTCTTTGGTAAGGCTGGCTACCGTGGGCAGAATCATAATACCCAGCACAAGAGAAACCGCAAGGACTCCCGTACCGTTTCCGTTAGGACTTATCGCCGCGAGCGCGGGAACAATCTGTTTCAGTCCGAAATAGCCGTAAATCACACTGGGTATCCCTGCAAGCACGCTGACGGTCTGAACAAGCGGCATTTTGAATTTTGCAGGGCAAAAATACACTATAAAAACGGCTACCGCCACGCCGAGCGTGCCGCCTATGAGCAACGCGCCTCCTGTAGCTATAGTCGAACCCACTATCATTGGCAGTATTCCGAATTTTTCAGACGCGGGACCGTCGTACCCCGGTGCCCATGTCGTCGAAAACAGAAAATTACCCACTCCCGTTTCTCTGAACGCAGGTATACCCGCGTAAAGAAGATAGCCTATTATAGCCGCCACAGACAAAACGGCAAAGCACGCCGCCAAAGCGAATACCGCTTTAGCGACGCCTTCTTTTATTTTGCTTAAATTAAAACCTTGTTTCATAACGACGTCAGATTATGCATCCGAAATCTCTGATAATCTGTTTGCCTTCATCGCTGCGGATAAAGTCGAGGAATCTCTGTGCCGCGTCACTGAGCGTTGCTCCTTTCTTTACCGCGAGAACAAACGGACGCTGGAGTTTGTATTCACCTGACATTATGTTCTCCACGCTTGCCTCTACCCCGTCGAGAGATACCGCTTTCACTCTGTCGTTGAGAGAACCCAGAGAAATGTATCCCATTACGTTTTCGGCTCCAGCAACTCTTTCTATCACGCTGCCCGTCTGGTCCTGGGTTTCGCCTTTGAGTTCTTTAAGTTCTTTCAGACTGTTGCCGTCAGCGTTTTTGATAAGTTCGTTGAAACCGTCCCTCGTACCGCTGCCGTTGCTGCGGTTGATAGGAGTATTCACGTTTCCTATCGCGGTGCCCTGAGCATACAAATCGTAAACCTGCTCGCTGGTTACGTTTGTGAGTTCGCAGTTTTTGTTGACTATGATAGCGATGCCGTCTTTGCAAATCTCTATAGATTCGAGGTTTTCGAGTTCTTCAGTCTTGAGAGCTCTTGAAGACATACCTATCTCGCAAGCTCCTTTCTGCGCGTCGGCAATTCCCTGAGAAGAACCTGAACCGGTTATCAGAATCGTAACGTCCTGATTTTTAGCCTCAAACGCCTCGGCAAGTTTTTCCATAAGCGGAGTTACCGAAGTCGAACCCGTGATTATAACTTCCTGTGCGCCCGAAGTACCGCATCCTACGAACATAGCCGCACACGTTACTGCCGCGACAACGCATATTGCCGCAAGAACAACTATCTTTTTGATTTTCATATTAAGTCTCCTTTTGTGTACACCTTGAGTTTAGCAGAACTTAAAATTACGGACTATCACGACGCAGTCAGAAAATTGTAAGTTTTTCGTAAGCTTTATACTGCGGCAAAAAATTGCATACAAAGAGATAAATATCCCCCGCCACTTCGATACTTTTCCATGTACCTTTACCCGGTCAACACCTCTGCTCCGTCAATACTTATATTCCCGTAAGCGGCACAAACGCGCCCTCGATTAAATCTCGGCATTAAAACAAAATTCCTCGGCTTTACCTATTTTTAATGCATGACAATACAGACTACCCCGCGGCTTTTGACAAAAATAAGCCCTGCCTATTTAATAATTTTGCTCTGTACACACATTTCTGCCAGTAAGCGGCACAACCGCGCCCTCGATTAAATCTCGGCATTAAAACAAAATTCCTCGGCTTTACCTATTTTTAATGCATGACAATACAGACT
>CALWHB010000037.1 GCA_944380275.1 uncultured Christensenellaceae bacterium | reverse complement strand
ATAATGTCTGCCATCTTCTGCATCCCGTCCAGTCCTTTGAAAGCGAAAGACTTGCTCGTTTCAGCAAAATAGCCGTAGGTCGAGAATATCTCCTGAAGTCTGTCGTACAGTTTCTTTCCCTTGTACTGATAATAGCAGACCATTTCTGAAAACAACATGCTTGCGACGACCGCGTCTTTATCTCTTGCGTGAGTGCCTGAAAGATAGCCGTAACTCTCCTCGTAACCGAACATAAAGGTGTGCTTTCCGTTCTGTTCCCACTCTTTTATCTTTTCGCCGATAAACTTGAATCCCGTCAGCACGTCGTAAACCGTCATGCCGTAACTTTTCGCTATCTTGTCAGCGAGGTTTGTGGTAACTATCGTCTTGACGACCGCTCCGTTTGCGGGAAGGTCGCCTCTCTCTTTATGTCTGAGCAGTATATAATCCAGCAACAGCGCGCCTATCTGGTTGCCCGTAAGCAACGTGAATACGCCCTTATCGTCCCTAATCGCCACGCCCATACGGTCGCAGTCAGGGTCAGTGCCTATAACGACGTCAGCACTTATCTTGTCTGCAAGTTTTATGCCTAACGCGAGAGCGTCGGGTTGTTCGGGATTGGGCATAACGACGGTTGAAAATTCGGTGTCGGGATTCTTCTGTTCCTCGACTACCTCTGCCTTTATCCCCATGCGCGCAAGCATGGTGGTAACGGGAACGTAACCGCTGCCGTGGATAGGGCTGTAAACCAGTTTTATCTTTGCGCCTTCCGCCCTGACTGCCTCAGGCGACAGAGAAAGCTTTGAAATCTCAGCATAATAATCCTCGTCGAGGCTCTTGCCTATAACGGTGATATAATCGTTGAGAGCGAAATTGTCCTTGCCCTTAATCTCTGCTCTTTCGGTTGTCTTTACGTCAGCAAGTTCTATACCGAAATAGTCGGTTTTTTCTATAAATCCCACAACGACCTCGGTAGCCTCGGGCGACATCTGCGCGCCGTCCTCTCCGTAAACCTTATAGCCGTTGTACTCTTTGGGGTTGTGGCTTGCGGTAATCATTACGCCGGCAATCGCGCCCGTATGTCTTACGGCATAACTGCACATCGGAACGGGTCTGACGTCCTCAAAAAGTCTGACTTTTATTTTGTTTGCGGCAAGCACTCTTGCGGTAATGAGAGCGAATTCAAACGACATGCGCCTCGTGTCGTAAGATACGACCACTCCTCTTTCCGCCTCAGCCGCTCCCAGACCGTTGACGTAATCCGCAAGACCTTTTGTAGCGCGAGCCACGGTGTATACGTTCATGTTGGATATGCCCAGAGCAATTGTGCCTCTCATACCTGCCGTACCGAACGCAAGAGGCAGAGTAAATCTCTCTTTTATCTCTTTTTCGTCGCCTTCGAGCGCGAGCAGTTCTTCCCTCTCTTTTGCGTCGCACTTCTCAATCCACGTTTTGTAATTGGTTACAAAATCCATTTTTCCCTCCGATGCGGAAAACCGCAAAATTTACTTCGCGTATTATTATATCACAATCACGGTTATATTGTACACTATAAATCCCAAATACAGCGCGAGCATTGCCGCGCCCTGCCAAGCGGCTGTCTTTTTTCGTACAACGGCAGGCAGAACGAGTACCGCCGCTATCGCAAGCATGACCCATACCGCGACGTCTGCGGTTATATCGTCAATTGGAAGTCCCGCTCCGCTTATACAGACGACAAGTCCTAAAAGCAGGGTTGCGTTTATCACGTTTGCACCTATTACGTTGCCCAGCCCTATATCCGCCGTTCCCTTTCTCAGAGAAGTAAGCGACGTAACCAGTTCCGGCATAGACGTGCCTATCGCGACAACGGTAATCCCCACTATCTGCTGCGGCACTCCTATACCCAAGCAAAGACTCTGCGCGTTGTCCACGAGAAGTTCCGCACCGAGAGCGATTGCAAGCGCACCCGAAACAAAACAGAGTGCGGTTGCCGCCGTTTTTTTTATCGCGTTTTTCTTATCTGCCGCCGTCATGCTTATGCTTGCCGACGCTGCTGCCGCGTCGTTGACGGAGGAATAAAGGGGCTTTTTCTCTGCCGCCTCGTATATGTTCATGCCTGTAAAAACTAAAAAGAGAGCGAGAAGAACTACCCCTTCCCACATAGAAATCCCGCTGCCGGTAGCGACAAATACAGACAGAATCCCGCTGACAAACAACAGAAAAATCCCCTTCATGGCAAATCCTTCTCCCGTTTTCTGCGGTTTTATCAGCATAACAGTCCCCAGAATCAGTCCGCTGTTGCACATCATCGAGCCTATCGCGTTTCCCACGGCGATTGAATTGTATCCCGCGATTAATGCCGCGTCGTTTGAAGATACTGCTTTTATAACAGAAGTTGCAGAAGTGATGAGTTCTGGAAGAGTGGTCCCTATCGAAACCACAGTCGCGCCTATGATTATTTCAGGGACTTTGACAGCGCGTGCGATTTTTATCGCTGCGTCCACAAACAGGTCGCCGCCTTTTATTATGAGAACAAAACCGACAATAAGCAAAACGACGTCCGCGGCGATATTAAACGCGCCGCTCGCCTCAAAAGACAAATTCATATTTTTCTCCGCGGATTTTTATCTCTATATAATAATCCGGCATTTTGAAAAATATGCTCTTGCCTCAATCTTTTTACGCACCCGTGTAGCTTAAACGCAATATAGTTTTAGTCGTCGCTGCTTTTTACCTGTATCTTTGCAGGAATACCCTTGTAGACGTCGCGCCTCAGCACGTCTGTCGCCGTCAGCTCTCCGTCGAGATATGTGTATCTGACAAGCTCTGTTATATATCCGTTCTTTGACGGCGAAATCTGCTTGCTTTCAAGCCCGCCTTCTATGCTGTCCACATATTCGAGTACGGGTTCCGGAGGAGGCGTCTTTTTTATCAGCCTGCTTTCAAATCTGTAAGTAAAAGCTGTGGGTGCGCCGTATATCTCAAACTTTACCGCATTGCCTTTCACCGTCGCATTTACTATTACGTCCGACAAGCTGTCGTTGACGAGTACGAGGTCTATCCAGTCAGAAACGGTCGCATCGCGGGACATACCGCAATACGAAGAAGGCAAAGAGTGCGCCCTTACGCTGACGACTCCCAGTCCGGCACCTATCCACGCGTTGTAAAGCGTTGTCGACACCTGACACACTCCGCCTCCTATGCCAGGTACGTACTCTCCGTTCTCTATTACCTTTGCCTCTTTGTATCCTCTCTCTGCGGTTCTCTTTCCCACAATGCCGTTGAAAGACAGCGTTTCTCCTGCAGGTACTTTGTAATAACAGAAATTCGAGCAAGCCAACGCAATATTGTAACTTCTCGCATAAACTCCCCTGTTGAAAGTCGTGGAAAAAGAAGAAATCAGCGTTGCGCCACGCGCAGCAGTCTGTCTGCCGTCCTCTCCGTCAAGGACGGTACCATACAATAAACCGCCTCTATGACTTGCGATAAATTCCGTTTCCGGAGCAAAATACGCCTCTTTTCCGTCTTCTTCTCTTGCGAAAAAACTACGTGCAACCGGCAAAGCCAGACAAACGCATATACATACAGTCAGACAAAATAGCGTAAATTTATTTTTCATACACTATTAGTCTGCGCTTACAATCGTCAATTTTGCGCACGTTTGCTTACAGTTATTTCCATAACTCTTGCAAAAAGACGAAGGCTTTTATTCTTTTGTCCGCGGCAATTTCATCGTTTTCGGTACTTCGTGCCGTAAAAATGAAAAAACGGCGTGTGCCGCCGTTTTTGCTTGTCGTATTTTTCGTATCAAATCACGCTTTTGCAGAAAAAATCATCTTCTGCGGTTTTTGCCGTAATCTCTTTTTATCAAAGACAGCTTTTCAAGCGCGAATACGTCGGGAGTGTAATCCACCGACCCCAGCTCAACGCCTTTTTTGTTCGCGCCGTGATAATCCGTTCCTCCGCTTGCGAAAAGCCCGTTTTTTCTCGCAAGCTGACTTAGTCTTGCGACGTCTTCTGCGGTATGCGTGGGATAATACACTTCAATCCCGTCCAGTCCGTAGGTTTTCAGTCCCGCGATAAGGTCGTCCAGCCTGCCTTTCTGGCAGAATACGAGCGGATGAGCGATTACCGCTCTGCCTCCGGCAGCCTTTATGAGCTTTACGCCCTCAAGCGGAGTAATCCTCTTGGACGGAACGTACGCTATGCCTCTCTCTCCCAGATAACGGTCGAAAGCCTCTGTTACCGTCTGGCAGTAGCCGCCTGCTATAAGCTGCTTTGCTATGTGCATACGTCCCACAGTACCCACACGGTCGAATATCTTCTCTTCGTTGAGCGATATGTTGTACTTTGAAAGGTTGGACAGTATCGCCTTAATCCTTTCTTTTCGCTGTTTTTCTATCTCTTCGAGCCGCGTTCTGAGCGCGTCGTTTTCAATATCTATGCAGTAACCGAGGATATGCACTTCGCAAATAGCGTAAGTACTCATTTCTATGCCTTTAAGCACGCGTATCCCCTGCTTTTTTCCTTCTTCAACCGCCTCTTTTACGCCTTTGACTGTGTCGTGGTCTGTGAGAGCAATAAGATTGAGGCCCGCGTCTTTCGCCTTTGCGACAATGGTTTTCACTTCGTCGGTGCCGTCAGAACAGACGCTGTGTATATGCAAATCGGCTTTCATCC
Organism: uncultured Christensenellaceae bacterium; assembly: GCA_944380275.1. GTDB lineage: Bacteria > Bacillota > Clostridia > Christensenellales > UBA3700 > Ornithoclostridium. The sequence goes on along the minus strand of CALWHB010000037.1, from coordinate 12,917 downwards.
GTTGTCCTCCCCGTCTTTTGTCGCCGCGACTTCGAGCAGCGCGACTTCGCCGCCGTCTATCTCTCCCACTTTCTTAAGCCTCTTGCCTATCATCTCGTTGCGTTTGTCCAAATCGTCTATTGCGCCCATGACCTTTTTCGCGCGTTCGCGCACCGTGCCGAGAAGTTCCGTAAACTTGGCAAAATCCGCCCTTATTCCTGACATCTGCTTTATTATTTCCGCGCTCTTTTTCTGTATTTTGAGAGAGGTGAAACCCATCTGCAGACTGTTGAGCAACGCGGTAACCGTAGTAGGTCCGCACACGCTTACGCGGTATTTTGCCTGCAAATCCGCCACTAACGCGCCGTCGCGTATTATCTCCGCAAACAGTCCCTCGTTTGGCACGTATAGCAAAGCGAAATTTGTGGTTTTGGGCGGTTTTACGTACTTGTTGTTTATGCTCTGCGCCTCTTGTTTTACGCGGTCAAACAGCTGCTTTTTTGCAGTTGCAACGCCTGCCGCGTCCCCTCTTTCGCTTGCCTCTATCAGATTTTCGTAATCCGTTATCGGGAATTTCGCATCTATAGGCAGATATACCTTTTCTCCGCCCTGTCCGGGCATTATAATCGCAAAGTCAACCCGGGTGTTTTCAGAACGCGAAATCATAAACTGCTTTTCGTACTGGTCGGGAGTCAGTATCTGGTCAAGCAGACTTTCAAGCGAAACTTCTCCCCAGTTGCCGCGCGCCTTGACGTTGGCAAAAACGCGGGTGAGATTGTGTACGCTGCCTGTAAGTTCTCTCATTTCGCCGAAACTGCGCTGTACAGATTCAAGACTCTTGTTTACCTGTTCAAAGGCGTTCTTGACGCGAGTATCCAGCGTTTCTGCAAGTTTTTCCTCAACAGTCTTTCTCATCTGAGTGAGCTGTTTTTCGTTGTCCTCCCTCACGCTCTTGAGGTCGTCTGCGACAGACTTTCTCATATCGTCGACGCTGACTTTGAACTCCTTGCGGACCTGCTCTAAATTGTTGTTGAAAGCGGTGCGCGTCGCCTCTTCGTTTTCTCTGAGCAATCTCCTCATTTCGTCCAGATTGCGGCTTACGTCGCCTTTGAAATCCCTTATGCTGTCGCCGAAATTCTTGAGCTGAGTGTCAAGCGACGTTACCGTCGCCGTATTCGCAGCAGAAAACGCGGTTACTATGACGTCTTTTGCCGCAGCGGTTTCCTTTCTCGCGTTGTCGTTTATAAGGTTTATCGCGTCGCCTATGTTATCCACGATAGTGTCGGTATCTCCGTTCGTCTTGCCTTTCCCTTTTATAATCGCGACTATAAGCGCGGCAAGCGCGAATATGCACGCCGCCCCCGCAAAAGCCACGGTAAGTATTTCTGCAATCGTCATAGCAACCTCCTTTACAGCGTTCTGCCGCCGGCAAGCCTTTCTGCCGCCGCAAGCAACGCGCCGCGTTCGTTCTTCAACCTGCCGTCGACGCAAGCGTCCAGCAGCGTTTCAAGGGTTTTTCCTATCTCTTCTCCCTTCAAGCCCAGTTTTTTCATATCGTCGCCGTTTACCTTGAGCTGTTTGGGCGTAAAGGGCGTTCCTTCTTCTGTCATTTCGTCCAGAGTTGCCTGAAATCTGTCAGCCCTCGGACAATCCGAAAATACGCCCGTACCCACGCTGTCAGCCCTGACGAGTGCTATGAGCTTGTCTATCACGGCGTGGTTTTTTGCGACGAATCTTCTCAGTTTGGTCCTCTTTGCGTTGGCGTTTATGTCGTACATGTGTTCTCTCACAAGCGTTTCGGTTTGCGCAATTACCGCATTTGGATATTTCAGTCTTTTGGTTATCTCTCTTGCGGTAACCGCGCCGTATTCAGCGTGATTGTGCATATTGCCGTCGCGTTTTATCGCCTCTGCTTTGCCCACGTCGTGCAGCAGAGCCGCCAGCTTTATGTCTTCTCTCGCCGCCGCTGCGCTGTGAAAGGCGTGCCTCAAAGCGTCGTAAGCGTGAAAAGCGGCGGGCTGAACCACGACTGCGTTCTCATCGAGTTCAGGCAGAATCTGTTTTAGTACTCCCGTCTGACACATGAGTTCCGCCGCGTTCAGAAAGTTTTCTCCCTGCAAAATCTTGTTGAGTTCGTCGCGTATCCTTTCAGACGAAACGTCTTTGAGCCTTTCCACAAGTTTTTTCGCCGCAGAAGTCGTCGCATAATCGGGCGTAAATCCGAGTACCGAAACAAAACGGATTAGCCTCATAATCCTCAGACCGTCCTCGCAAAAAACCTCTTCTGCGTCGCGCGTCGTTCTCAGAATTTTATGTTCGGTATCGTAAACCCCGTTGAGCGGGTCGACTATCTTTCTGTCGGCGACGTCGTAATATATCGCGTTGCACCTGAAGTCGCGCCGTCTGCAATCCAGCTCTATATCCGTCGTAAAAACCACACTGTCCGGCTTATGCACTCCGCTGCCGTCGGGATAGCTGTCGGTGCGGAAAGTCGTATGCTCAAAACGCCCTCCGCAACCTGAAATTATCAGCGTTCCCAACTTGGGAGAACTGTCCGCAACTTTGAACGCACCGCCCTTCAGCGATTCTTTTATTTCGTCCGGAGTCGCTGCGCTTGCCAAATCGAAGTCTTCGGTTTCCACTCCCCGTACCGCATCGCGTACCGCTCCTCCCACGAGATATAGTTTTGACGGAAAAACCTGCGAAAGTTTTTCAAGCGCGGACGGGATTTTCATATCAGTTGCCCTGAGGTTTCAGAGTGCAGACTTCAGGCAGATTGCGGTATTTTTCCGCATAATCCAGCCCGTATCCCACCACAAATTCGTCCGGAATCCTGAACCCGACATAATCGCCTTCAAAATCCACTTTTCTTCTCGACGGCTTGTCCAGAAGAGCGCAGACCTTAAGACTTTCGGGCGCGCGGGTCGCAAGCATCTTGGTGAGAGTCTTGAGCGTAACGCCCGTATCTATAATATCCTCTACCAGAATAACGGACTTGCCCGAAATGTCGTACTTTATATCCTTGGATATTCTGACGCTGCCGCTCGTCGTCATGCCCGCACCGTAACTGGACGCGATTATCGTGTCCACCTCTACGGGCAGTTCGATTTTTCTTATGAGGTCTGCAAAAAATACCATCGCACCCGTAAGTACGCAAATCAAGATGAGCCGCTTTCCGCGGTAATCCTCGTTGATTTGCCTTGCGAGTTCGTTCGTGCGTTTTTCAATCTGCTCTTTTGAAATCAATACTTTTTCTACGTTTTCGTCGTACATATATGCTCCGTTCAACAGCCTTTATAACAGGCGTTTTGTATCTATGTGTTTTTCCTCCGCGCTGTCTGCGTCCACGGCTATGCGGTCTGATATTTCCACGCCCGCAATCAACAGCACTTCGCTGCCGCAGGCTATCAGCGGAAGATTGTCCCTGAGATGCAAAGGACAGTTCTTATCTGTCAGATAGTCGCCCAACGATTTTTCTCCGCCCCTGAATTTTCTGAACCTGTCGCCCTCTCTTCTCGTCCTTATCACGGCGTCCGAAGGTATCTTGGATGGGTCGAATCTCAGCTTGCCTTCCCGTCCTATGCAAACCTCGTAACCGCCTATCGAAAAGCTCTCTCCCGTATACGGCAAAACCCTTTCGTCCTTTTCTCTCTTGCGGTAAAAATACAGCTTGTTTTTGTGCTTTTCAACTTCAACATTATGCGGAAGACAAACACGGGTGCCGTTTTTCTTATCCTTGAGAGCTTTTATTGAATCTATATGGACGCCCTCGCAGTCAACCCTTGCTCCTATAAGTTCGAGAGCTTTGAAAATGCTGCTCGACGCAAGAGCGGAAGGCGCGTCCAAAACGGATATATCCAACACCGCCTCCCCGTTTTCAAGCACGGGCGAAACGCTGTTTGCGTCAATATAACTCTTTGCGTAACCTGCCTGTTTTGCGAGAAAGGCGAGAGAATTGTCTACGTTGGGATAAACCTTTCTGATAAGAGGCATAACGGTATTTCTTATGTAGTTGCGCCTGTACGACTGGTCGAAATTGCTCTCGTCGTCGCGGTAAGGCACGCGGTTTTCGCTTACGTATTTCTCTATCTGCGCTCTTTCAGTCCTTAGTAAAGGTCTTAGCATGACGCCGTCGTCATCTTTTATGCCGCAAAGCCCGTCTATACCGCTGCCGCGGAATACGTGCATAAGCACGCTTTCTGCAAAATCCTGAAGATGATGCGCCGTAACCACGCGGCAGGCAGCGTTGCCTTCCGTTATCTCTTTGAAAATAGCGCGTCTTATCAGTCTTGCGCCCTGCTCTATGCCGTAACCGCCCTTCTGACAGAATCCCTTTACGTCTTCGTTGCGAATCTCGATTTTCACGCCGTTTTCTTTGCAGTACTCTTTTACGAGTTCACAGTCCGCGTCTGAATTTTCGCCGCGAAGATTGTGATTTACGTGCAGGACGAAAAATTCTCCTTTATATTCTCCCGAACGCACGAACCAGTCCAGCAGAGCCATACTGTCCCTGCCTCCGCTGACTGCCAAAGCGAGTTTGTCGTATCCGGAAAGGAGTTTTACCGCATCCGAATTTATAAGTTTTTCGCGCATATTATAATTATATACTATCTTTATAGAAACCGCAAGCGGGTTAAAGCGCACCGCTGCGGCAAGTTTTTCCCGCTTTTGTCCGTGTTTCAAACAAACCGTATCGTAAAAAGCCGGCAAAACAACCTGAATGCCTTTGAGATAAATCCTCACTAAGCTTTGACTATTTATCACATTGTACTTTTGCAGACAACAATCGTACAGCCGCAATTATTTTCACGGCTTTGCGACGGCAAAGCAATTTGCGTCGACGAGGCTTTTTTATTTGCCTGCCGCAGTTGCGCGGCACAATCTTTTTTGTTATAATATGTCCTGAAAATCATGGCATCGTACGTATCTCATTATCTCGCCGCAAAAGCGGTCATAGAAAGCAGCGAAGAAAAGTCGGTAATCAGAGAATATGCCGATTGTTTTATACTGGGCGCGCAGGGCGGCGACCTGCTCTTTTACGCCTTTGGCAAATTCAAAGGCTACGGCGCGCGTACGCACAGAGAATCCACGCACGCGCTCTTTTCCTCCGCGCTGGAATATTGCCGCAAAACGCAAAAGGCTGAACACATCGCTTACACCCTCGGACTTTTATGCCACTATGCCCTTGACAGCGAAATTCACCCTTACGTCGTATTTGAATCCTCTGAAAGACTTCCTTCTCTCTATCCCGAAAAGCTGAAAAAATGCCTGCACATGATGCTTGAAACGCGCCTTGACTGTCTGCTTAAAGACAAACTTGCGGCAAATGGCGAAAAGATTGACCTGAAAGCAGCCGTTCCTGCTACTTCACGCGCCGCAAAAAGCCTTGCGGACGTCTGGTACAACGCGATAGACAAATTGTACGATACGGACGTTCCTTACAAACTTCTGTTAAAACTTCCGTCGCGTATGCGCCGCTATCAGAAAGTATTTTTGCATCCTGCGTCAATCTCGTGCAAAGTATTGCGCATTGCGGCAAAAAAACTGGATTATCCTGCCTATATAGTCGGCTTTTTTCTTCCCGACAAAACAGCTCCTGCTTATGACGTTGCAAACTGCAACCACAGACCTTACCCTGAATATACGGGAGCGGAAAACACGGTAAATCACGATTTTTATCAGATATTTGACGCCGCTGTGCAAAAGAGCAATACTCTCTCAAAGGCTTTTATTTCCGCACTCAGAGATAACGCTCAACTCTCGCCATCTCTTTTCAGAATTAGTTTTTCGGGTACTGTGTCAGATTGATTTTTACTGCTGAAAAACATAGTGTCATATACATATCTTTTACCATATTGTCCATTAAACACGATTTTTATTGCATTTCTCTTTTTAATCTCAAAAGACGGTTTTAACGATTTTACTGTTTTTTCAATAAGACTTGCTCTCTTAAACACGCATTGAGTTCGTCAATCCGCATACCGTTCTTTACATATTTTTTACAATTAGTTATCCTCAATCCGTTGATTTTTGCCTTAATCGCTGATAATATAAGATAAAGTTTTACTTTTTTCGACAGAAATAAAAGGAGTATCTATGGAATTATGGGACGGCTATTTTAAAGACGGTTCCAAAGCGGACATCACCTTGATTCGCGGCAACCCGATTCCCAAGGGAATCTATCACATGGCAAGCGAAGTGCTTGTAAGGCATACCGACGGCGACTTTCTGCTTATGCAGCGCGACCCGTCAAAAAAACTCTTCCCCGGCTACTACGAGGCGACTGCGGGAGGCTCTGCGCTCAAGGGCGAAGACAAACTCGCTTGCGTAAAACGCGAACTCAAAGAGGAAACAGGCATTGACTGCTCCTCGTTCAAAGAAGTCGACAGCATCGTTTCCGATGCAAACAGGACGATTTATTACGTCTTTTATTGCGAAACCGACTGCGACAAAAACTCAATAAAACTGCAACAGGGCGAAACGTGCGCTTACGCATGGGTAAACGCGTCGGAACTGAAAAGACTTCTCAAAGAAGGAAAGATTTGCCCCGGCAATGCGCAGCGACTTCCTCAGTCGCTTATCAAAACTTCCTGAACGGTTTTCAAACGACATTTGCATAATACGACAAACGAATTTGTTCATAGTAAAAGAAAAACGGAAACAACTGTTTCCGTTTTTCTTTGTCTTTTCGTTTAATAAAGCGATAAATCCGCCTTGTTCATCAAATTTTACTTGCAAGTTATCTGTAAGAGTCCTTATAGATGTTTACGCAGTCCTCTTTTGAAAGGTCTATTCTGTCGAGGGTAAACAATCCGCCCATTGCAGAGCGTGCGTTGTCGGCAAGCGTACCGAATTCTTCAGGTTTTATCCCGTAATCCGACATTTTCAGCCCGTACACGCCGCAAGCCTTCTGCAAGTCTGCCAGTGCCGTCAGAAAATCTTCCGGCTTTGTCGCGTCGCTCTTTCCCAGCCATTTTGCCATATCGACAAACCTCTCGTCGCATACGTGCGCGTCGATAAAACGCTTATAGTAGGCAAGACTTATCATTATAAGTCCCGCGCCGTGAGGCAGATGCTGATGATATGCGCTCATCGCGTGTTCAAGCGAGTGTTCGCTGGTACAGCCGCCTATCACCATTGCGTAACCGCTCATGGTATTTGCCCACGCAACTGCTGTACGCGCCTTTATATCGCTGCCGTCCGCAACCGCTTTTGCAAGGTTTTCCCCTATGTTCTTTATCGCGGTGGAAGATACCATGTCGCTCATCTCGTTTGCAACGTTGTTTATATAGGTTTCCGTACTGTGGAAAAGTGCGTCGAATCCCTGATATGCGGTATACGCGGGAGGTACGCTAACCATAAGTTCGGGGTCGACTATCGCCACCGCCGGGAAAAGCCTTACGTCGCCTCCGAATCCTATCTTTTCATGAGTATCCGGATTTGTGATAACGCCGTACTCGTCCACTTCCGAACCGGTGCCTGCCGTGGTGGTAATGGCTATTATAGGAAGAGGAGCTTTGCTTAAGGGCTTGCCCTTGCCCGTTCCTCCGCATACGTAATCCCACAAATCGCCGTCGTTGGTAGCCATAGACGCTATCGCCTTGCTTGCGTCCATAACGCTGCCGCCGCCCAGGGCAACTATAAAATCACAACCGTTTTTTCTTGCCGCGGTCGCGCCTCTTTCCACGGTGGATTTGAGCGGATTGGGTTCTATTTCGTCAAAAACCGCCCACTCTTTTCCCGCCTTTGCAAGCTGTTCAAGCGTTCTGTCCAGATAGCCGTTCGCCTTTGTGGATTTGCCGTTGCTGATGACTACGAGAGCCTTTTTGCCTATGTCCGCCCATTTATGCAACTTTCCGAGAGTCCCCGCCCCGAAAATAAGCCTTGTGGGCATAAAGAAATTGAACATGTTTTCTCCTTTGCCGGAACTGTATTACCTAAAACGGTCCCCGACTTTTATATTATACTACACATCGCATATCTTTTCAATCTCAAAATAAAAACCCCTTGACGGGGTTTGTAGGATTTGATGTATCGAAATTTATTTTATTGATGATATCAGATTATTTCCCTTGCGTCGCTCTCTGCTTTCCTGCCTCACCGGAAGTTCCACCCTGAAATTGACATAAGAAACTCCGTCGCTGTTGCAGGCGATATTTCCGTCATGGTCGAGAACTATGCTCTTTGCAAGACTGAGTCCCAGTCCGAAACTGTTGCCTTGCTGACTGTTCTGCGTACGAGCGTTGTCCACCCTGTAAAAGCGGTCGAATATCTTACTCTGATGTTCCTTGGAAATGCCGACCCCGAAGTTTGTGAAATCAATCGTCGCGGTCTTCTTGTCACACCTGAGCGAAACCTCTATCCTTCCCCCCTTGGGAGTGTATTTCAGAGCATTATCCATAAGTATAGCATACAAACGCTCTATGTTCTGTTTTATACAAAGCGTTTTAACTTCGGGCTGAAGATTCTGCGTAAGGCTGACGTCTTTCTCAAAGCAGCGTGCCTCGAAAGAAAGCAGGACGCCGTCCAGCATTGCCGAAATATCTTCTACCGTCTTAGGCTTGTTGTTCGCGTCGTCGGCACGGTGAAGTTCCAACATATCGGTAATCAGCGCGCTCATCCTGCCCAGTTGCGACTCAATGTTTTTAAACCAATGCTCGTTCTGTTTTACCGTGGAGTCAGGGTCGCTGGATATTAAAGAAAGATTTGCGCCTATTATAGCGATAGGCGTTTTGAGTTCGTGCGACGCGTCCGCAACCAGTTTTTTCTGCTGTTCGTACGATTTCTTTACCGGTTCTACGACCTGCTTTGCAACCATGTTTCCGAACACGAAAAGCAGTACCAGACAGAAGAAATAAACAAGAGCGGTTACTATGCCTGCCTCGGCAAGGTCTGCCCTGTCAGCCGACCAGTCGTATACGGCATACACCGTTATGTTGTTGCCCAGTACGTTTCTGTGCGTCGCCTTGAAATAGTATCCGTCGAAATCAAAACCTTCTTTTTCTTCTACGACGGCAAGATTGACAATCTTTTCAAGAGTTTCGCTCTCTATCGCATCCGCATTAAAAGCGGTTACCGTTTCGTCCTGCCTTACCAGAATAATGCAGTTGCTCCTCTGCAGCCACTCGTCCCTGTCGTCGAAAGACGGAATAGGCGTCTTGTCAAGCACAGCGGTAAGATTGCGGTCAATCGCACTCATAGTCTGCGTTACGTTGACAACAAAAATAGAACCGTAAGCGAGGAGAAGAAACGCCCCGCCCACTATCATAAATATTATTATAAATCTGCGCTTGAGCTGATTTAAAACCTTATCCATTTGCGCCCTTGTGTACGAGTTTGTAGCCTACGCCGCGTACCGACGTGATTGTAACGTCGGGGTCGAGAAAAGTGAGTTTTTTGCGTAAAAACGAAATGTACACCTCAAGGTTGTTTGACTCAAAATCGCACTCGAATCCCCAGACCTTGTTTATCAGTTCGTCCTTTGTAAATACCGCGCTGGGGTTTGAGAAAAAACAAAAAGCAAGCTCGTATTCCTTGCCCGAAAGCGTAATGCTCCTTCCTCCCGCAGAAAGCGTAAATTCTTTTATGTTGAGGGTAATGTTGCCCACCTTTATATTGTTGTCAGCAACCGCCTGTCCTCTTCTTCTCGCGATGGCGCGCAGTCTTGCCTCCAGTTCGTCGACAGAAAAAGGCTTTGTCATATAATCGTCCGCACCTATGTCCAGACCCTTTACCTTGTCTTCAACCGAAGAAAGCGCGGTGAGCATGATTATCGGAGTCGTTATTCCTCTTTTGCGGAGAAGTCTGACAACCTCGTATCCGTCTATGACGGGCATCATAATATCCATGATGATGACGTCGTAATCGCCCACAAGCCCCATCTGCAGCCCTTCTTCGCCGTCAAAAGCGCACTCTACGAGATATTTGTTTTTTCTCAAAAGTCCCGCAATCGCCTCAGACATCTGAACTTCGTCTTCAACCAGCAATATTTTCATAAGCACCTCACTGTCGATTATATCATAATCTTTAGCGTCTTAATGTAAAAAGAGTATAAAATAATTTTTACAGTAAAAATATATTGTTTTTATATTAAAACACGATTAAAAGTGGGGATTTTTAAACGGCATTATAATTTTTACCGAAGTCGTCCTGCGGCTGTGCCTTACGCAAAAAACGTCTTTTTCGCCGCATGCCCGCGCCTGTTTACGATTCAAAACGATTTTTTTGTTTTTTAATGCTCGTTTAATCAACCGCCATTATAATGAAGTTACAAAAAAGTTAACCCCCATACTAGAGCCGGAGCAAAAACATAAAAGACTTCTTCCAAACACCTATTAAAAACACTCCTCTTATCTCCCTCTAGTAAACTCACCGCCCGCCGCACAAACGGCGGGCTTTTATTTGTTTCTTGTCGGGAAAGTTTTTGTTTCGCACGGTTTTTTCTTACTACTATCAGACGTCCCGGATTGTCAACGCAATGACCGTAAAAACTTTATACTTATGCGCGCGCATAAACCGCAAAACCTGCACAAGTGTAAAAACTGCGTAAAACCGCACACTTATCGCAAAAAACGATTTTCTTTCACGTTTCTTTAATATGTCGTCGATATAATGAGCTTACAAAAACAAAGACTACTTCTTATATCGGAGTCTCTCTCTCACGCAAAACACACTTCTTCTTTGTTTAAACCATAAACTCTCCTCCGGGACTCCGTAAACAATATAATCCCGCTCCGAAAGGGGCGGGATTTAATATTGACATTATATTTAATAAAAGTTATAATTTAATTAACTTAATAAGGAGAGTGTTTATGAAAAAAGAGAAAAAACAGCAGGCAGTACCGGCTGACGCAGAAAATTCCGCAGTCGAATCCCCTGTCGATACCGTTACCCCGGAAGAAAAAGCACCGGACGTTTTGACTGACGACAATACCGTAAACGTTGCCGCCGATGAAACACCTTCAGCCGGCTGCCTTGACGAAGAATTTGAAGAATCTTCTCCTCAACCGGAAGAAGTACTTATGGACGAAACCGATGCGGACCAGGGTGCTACTACTGAATATATGCGACACCGCGAACGTCTGAGTCGCGACGAGGCAAAGCGTACGCGCAGAGAAATAAAGAATTTTTACGACCCGACCGTGCAGGTAATTGAGGACGTATTCTCTTTCAGATATTACAACAGGCTCAAACCCGCTGCGGCAATCCTTCTGGGAATCGCACTTTCCCCGTTCCTTATCGCGTTCTGCGCTCTCACGGCGGCGTTCTACATAACGTTGTTCTTCTACAAGATGATTCTCGCTCCCGCAGATTATCTGTCCGCGAGCATGAAGAAAGAACACGACCAGCTGCTTATACAGATGATTGTGTATTTCTTCGGTTATCCTTTCGTCTTCCTGCTCAAAATCATGGGCGCGCTTATGGGTATATCCTTCTTCGTGCTGCACTTCTTTATCAGCTGTTTCGGATTTATTTACAGCCTGGGCGGTATGCGTTTTCATGCCTTCCTGTACGACAGCGCGTCAGAATTCGTCCCTTTTAAGACAACCCCCTACGGAAAAGGGGAAAACATTGCGGCACTTGTTTGCGCCCTTATAATCATTGTCGGCGGCTATGTACTGCCTCCTGTAGCATCGTCGATTTCAAACTATGTCAACAGTTCGGAATTCAGAGGACCTCAGCAGCAAAGCGAGTACTCCTCCCCCGACAACGCATACTCTCTGTCGTCCAATTCTTCAGCCAGCTTTAACGTTAACGCAGGAGATTCGTTATGGCTTACCGTCTATCTGTCCACGGTTACGAAAAAGACGATTACCGTTTCAGCATCGCCTGCATACAGCTTTGCATTTTACATATACGAGATGGACAATACGTCGACATATCTCGCTTACGAGAATTGCTATACAACTGCCCTGAGTTACAGCGTACCTTCCGGTATAGTCAAAAGTTCAGGCTATTATTACGTGCGTATCATTCCTCAGTCTTCAGGTTCTTTCTGCGCAGTCGCGGTAAACATCAACTGACATAAAACTACAGATTAGAAAACCCTCGCATCTGCGGGGGTTTTTTATTGTAAAAATTTTTTATAAAATCGCTTTTTTCATCTGCCTTTAACACATTTATACGATAATACGGTTACGGAAAGCGAAATAATCCGTCGGAGTCATAACCAACCAAACTTCTTCCTTTAACAAAACTCTCCTCCCCACATACGACTCCGTAAACATATCTCCGCCTCTGAAAAGGGGCGGAATTTATTTTTGCCGCATATAATAAACCGTGAATATATCCATATCCCGAATATCTCCGGAAGAGGCGATGACTATCGCTTTTTCCCGTGCAAAAAAAGGCGACGTAATCTGCTTTCACCGCTCTGTTATAGGCAGACTGGACATGAAAAGAGAACTTGACGGTGACGATAAAACCGTGCTTTCTCTGATGCGCCTCTCCGCCGCTACTCACACCACGTTGTTTTGCGCCGTAAGGGCTTTGACTGACGAAGACCGCTATGACAGCGTAATAGCGTTTTCGGACGGCAAACTGCTGGGCGTGAGCGACCGCATTTCTCCGCGCGCAGGCTTTTGCGAAGGCGGCAATCTGCGGTGTTACGACCTGCCCTGCGGACGTACCGGAATATTGATAGGCAACGACTTTGAATACCCTGAACTTTGGCGCGCTCTCGCGCTTGCCGGCTGCGCCTTGTGCTATGTATTCAACGAAAAGAAACTGTCCCCTCTGGACGAAAAACTGCTGTCTTCTCTCTCTTTTATATACGGTATCACCACGATAGCAGTATATTACGACTGCTCTTTGCTGTTCTCACCTGACGGTTGCGTCCGTGAACGCAAATGCGACGACACGAGAAACATTGCTGACTTCTGCGAAACGCGCAAGCCCAAAATTCTCGCGTCAAAACCGCGACTTTTCAAATAACGTTT
>CALWHB010000036.1 GCA_944380275.1 uncultured Christensenellaceae bacterium | reverse complement strand
CGTTTTTTCCTATACGGATATTAATCCCGCACTCTGTATAAAAAGGAGGAAAGCATCTGAACGAGGAATCGACGTTCTTCTGCGTAAGGCGCGAAAACAATTTTACGATTTCGCTTTCATCGCATAGGTTTTTATTGATTTCAGCGGTTATCTCCCTCGCGCGAAGAGCAAGTTCGTGCATTTTCCTGTGGACTTCGCTACCTTCAACGATTACCTTCGCGTTTTCTATATAATTTATAAACTCAGAATCCAGCATTTCCTATACCTCGGTTTTATTATATTTCAAAGCAAAATCTATGTCAATTACTTATATTTTATACGTTGCCATAATTGACAAGCATATCAGAATTATATACAATCATAATGAAAGCGGTGAAAATTCATTTATTCGACAGATTGTTTACTCCTGCTTAAAACTAAAATTAAAGAGGAAAATATGGAACTCAGAGAACTCAGATATTTTATCGCTGTAGCAGAATACGGCAGCATATCGAAAGCTGCGCAGGCATTGTTCGTAACTCAGCCCAATCTTTCAAGACAACTCAGCAAACTCGAAGAAGAAACAGGGCAGAAACTTCTTGTACGCGGGAACAAAAAGACAGAACTGACTGAGGCGGGAAAACTTCTCTACAAACGCGCAAGCGAAATATCCCAGCTTGTCGACAAGACAAAAAGTGAGCTTTTGCCCGCAAAGGAAGTAAGCGGCGTTGTCAGCATAGGCGGCGGCGAATCTTATGCCGTCGAACTTATTGCAAAAACCGCAAAACTCGTCAGAAACGATTATCCGCAGATAAAATTCGATTTCTTCAGCGGAGATACAGACGCAGTTACCGAAAAACTTGATAAAGGGCTGATAGATTTCGGCATACTCATAGAGCCTTCAGACTTAAGCAAATACAATTCGTTGCGCCTGCCCCTCACAGACACATGGGGTCTTCTGATGAGGAAAGACTCTCCTCTTGCATCTAAAAACGGAATATCAGACACAGACATAAAAGGACTTCCTCTGATATTCTCTGCGCACTCCTTCAAGAAAAATCCGATAACGCAACGATTTTGCGATAAACTTGACGACCTCAATGTGGTCGCCACTTACAATCTCCTTTACAACGCCTCTCTGATGGTAAATCAAGGACTCGGATATGCGGTAGGACTTGACGGTATAATCAACACAACAGGCGACTCTCTGCTCACGTTTGTCCCTTTCTATCCAAAATTGCAATCCCACCTTGACGTCGCATGGAAAAAGTCTTACGCCCTACCGGCGTGTTCCCGCGTGTTTCTGGACTATCTCAAAAAGACTTTATCTGATTTGCGATTTTAAGATAAAATATTGCGTTGCACGTCATTTAGACAACGCTTTTCAGGATGTTTTATCGGCCGACATCACGCGATAATGAAAGCAAATGCGCAGATAAAATAAACAATTTATGTTATAACTCAATATAAATTACTGACGCGTTAACACTCTCACGATTTATACGACGTCCCAACTATATATTTAATCTTTAATATAGATTATATACGTCCGCAATACTAATACAAAAAGCCCTGAAATTTCAGGGCTTATATCAGACTTTCTCAAAAGTACGGAACAGACATTTTCAGTCTTCGTCCTCTCCTTCTTCAAACGCGCTTTCTTCGTCCGCCTCGACCTGAGCAATATCCTCGTCGTCTTCGTCGTCTGAAGATGCCGCGGCGTCGTAATCTTCGTCTGCCTCGACAAACGAAAACTCTTCACCTTCGAGAAAGTCAGGACTCTGAGTACTGTCAATATACTGGTCGAGTTCTTTTTCTCTGCGTTGGCGTTCAAGTTCTCTCTGTTTCGCCTTTTCTTCTGCCTCTTCAAAGCTGTCGGCAATATCGACTTCGCGGTAAAGCCCTTCGCTGGGACGATTGTAGTTGCCGTATATGACGAGTCTGTCGAGTATTTCTTTGTAATCGGGCAACTCGTCCAGTCCGCGCAGCCCGAATCTTTTCAGAAACTCGTCGGTGGTTATGTAAAGAATAGGTCTGCCCGGAGTGTCCTTTCTGCCGTGCGCCTCAATAAGACCGACTCTCAGCAGCGTCGTTATTGCATAATCCGCACTGCTGCCCCTAATGTCTTCTATTTCTCCTCTTGTAACAGGTTGTTTGTATGCTACGATTGCCATAACTTCGAGAAGTGCGCGGGACAACGCTCTTTCCTTGACGGGTTTTAGCGCGTCTGCAACGATTTCGCCGTACTCTTTGTTTGACGCAAACTGCAATTTGTCGCCAATGCAAAGCAATACGATTCCGCAAGGATTCTGATACTTCTGTTCAAGTCCTTTTATAGCATCGTTTAGCTCTTTTCTCGTAACTTCGGGAGGAAGTTTTGAAAGAATTTCAGAGCGTTTTATAGGCTCTCCTGCCGCAAATACGACAGCCTCCACAATATGCATCAGATTGTCAATCATATTTATCCTCCGTCTTTGTAAGCTCTGCCAAATCAGCAGGTTTGCCGTCCTGGTCCTCGTTGAGCGTCAGCACGATATCTTCGTAAAAACTTTCCTGACTCGCAGTCAGATACTGCTTTTTCATAAGTTCAAGCAAAGCCTGAAAAGTAGTGATTATCTCAACTCTCGACGCATCCTCTTTGTAAAGGTCAGAAAATTTGACTTGCTTTTTTTCTTGCAATACGTTTGAAATAAGCGTTATTTTTTCGCTGACGGTAAATTTATCCTTTTTGATTTTCTTTATCGCCATTTGCTGCTCTTCTTTTGTAAAGCGCAGAAAAACCTGCCCGTAAGCGTCTATGAGTTTATTGAGGTCAAAGCTCTTGATAACTATATCGGCATCTTCGTCAGTATACATCGGTTCTCTGTAAAACTGATTAAGCACTTCGATACCCGACATTTTGTCCGCCTGGCTTTTGAACATCGTATAAAGTATAAGCTGACGGCGGAGTTCTTCTTCAGGGTCAAACTCTTCTTCGTCATCCTGATACTCTTCTTCCTGCGGCAGTAATGCGCGCGACTTGAGCTGCAGCAAAGTCGCCGCCATGAGCAAAAAGTCGCTCGCCAGGTCCATGTCCACGGTATCAATCTGATTCATATACTCAAGATACTGCCCGGTAACGTCGGATATTCGGCAAGTCATTATATCCAGTTTCTGTTCATTGATAAGCGTGCAAAGCAAATCCAGTGAACCTTCAAAGTCCGCCAGTTTCAAAGGAACTACGTCGCTTGCGTGATACTCGTAAAATCCTGCCATTTTCTCCTCTTTTTACAACCCGAATACCGCGTTGAATATGGATTGCAACATACCCGTAATCGCGTTCATATACATACCCAGAACGTCTAAATAAGGCGATATGTTTCCCAGTATAGTGCTTAGCAACAGTATACCGAGCAATAAAAACGAACCGTACCTGTAGTTGAACGCAACATATCTGTTGTCCGGTTTTGCAAGTGTTTCGACAAGGCGGAACCCGTCAAGCGGATATACCGGAATCAGATTGAACGCCATAAGCGTCAGATTTATGATTACGATATACTGCAAAAGATACGCAAAATAGTAAAACGCATAATATCCGGCGGAATACATCACAATGGTCATAACCGCACTTTTTGTTGCGAACAGATAAAGCGCGAACAACCCCGTCGCGACAAAAGCTATAAGAAAATTGCATATCACACCCGCAACAGAAACCGTAATCATGCCTTTCTTGTATTCTCTGAAACGCGTCGGATTTATAGGCACGGGTTTAGCCCAACCGAAACCGACTATCGCCAGCATGAGAAAACCTATAGGGTCAAAGTGTTTGACGGGATTCACGTTGAGTCTGCCTTGAAGTTTCGCAGTGTCGTCGCCGTTCCAGTATGCGACGATGCCGTGCGCAAATTCGTGCATAACTATCGCAATCACAAGTGCAGGCAGATAAGCAAGTATTGATATGAATACCAGCCTCTTGTCGTCGGCTGTCATCAATTGTCTGATAAGTGAAATCAGCATCAGTCTTTATACTCCAAAGATACGTCGTTTCTTACTAAGTCCTCATAGGTCTGAGGTTTTACCGCATACGCACTCTTGCCGTCTTTCACGAATACGACGGGAGGAACGAAATTGCGGTTGTAATTGCTGGACATCGAATAGTTGTATGCGCCCGTCGTAAACACTGCCACAATATCTCCGCGTTTTGCTTTGGGCAACATAATGTCCTTTAATATAATATCTCCGCTTTCGCAGCACTTACCCGCAACCGACACGACTTCTTCAGCTTTGTCGTTTGCTCTGTTTGCAAGAAGGGCATCGTATTTAGCGTCGTAAAGTGCGGGACGTATATTGTCCGTCATGCCGCCGTCTACAGCAAGATATTTTCTGACTCCCTCTATATTTTTAATCGCGCCGACGGAATAGAGAGTAACGCCTGCCTCCCCGACGATTGAACGCCCCGGCTCAATCATAAAGAAAGGTTTCTTTATGCCTTTTTTCTCTACCGCCTGTTTAAGCGAAGATGTGAGCAGCGCGACGTAATCGCAATATTCCTTGACGTCGTATTTCGGGTCGTCGCCGCTGTAATATACGCCAAAGCCTCCGCCGAAATTAAGCTCGTCTACAATAATATTTCTCTCTTTGAGCTTTACGACGTAATCGGTAACCACGTCCACGGCAAGCGCGAAAGCCTGCTTGTCGAATATCTGAGAACCTATATGGCAATGAAGTCCCGCAAAACGCAGATTACTTTTGCACAGTATAGCGTCAATCGCTTTGTCGGCATAACCGTTCTTGACGCCGAAACCGAACTTTGAATCAACCTTTGCCGTCTGAATAAACGAGTGAGTGTGTGCCTCAACGCCCGGATTTACTCTGACAAGGACTTTCTGAACGACGCCTTTTGTCGCGCTCATATCGTCAAGCAGGTCTATTTCGTCAAAACTGTCTACGACAAAAGTTCCTACACCCGTTTCAAGTGCAAGTGCTATTTCCTGAGGCAATTTGTTGTTGCCGTGGAAATAAGCTTTTTTCATATCGAAACCGACAGAATTTGCCGTGTAGATTTCACCACCTGATACAACGTCAATATACATGTTTTCCTGCTTTGCTATTTCGTATATCGCTTTGCAGGAAAAAGCTTTTGACGCATAAGCGACGCCGCCTTCGCCGTAAGTATTTTCAACGGTTTCTCTGAAGGCGCGGCAAACATTTCTTATATAACTTTCGTCCATCACATAAAGAGGAGTGCCGTACTTTTTAACCAAATCGACCGCGTCGACGCCGCCTATCTGAAGATGTCCTTCAGAATTTATATTCATCGTATCTCTGTAATTCATATGTTTTCTCCTATATTATAAAATTTTAACAAAAACAGGCTTTTAAGTCAATTTATTATTCTATAATTATGCATACACGTATGTATTGCGAATATAATGATACACAATATTTAAAGCGACGTTAAAAGTGCCTATATGCAAAACTTATTACTCAGCATTACTATAATTGCTGCAGCATTGCATTTTATATTTATCATTTTAAATCGGCAGTTTATGTAAATTAAGTATTTTTTAGTAATTCAAATTATCTGTTGCTAATATAATTTTACCATACAAATTATTATATAATAGTATTTTAAAGTAAATCGTATTATATTTAAGAATTTTAAGAAGTTTTATTGCAAAATAATAAATAGAAAGCTAAAATTCAACAGCCGGCACTTCCTCTTTTCAGCAAAACCTTGTGTAAAAAAGCTATTATGTTTTAAACAACACGTCCATGATATTGCAAAGTTTATTTATGCGCAAATTTCGGGGATTTAAAAAATCCCGGGCGGAGTTTCCGCCCGGTTGTCGTCGGATAGCAGATTACCACTTTCCTGCCATATCTTTGATAATGTCCCATATCGTCGCCTTGGGAATATCGTTTTCGCTTACCAGGTCAAAAAAGTAGTCTTTGTCCTTGTAAGTTATCTTTATTCTGCCTATCACGTCGCCTTTCCCGACCGGTGCTTTTATATTTTCGGGCAGTTCGTATTCGACTTTTACTTCATCTCCCTGCTTTACCAGTATAGACGCGTCTGTCGCCGCAACTGGAGTAATCGTCTTAATTCTGCTTTTCTCGACTGCAACGCTCTTTTCGATTTTTTCTCCTGCCTTACATACAGTCTGATTTTTGTAATTTGCAAAAGCATAATTAAAAAGTTTGCACGCCTCGGCAAAACGCACCTTTCCGTCATCAGCACCTATCACGGTTGCAACGGTTCTGACTCCGTTTCTTTCCGCACATGCCGAAACGCAGAATTTCGCACTCGCGGTATAACCGGTCTTTCCGCCCATGCACCCCTGATAACTTCTTATCATTTTGTTTGTATTTGTAAGAGTCGTTACTCTTCCTGACGGATGCGTGAAATCCTCTGTCCATATTTTTGCATAATCGTAATAGTCCGGGTGTTTCATAAGTTCTCTCGTCATTACGTTTACGTCGCGCGCAGTAGAATACTGCTCGCTTTCTGAAGGCAAACCGGTAGGATTTGCGAACTTCGTATTCTGCATGCCGAGTTCTGTTGCTTTAGCGTTCATTTCGGCAACAAAACCTTCGCTGCTGCCGCTTATTGTTTCGGCGAGAGCGACTGCGGCATCGTTGGCAGACGCAACGATTACTCCTTTGAGCAAATCGTCGACGGTATATTGTTCGTGAGCGTCGAGAAACATCTGACTGCCGCCCATAGACTGAGCATATTCCGATACGGTAATCTTGTCGTCATAATTGAGTTTGCCTTCGTCAATTGCCTCAAACACAAGCGTAGCGGTCATAATCTTTACCATACTGGCAATTTCGTGTTTCGAATCCGCGTTCATGGCATAAAGTTCCGCCCCTGTGGCAAAATCCGTCAGATATGCAGAGTGGCAGCTGACCTGAAATCCGTAATCCTGCACTTCTTCTGCGTATGCCTGATTCTGTCCAGCATAGGCGACTCCCGTCCATACTGCAACGGTAAGCGCAAGCAAAGATATAAATGCGATTATATTTTTCTTCATACTTCACCTCTCCTAAAGATTAGCTTTAGTATAAGAAAACGTCTGCTTATTATTCAGTTTTACAACAAAAGCTTTGAACCTTTGCTACCTGACATGAATAATACGACAATCTGAAATAAAAAAGCGTTTACCGATAAATAAGCGCATTTGATTTACAATATGATATTTAAGTCTGAAAATTTATCCGACAAGCTATTAACTTAAGCCTTAGGCGCAGCGTCGACCTCTTTGACTTTATAATCGATACCGAAATAATCAGAGATAATTTCAGAGATATAGCAAAGTCCGTCTATCGTGCCGAGATTTTCAGCCTTTCTGCCTTTTATATATATAAGTAGCGGCACGTTTTCCCTTGAGTGGTCTGTAGACGGCGTCGACGGGTCGCAACCGTGGTCGGCAGTGATTATCAACATATCTTCGTCCGTCATCTTTGCTATGAGTCCGGGAATAATTTTATCAAAAGAGTTAAGGCACCCGGCATACCCTTTGACGTCGTTTCTATGCCCGTAAAGCATGTCAAAATCCACAAAATTCGCAAAAACGAGAGAATCTTTATGCGGTACGTATTCAAGCAATTTCTCCCCTACTTCTTTGTTTCCGTGCGCAGGAAGGGCTTTCGTTATGCCGTAACCGCAGAATATATCGTTTATTTTGCCAACGGATATTACGTCGATTCCGTTTTCCGAAAGCGCGTTTAAGACGGTTTTTGCCGGCGGTTTCAAAGCGTAATCCTTCCTGTCAGCAGTCCTGTAATAATTGCCGTTTTCGTCCTTTGAGAAAGGTCTGGCAATAATTCTTCCCACGCTGTCTTTGCCGCTCATTATTCTCCTTGCTTTTTCGCAGCAATCATAAAGTCTGTCAAGCCCGAAAACGTCAATACTTGCTGCTATCTGCAAAACGCTGTCGGCAGATGTGTATACTATCGGAAACCCGGTTATTTCGTGTTCTTTGCCCAGTTCTTTTATTATTTCGGTACCGCTTGCCGCCTTGTTGCCCAGCACACCTTTTACTCCCCACGCGGAACATAGTCTGTCAATAACGTCACGGGGAAACCCGCAAGGATAAGTAGGATGCGGACTCTTTACGACAAGTCCTGCAATCTCGTAATGTCCTGTGGTCGTATCCTTACCATTTGATAATTCCCTCATACGGGCAAAACTTGCAAGCGGATTTTTCACACCGTTTGCATAACCGAGTCCGTCTATATTTTCAAATCCGAGCGCACGCAGATTAGGCACGTCGAGATATGGATAAACCGCCCTGTAAGTGTCGCTGCCTGCGTCGCCGAAATCAGCCGCATCAAGTGCGCCGCCTATTCCCAGGCTGTCAAGTACGATAAGATAGCAAGTCTTCATATCATTATTATACAATTTTTCTCTGTGCTGTTCAATCCTTTTTCACCTTTACTCGCCGCGTGTAATGCAAAACCCGCACGCTTTCAGCAAAATATCTCATTTTTCAATAATTTTAAAGCTGTATACTTTTTGTATGAACACAAAAACTTTAGTATCGGATTATCTTTTGTCGCTCGGCATCAAACCGTCAAGCAAAGGCTATCGCTATCTCAGCGAACTGATAACCGAAGAACTTTCAGGCACAAATATTTTGCCTTTAAAATACGTAGGTTACAGAATTGTTTCGGGAAAGTATCATGCCTCATGCGATTGTGTGGACAAAAATATACAAAACTGCATTTCCAAGGCATGGCTGGACGGGGATATAGACACGCTTTATAAAGAATTCGGCAACACTATCGACTGCGACAAAGGCAAGCCGACCGCAAAGCAATTCATAATGCATGCGTGCGAAATGATAAGATGCAAAAGCGGTTTTTGACGAATATCCGGAGATTTTGTCGCATAGTCATTTACTATGCGGCACAACAGAAAGAGATTTTGTCTAAACATAAATTATATACGCAATGTCATATCGGCTTTTTGCAGTGAACACTCAGGGCTGACAGCAGTCGTCTTCTGCGCTTTTCTCTGCGGACTTCTTATAGGAATAGTAGTAGCTGTCCGGTTTGGAGAAGAATATTACAAACTCAACGTTTTTGCGGCATTAAAAGTTGATGAATACGGCAAATTTTCCACCTTTTTCACTCATTTTCTGCTCGCTTTGGCAACGCTTGCGATATATTTCACCTGCGTATTCAAAAAGTACTTTTGCGCGATAGGATTTCTGTGGACGGGTTTTTTGGGATATCGTTTCGGGCTGTGCCTCGTCGGCGCGGTAAACGTTGCTCTTGCCGACGGGATTTTTACGGCAATATTCTTTTATCTGCCTCTTATGGCAGGGTACATAGTGCTTTCTGTCGCCGCAGTAGGTTGTGCAAGTAAATACTGGATAGCAAAAGGAGCTACTCTCACTTGTTCTAAATCCGTTACAGAAATAATATCAATATACGCAGCTTTTCTGCTTGTTTTTACTATACTCGCACTTTTATGCTGCGTAATAATGCCCTGGCTGGCGGCACTTATTCTGTTTTGATTATGCAATGTGATTATAAAAGTTCAGGAAAAATGATTTATAAATCCTGTTTTTCTGATATTCTTTATCTTATCAGCCGGCACAACCGGACGGAGTTTCCGCCCGGTATATTTTTACTTCTGAAAATTTATGAATACATAAACATTGCAATATAACGGGCGCGTCGTTTAAAACATATCTGATGCAAAATCGTCATAAATTCAGTTATCTGCCCGACACGGCTGAATAATCAGAGAAACAGATATGAATCAAAAAATAAGACATGAATCCGAGAATCAGATATGAGCATAAAAAAACGGACGGTTTTCCGTCCGTTTTTTTGTCTGAAAAGATATATTATTTCGCATATTCCACGCGTCTTAATTCTCTTATCACGTTTACTTTGATTTGTCCCGGATATTCCAGCTCGGCCTCCAGTTTCTTTGCGATTTCCTTTGCCATGAACATGGTCTTAGAATCGTCTATTTCTTCCGGCTTTACAATGACTCTTATCTCTCTTCCCGCCTGTATCGCGTAAGACTGCTCAACGCCGTCAAACGAGTTTGCAAGACTTTCAAGTTTTTCAAGACGTTTTACGTAATTCTCAAGCGATTCTCTTCTCGCTCCCGGTCTTGCGCCTGAAACGGAGTCTGCCGCCTGTACGATAATTGCCTCAAGAGTCTGCGGCTCAACGTCGCCGTGGTGCGCCTCAATCGCGTGAACAACCGCGCGGCTCTCCTTGAATTTTTTAGCAAGTTCCACGCCGATAGTAACGTGTGTACCTTCAAATTCATGGTCAACGGACTTGCCTATATCGTGCAGCAATCCCGCTCTCTTTGCGACTTTTACGTCTGCACCCAGTTCAGATGCCATCATGCCCGCAAGGAAACATACCTCAAGGGAGTGATTAAGCACGTTCTGTCCGTAACTGGTACGATATTTGAGTCTGCCCAGAAGTTTAATGAGTTCCGGATGTAAACCGTAAATATTCGCGTCAAAAGCTGCGGTTTCTCCCGCCTCTTTT
Source organism: uncultured Christensenellaceae bacterium (assembly GCA_944380275.1). GTDB lineage: Bacteria > Bacillota > Clostridia > Christensenellales > UBA3700 > Ornithoclostridium. The sequence continues at coordinate 7,327 of CALWHB010000036.1, read as the reverse complement.
ATCTGCGCGTCCATCTCTTTCTTTACTTTTTCGACCGTTTCTTCAATCCTTGCAGGATGAATTCTGCCGTCTGAAACCAGCTTTTCAATAGTAAGTCTGGCTATTTCTCTCCTTACGGGGTCGAATCCAGAAATGGTTACGATGTCCGGAGTGTCGTCGATTATGAGGTCTACACCCGTGCAATTTTCTATAGAACGGATGTTTCTTCCGACCCTGCCTATAAGCCTGCCTTTCATATCTTCGTTGGGAAGGGCTACGACAGATACCGCAATTTCCGACGCGTGGTCTACCGCGCATCTCTGCAAAGCCATACCTACGATGTTTCTCGCTTTTTTATCGGCATCTTCCTTTGCCTGCTGTTCTATCTCTCTTACCTTGACTTCTGCGTCCTTCCTCGCCTCGTCCAGCATCTCGTTCATAAGAATCTCTTTTGCCTCGCCCTGAGTCATGCCGGAAACCTTCTCAAGTTCCTGAACCATAGCCGCGTGAGCGTTTTTGACTTCGTCTTCAAGCTTTTCGATTTCTGATTCCTTCTGTTCTACCTGCTTTTTCTTTTCGTCGATGAGGTCGGATTTTTTATCGATAGCGAGTTCTCTCTTCACGAGCTGGTCCTCGCGCTGAGAAAGCCTTTGTTCCGTTCTGGACAATTCTGCTTTTTTCTCTCGCGTTTCTCTGTCTAATTCCTGACGCAATCTTTGCTGCTCTTCCTTAGCCTCGACCTTTGCCTCTTTGAGGAAGGTTTTTGCTTCGTTCTTGGAGTCTTCTTTCATCTTATCGCACTCATGCTTAACGCTGCCGACCGTGCGACGCGCATAAAATCTGTACACTACCAAACCGATTGCAACTCCGACGACCGCTGTAGCTATAGCTATAACGGCAACTATTCCGCCGGAAATTCCCGCCCCGAGGAGTAAGGTCAAGCCGATGTTACTGCTTAACATTTAAACCTCCTGATATTCAATTTTTAAGTTTCATTTACCCGAAACGCGTCGGGGTATTGTCTTATTATAACCTTATTTTGCGCGCGTTGTCAATGTAAATCAAAAATTTTGACTTTTACTGACGTTATTTTTGCTGTTCTGCGCCCGCATTAATAATTTTGCCTTTTATTTCGTCCATAAGTTCAGGGTTGTCGTCAAGATATTTTATCGTATTATCTCTGCCCTGTCCTATCTTCTCGTCGTTATAGCTGAACCATGAACCGCTCTTTGTAATAATCTTCTTTTCGAGAGCGACGTCGAGTATACAACCGCTCTGAGAAATGCCCTTTCCGAAAATAATATCGAATTCTGCCGTACGGAACGGGGGTGCGAGTTTGTTCTTGACTACTTTTGCCTTTGTATGGTTTCCTACAAATTCTGCGCCGTCTTTCAGAGTATCTCCCTTTCTGACTTCCACTCTAATGCTTGCACCGAATCTGAGTGCTCTTCCGCCGGGAGTCGTTTCGGGATTGCCGAACATTACGCCCACTTTTTCTCTTATCTGATTGATAAAGATAATACAGGTATTGCTCTTGCTGATTATACCGGTAAGCTTTCTGAGAGCCTGCGACATAAGACGCGCCTGAACGCCTACCGAACTTTGTCCCATTTCTCCGTCGATTTCCGCTCTCGGAGTAAGCGCGGCGACAGAGTCGATAACTATAAGGTCGATAGAGTTACTTCTGACAAGCGTTTCTGCAATATTAAGAGCCTGCTCGCCGTCGTCAGGCTGTGAAACGTAAAGATTCTTTACGTCTACGCCCAGATTTTCTGCATAAACGGGGTCAAGAGCATGCTCCGCATCGATAAATGCGGCTACGCCTCCGCTTTGCTGACAAGACGCTATCGCGTGGAGAGCGACCGTCGTTTTACCGGAAGATTCCGGACCGTAGATTTCAATAATCCTGCCGCGAGGCCAACCGCCTATTCCCAAAGCCATATCCAGCGTAAGACATCCCGAACTGAAGGTGTCGACTTTCATAACCCTTTCGTCGCCCAACTTCATTATGGAACCCTTGCCGTACTGCTTTTCGATTTTTGCGATGGCATCCTCAATAAGCGCAGATTTTTCCTTTGCCTTATTGTCGTCAATCTTTTTTTCCATAATTACCTCGTCTGAATTTTTCTTTTTATAGTCTGCCCGACGGCTATATCGCCGCGGATAACTCCGATAAAATTGAACAGCGTGAAATTGACTGCCGTATTGCGTATGTAATCTCTGTCGCCGTCTATCGTCATTTCAAGCACAAGCTCGCCTTCTGACGACGCTATAGCCGCATAACAAAGCCCTACGGGCGTATCGTACTCGTCGCTTTCAGGCCCCGCGCATCCTGTAGTGGACAATGCATAATCCGTAATGCGGTTTGCAAGAAGACCCAGAGCCATTTCTCTGACGACCTGCTCGCTCACTATCCCGTAATTTTCAATCGTCTGCACCTTTACGTGCAGTCTTCTTATCTTCGCCGTGCTGCCGTACGTTACCAGTCCTTCGTAAAACACGCTGCTTGCACCGGAAACGTTTACCGTACGCGCGCTTATAAGTCCGCCCGTAAATGATTCTGCGACGCTGAAGGTCTTACCGTTTTCTTTGAGTTCCTTTACAAGGACCTGTTCAAGCGTTTCGCCGTCTTCAGAATAAAGACAGCCGCCCAGAATTTCTTTTACCTTGAGAACTGCATCGTTGAACGCTATTTCGTCCGCGCTGTAATTGATTACGAGTATCGTAAAATCGCAATACGCGCTGCTTATCTCAACGCTTACGCCGTCTTTCTGAGTTTTCTTTATATTCTCAAGCTGTTTGTCAGAAGGGTCGAACGCTTTGAGAGTGCAAAGATTTTTACAATTTATCATACTGTTCCCCTGTTTTATAATACGGATTATTCTTTTGATTCTCCGTTTTTTTCCTTCTTACCGTTATCGGCAAAAAGAGCCTTGTTCTTAACTATATAGTTTATGCCTGAATATACCGTCAAAACGGTAGCGATTATGAGCATAATGCCTCCAGCCCACATAGTGGATTCACCGAAAGAGCCTCCTATCGGCACAAAAAGCGTCGTGCCTATCGCGGCAAGCGTTATCACCGTCTTGGCTTTACCCCAGATGTCTGCGGCAAGTATAAACTTTTTAGACGCAGCTATCTGACGGAACAGCCCTATCGCAAGTTCTCTCGCGATGATGACGATAAGACAAATCATGGCAACATAAGGCATGCCGTATATCAGATTTGCGTTGACTATAAACGCAAGTCCCGTAAGCACGCAAACCTTGTCTGCAATTGGGTCGAGAAATTTGCCGAGAGTCGTTACCTGATTGTATTTTCTTGCAAGGTATCCGTCAAGAAAATCGGTAAGCGACGTGGCTATATAAAGCAGCGAGCTGACATAACACAGTATATCCCCCACCTCTTTCATACCTTTGCCGTAGAAATGCATTTCAAGGCAAAACAGCACGATAAGTACGGGCAGCATCAGAATTCTCGCAACTGTAATTTTTGTAGGTAAATTCATTTTATTGTTTCTCCTATAAGGTCGCAGCCTTCGCTTGCAATCATCTTCACGTTATAGAAATTGCCGACGTCCGGGCAGTCGTCCGAACGGAACCATACTTTTGCATCGACTTCGGGCGCGTCGTATTGCGTTCTTCCTACAAACGCCTGGGCGTCCTCGTCAATGCCTTCGTACAACACTTTTTCGACTTTTCCTATTCTGCGTGAGGTATTTTCGTTCATTATGCGTTCCTGCAAAGAATACAGCCTGTCATATCTCGCCTGTTTGACGTCGTCGTCAATCTGACCTTCAAGGCGTGCAGCCGCTGTATTGTCCTCTTGCGAATATCTGAAAAATCCGCACCTGTCGAGTTTTGCGAATCTGAGAAATTCTGCCAGTTCGTCCACGTCGCTTTCTTCTTCAGAAGGAAACCCGACGATAAAAGTACTCCTTATACAGAAATCCCCTTTTGCACGTATCTTTTCAAACAGAGAAATAATGCCCTGCTTAGTGATGCGCCTGTTCATCTTCTTTAATATTCTATCTGAAATATGTTGACACGGTATGTCAAGATATTTGCAAATTTTGTCATTATTTGCAATATAATCGAGAAGTTCGTCGCTTATTCCCTCAGGATAAAGATACAATAGTCTAATCCACTCTACGTCAAGTTTACTCAACTCTTCAAGCAGGTCGATTAGCATACATCTGCCCTCAAGGTCAAAACCGTAACGCGTAACGTCCTGAGCGACTATTATAAGTTCTTTAACAGGATAATCCTTCACGAGTTCCTTTGCCTCGTCGACGAGTTCGTTTACGGGAACTGAAGTATATCTGCCTCTGATTTGAGGTATCGCACAATATGTGCAATGATTGTCGCAGCCTTCTGCAATCTTCAGATACGCATAATGAGGCGGCGTGGTCAACACGCGCGCCTTTGTATGTTTGCGGAAGTCCTTGTCGTTTGAAATGCAAACGGTATTTTTGCCGTCCAAATCTTTGATAAGGCGCGGCAGCAGATGATAACTTCCCGTGCCGAGAAATGCGTCTACTTCAGGGAATCCCTCTTTAAGTTCGCTCATATAGCGTTGAGGAAGACAGCCCGTAACAATGAGATATCTGCACCTGTCTTTTTTGTATTCTGCCATTTCGAGAATTGTTGAAATAGCCTCTTTCTTCGCCTCGTCGATAAAAGCACAGGTATTGACGACTATAACTTCGGCATCCGCAGGGTCGGGAGTCAGTTCATATCCGTCTTCTGCAAGGTATGCCAGCATATTTTCAGAATCTATTCGGTTTTTGTCGCATCCGAGCGACACAACTCCTATTTTCAATATTTCCTCACTTTTCCGTCCTCAGAGGGAACGGCAAATCGTCTTGTATCAAATTAAACGGCAATTCAGTTGCGTATGCACGATGTATGGCGAGGCATAACGTGGGCAACGATGCGTCGTCCTTTCTTTTTACTGCTCGTCGCCGCCTTCGTCCGAGAACAGTCTGTCGTATTCTTCCTGAGTAATCAGTATATCCCTTTGTTTATTACCCGGAGCAGGCTTTGATATAAAGCCGCGCGCCTCCATCATGTCGAGGAGTTTTGCCGCTCTCGGAAAACCGAGATAAAGCCTTCTCTGCAACATTGATATGGATATAGAGCCGTTGTCTATCGCAAGTTTTACCGCCTGAGCGAACATCGGGTCCTGATTACCGCTGCCGCCGTCTTCTCTGTCGCCCATAACCGCTGCCTGGTCAGGCTCTTCAGGTACAAAGTCGATTGCCTTCTGAATATCTTCGTCAAAGTAAGCCTCGTTGTTCTCCTTGACCTGTTCGACAACAGAAACGACTTCCGCACCCGAAATCATAGCGCATTGCAAACGCACGGGCTGAGGCTTTGTGCTGAGCTTGTACAACATATCGCCTTTACGCAACAACTTTTCAGCACCCGCATAGTCGAGTATCGTCTTGCTGTCCACGTTGGAAACGACGGCAAACGCAATTCTCGTGGGCAGGTTCGCCTTTATCGTACCCGTAATGACGTCGACAGAAGGTCTTTGCGTCGCGACGATAATATGGATACCGGCTGCGCGCGCCTTGGCGGTAAGCCTCTTTACAAGAGCCTCAAATTCTTTGGCAGAAGGCGAAAGCATTATATCTGCCGCCTCGTCGATTATAATGAGGATATACGGCATTTTCTGCATATCCTTATTGTTCTTGCAAAGCGCGTTGTACTCTTCGATATTGGATTGCTTATATATCTTAATCTCGGAATATCTCCTCTCCATCTCGTCGATAGCCCATTTAAGTGCGTTTATAATCTTGTTGTTGTCGCTGAGTATCTCAGGGACGAGAAGATGCGGCAATCCTTCGTATTTGAAGAATTCGACTTCTTTGGGGTCGACGAGGATAAGCCTGAGGTCTTCGGGAGAATACTTATATAGCAAACTTACGAGAAGACAGTTAAGACATACTGATTTACCTGCGCCGGTACCGCCTGCTACAAGCGCGTGCGGAAATTCTGTTATATCTCCTACATAACACTCCCCGTCTATATCCTTACCGAGGGCAAAATACAGCCCGCTCGATTTGCCGTTGTTGAACTTCTGCGAGTTGATGATAGGCTTTAATCCTACTATACCTCTGTTCTCGTTGGGGATTTCAATACCCACAAAACGTTTTTTGGGGATAGGAGCCTCAATACGTATGCTCTCCGCCGCAAGACACATAGCGAGGTCGTTATAATGCTGAGGTATTTTATTTACGCTTACGCCGGGCGGAACTTCCAGTTCGAGTCTGCTGAAAGTAGGACCTTTTACGACGTTCACGACCTTAGCCTCTATACCGAAGTTTGCAAGGCAGGTTTCGACGCTCATTATCTTTTCTTCAAAGTCTGTGCCTGAGTCTACCTCTTCTTTGTAATCGTTGAGGCAATCTATGCGCGGAGGGACGTAGGGCTTACGTCTGACCGGCTTTTTGGGTTTGGGCTGTTCAGAGGCAACGCTGTCCGACTTCGCTGCGGATTTCACCTGCGATTCCTGCACCTGAACAGGTTGAACTTTTGGCACTATATCCGTATTCACGCCTATAACGGGCTTTACCTGCGGTTTGACGGGTTCAAAAGGCTTTTCCTGTTGCGGCTTGACGGGCTGAACGGGTTTTGACTGTTCTTTAAACGAATCTTCTGCGTTACTTCTCTGGTAGTCATCGGCAGTACCCGTAAATCCCTTAAGCGGGTCGCCGCCGTATTCTGACTTGTCTTCTGCCTCTCCGAAGTCGTCCATAGAACCGCTGAAAAGTGATTTGCCTTTATTGTTGTTGTCTTTTGAAGAATCCTTCCCTTCGTCAAGAATTTTATCTATGTTGTCAAAAATACTGTCGGTAACGTCGTCATTGGCGTCATCCGTTTTATCTTCGGCAACACCAGAGATGTCAAAAGAATTTTCACTTTGAGCATCGTTTTCCTCTGCACGAGCCTGTTCTTCGCGCATACGTCTGAGATTTTCTTCCATATTTCTCAATCTGGAGTTATTGCTGTAACCGTCGTAAATGTCTTTGGGTTCTTCGGCAGGCTTTTCAGGCTGAGAAGAAGAATAAGGAGCAACGGGCTGAGGTCTTGACGTAATGCCGCTTTGGACAGACGTGTTCTTTTTGTCAGAATTGCCGTACAGTATATCCCATGAACTCTTACCCTCTGACTTCATGTCGTCGACAGAAGAGTTCTTCTTTTGGTCGCGGTTGTTGTAAAGCTTGTCCATTGCCTCCTGCTTACGTCTGCGGTTGTATACGTCGAGCGCGTCGTCCACAACCTTGTCGCTTATGGCGTCGTCAGAGGACTGACGAACGTAGGCAGAAGAATAGTCCTCGGTC
>CALWHB010000035.1 GCA_944380275.1 uncultured Christensenellaceae bacterium | reverse complement strand
CAGTTGTTTCGCTTTTATAGCTCACTTCTACTTCTCACCTTTCTGTTCAGTTTTTAATGTCCGTTTTGTTGCTGTCCTTTTCAGACAGCTTTGTAATTGTAGCATACCCGTTTTTTAAAGTCAACGGATTTTTTAACGATTTTTACAAATTTTTTATATTTTTGTAAGCTGAACCCAACGTGCATATACAATATATCATATTATAGCTCAGATATTGTACTTGTTATAGCTCAGATATTGTACTTGCGCTCTATCACTCCGCCGCCCAGACACACCTCTCCCCGGTATATAACGGCATACTGACCTTCGACAATCGCTCTCTGCGCTTTTTCAAACACAAGTCTGACCCCGCCGTCTTTCTTTTTTATACATACGGCTTTCTGCAACGGCTGACGATGACGTATTCTGACATCACACTCAAACTCGTCTTCTTCAGGCGCAAACGGGATATAATTGAAACAGTCCGTTTCCAGCGCATTGTGATAAAGCAATGACTGGTCGCCTTGCGATACATACAGTTCGTTCTTCTCTATGTTCTTGCCGACAACAAACCACGCACCCTCTACGCCGTCCTTTACGCCGCCTATCCCAAGTCCTTTCCTCTGTCCGAGCGTATAGTAGAAAACCCCGTCGTGCTTGCCGACAATTTTCCCGCTCGTGTCGATTATATTTCCTTTTTGCATAGGAATATATTTTGAAAGAAAGTTTCTGAAATTGCGTTCTCCTATAAAGCAGATGCCCGTACTGTCTTTCTTTGCTGCTGTGGATAAGCCGTATTTTGCGGCAAGTTCTCTCACGGTGGGCTTGTCCAGATTTCCTATGGGAAAAATCACGTCTTTTAGCTGCTCTGACGTTACCTGATTGAGAAAATAAGTCTGGTCCTTGTTTTCGTCTTTTGCTCTGAGCAGAAAGTTTGCACCGTCTTCTCTATGCAGTACGTTGCAATAATGCCCCGTCGCGATATAATCCGCGCCCATCTTTCTCGCCTGCTCCACAAACGGCGCGAATTTTATCTCTCTGTTGCACAGTACGTCGGGATTGGGCGTCCTGCCTTTTTTATATTCTTCTACAAACTGAGTAAAAACTCTCTGATAATATTCTTCGGCAAAATCGACGCTGTAATAAGGCACTCCTATCTTTGCGCATACAGAACGCACGTCGTAAAAATCCTCGTCTGCGGTACAACAACCGCTGTCGTCTTTCTCGTGCCAATTGCGCATAAACAGCCCGACGACGTCATAGCCCTGCTCTTTTAAAAGCAATGCCGCCAAAGAACTGTCTACTCCTCCGCTCATACCGACAACGACTCTTTTTGCCATATTACCTCGCTTTCCGCTTTTGCGGTAAAGCTATTATAATATAAAAGCAAATTTTTTTCAACAAAATACGCCGACAACGACTTTTATCGTTAATCGGCGCGCAAAGTTTGCAATGTAAAAGTATCCATACGCATCTGTTATACTGCGGCGTCCTTGTTCTTCTTGTGCTGCTTTGCAGCAGTCTTTTTTTGTCTGCACTCTCTTAAGCGGAGCTTACCTTTTGACTCCAGACTTCTGAAGTGAGCTGCGGCGATAACGTCCAGCACGGCAAAAGTATATGCAAACAGAGGCATGGCTATCAGCACCGCAAACAGTGCGCCCATAATAAAATACAGAACAATGACGATTACTATGTTTACACCGATAAGCGCGAAATCGGACAGCACGAGTTTAAGTGAATTTCTGAAATTGAAAATATCTGTCAGCCTGTAGTTTCTGAAATGTATTATCCACGTCGTAAGCAGATTTTCAAAGGCATTATGTATAAAATACAACAGCAAAACGAAGATAAAGCTGTACGACCACAGCGTGTTGAGATATACAAGCAGATAACCGAACCCTAAAGATATCAGATACCTTATAATCATTGCGGCAATACCTCTCAGGGATTTCTCGTCTGAAGAGCTTTTTCTCATAAGCGAACGGCAAAGCACCTGCGACCCCATAATGGACGCCAGCACGCAGGCAACGGCAATGACGACCACGGCAATTACCATGCGAACGGCATTTTCTATATCTGCTTTTAATATTTCAGCCGCACCGTTTATAAAAGCTCTGTAGAACTCAAGGCTTGTTGCCTCATCAAAGGTTATATTTCTGAAGGTATTCACAACAAATTCCGCAACTCTTTCGTACGTTTCTACCGATACGGAACCGATTACCCTGACTATTCCGTGAACGAGAGCAAATATCATAAGTATCACGACAAGATAAATAAGCCCCATCGCAACGAATACGTATTTTGAATTTTTGAAATATGTTTTTAGAGCAGCCGAAACCATAATTATCCGTCATGCAACGCAACCATAAACCGACTACGCTCTCCCGATACAGTTCAAGTCGCAAACAAAGCGCGACCGTCTGCATTAATTATATTATAAAAACCTCAATAAATCAACATAAAACGCCGTCCCATACATTTATGCGCCACAATCTGAAATAAACTACTATTTACAATTTTAAACCTTTATGGTATTATAATGATATATAATATATATCTATATCGCGCGCAAACGTATTGCACGACCGCATTGTTTTATATTCAAAGAGGTTTCGCCGATAAAGGAGAGCGTTATGAGAAAAACCATTACCGCAGTTATTGCCGCAATATTAATCGTCTGTGCAATCATCGGACTTTCTGCTTGCGACAATACTCAAAAAAAGACTCCCTCATATCTTGAAATCGTTACCCCCTCAGGCGCATTATCAAATACATACCTGGGAGAATTTACATACGGCGCAGAGAGCGACAAGCAAATTTCCGACACGCTCTCTTCTTTTCAATTCAACGTCGTGTATAACGAAGGCGGCTCTGATGCCGTCGCAAAGGAAAACGTAACCGTAAGCGTCAAAAAAGACGAACAGGACGTCGGTTCTCTGCCTCAGAGTTTCGACGCCGGATACTGGAACATAACGTACGGATACAGCGGTGTTTTTGTCAGCGTCAACTTTGTTATAAACCAGGCAGCAACCGGCACGGGTTACGTTCTGAGCGGACTTCCCTCTACCTGGGAATACAGCAAAATGCCCAATCTCACACAACTTGCCACCGTTGAAGAATACGATGCGGCTGATTTCGTCAGCGAAAACCACAACGCATCTCTTTATTATATCGAAGAATCGGTATACGAAAACCTTGCAGAAAAGTATACGGACAACGCAGAACTCAGTTCTCAACTTGTCAGTGCTGCCAATGTATATTACGCAAGCAATTACGACGCCTGCACTTTTGTCCCTGTAGGACAGTACCGTTTCTTTGCCTCTATCAGCGGAGCTGACAACTATACCTCACTGATTACTTCGACGGTAAGTGTCACGGTAAAAAAAGAATTTCTGAACTTTACTGCGCCTGAAATCCCGTTTGAAATAACTTACGAATACGACGACGACTATAAAACGGGAAATGTAAAGCTTTCGGAATTGCGTTATAAACCATACATAGGAAGTCTTACCGCAACAAACTCAAGAGGACAGTCGGTCTATCTCGACGCAGGCGACTGGGTGAATCCCGAAACGGAAATCAATTCCGGAACCCTATCCGGAAAAATCCATAAGATGTACCTCGGCATGAGCCAGTACGACTCTGCAAATTACGAGCTTTCCAATCTTACAGTCGATGTGAAAATCAATGTTATGAAAGGTGCGATAAATCCCGACATCCTGTTTGACACGAGCAACAACTACAGCCTGTTCGTTGACTCAATATCCTACGAAACGGTATTCTTCAACGTTTTCAGAGATAACGGATTTACCGACAGCGTCTTCTCTTTACTTTCCATAAAAGACTCAGAAGGCAGAACTCTCCCAGTCTATGAATCCGACGGCACTACACTCGTAAAAGAAGGCGATTCAGGAGCAAGCGGAAAACTTATCAGAATGCCCGCTACAAACTACTATTATAAATATTCAATAGCTATCAACGGCGAACCGAGTGAAGGAACTTATGTGTTCTCAATGAGTCTTAAAGACAATGAAAATTACTTCTGGCATTACAACGGCACCGACAGAGGCAGCGACCCTGTTTCTCTCAATCTGCACTACGAACTTGCTCAAAGCCTATTGTCATACGACCACGAAACTTATATCGAAGTCGATAAAAACGGTCGACTTAATATGAGTTTTGAAATAAACAAGAACGCATACGACAGCTCTCAGCTTTCCTCTCTTTCCATAGAGAAAATCGACAACTTGGGCAATACTTATTCCGACCCCGACATCGATATTTCCGCAGACGGCATGACAGTCAGCACCGAAGAGTTGTCCTCAAGCGTCAAAATAAAAATCTCTGTGCCGACTCAGTTTGCGTCAACTTCTTCTGATTCTTTCGATTTGTGTTGCAGAATAACTATGCCCACATCGGAAAAATACAAGGACGTCGACTTCTCTAACCGCCTTACCGTTTTGAAACGCGCACTCGACCCGGAATATTATCCGACGGTGAAAGTTTTCGGTTCTGAAGAATACGTTGCTCTCAGCTCCGAAATGAACGGAGAATATATTTCGTTGAACAGAAATATGACTGTAGGAGAAATATTCTCAAACCTGGACAACGACTACGCAACGTGGACGGTATCTTCAAGTTCTTCTGAATATAATACAGACGACAAAATAGATTCTTTGTTTTCACAAATAGAATTTACCTGTACTTATAAGGATTCTGTCCCTTCTCATTATCAAACTCAGCATACTCCGAACTTATACGTATACGCATACAGCGTAACATACTTCGCTGTTGACGGCGAACAAACCATAGTGCAAAATGACGACTATATATCCACCCTTGAAAGCTATATTAACGGAGCGTCTAATCTGGCTGAAACTTCCTATACGGCAGACGTGTCTTTCACCCGCATTACAACCAATCAGAACAACAACAATACGCGTCTTAACGGAACAATACACAATGAAATAACTCAGCTTGACGACTCAGGACTTATCCCTAAGTACACCGAAATGACGTCAAACGGTACTTTTGACATCACTCTTTTCAATACCGAAGAAAATACGTCCTCAACCTACGAAGGCGTTCTTTCAACATATTCTTATCCGTCCGAAGAATTTACCGTAACAGACCAGAACGGTTCTTCTTTGTCATCAATGGAATTCAGTTTTACCCTCCTTGATTACGTTCATCCGTACTCAACGATAACTTTTGCAATAAATAAAGCATATTCTGCCCTGACCGGCGACGAAATAATAAATGAGATGTCAATAATAAAAACGGCTGAATACGATATAATAAAATTGAATACTGCTGCCGATGACTTGTATCTTGCGTTCAGTAACACAAACGGCGATTTCTGCGGATATATATTTGACAATCCTTATATCATCAATATCAGAGATGTAACTGAATTTATTCTTATATAAATATTTTATAAAACTACTTTTTAAAAAAACGGCCTCTTATGAGGTCGTTTTTTTTGAAATATTGATGCGGGTAAAAAACATATTATCTCTGCTCTTTTGGCAAAACTCTGACTGTTATCACGTTTTGTCTTATATACAAAACAAGAGTTGTTACAACCGATGCGAAGGAAACGAGAAAGTCAGGATAGAATCTGACAGACGTTGCAAACTCTCCCTCCGCCATCCAATCACGGTGAACGGAATATTTAAATATGCACGGAAATATAAACTCAAGCTTGTCAGAACTGCCCGGCGTGTAATTGAACAAAAACGCGGGGAGAAGTTGATATATCGCAACCGACCACGATATGAATACGATACCGAGTATGACAAAGTCAAACCATCTGTAACTGTGCCTTTTTACAATAAGATAAACTATCGCAACTATCACCGTCGCGACGAGAGCGACGGGCATCACGATTGAATAAAAGCCTTTCGGGTCGCCCATTATTGACCCTAAAACCTCAAGACAAGCAACCAGAAATGCCGCTATACTGATGCAAAATGCGAACTTGTATTTGTTTTTGGGAGTGACTTTGCTCTTTGCTATGTCGTCTATGTTCTCTACCTCAAACTCAAAAGCGGTTTCTGCGTCAGCACCGTTTTCAATCTGCATAGAGTATTCGTCAAAACACGCATCCGTCAGTTCTTTTTCAAGTTTTCTGTCGCCTACACCGTAATTCTTCAAAGATTCGTGAACGTACTTTTTGATTTTTTCACGCATGTCATTTGCCCTCCTTAATCAGGTTTTTCAAAGTATCTAAAGAGCCTATAAACAGCTCTCTGTATTCTTCATAATACGCTTTGCCCTTATCGGTAAGCGAGTAATATCTTCTGTCAACGCCGCTGACGCTTTCAACCTTGTAAGACGTGATTTTCTCCTCTGCCATAAGTTTTTTCATAATCATAAGCAAAGACGGATTGGTAATCTGAACTTCTCCCCCGCCGCTTTCTGTAATTCTCTTGACAAGGCTGTAAATATAATCGTCTTTTTCTTTGAGCAACGCACAAACGATTATTTCTGTGTACCCTTTTATAAATTCACTTGACTTGAACACGTTTTACCTCCCGCATGTATTTAGTCAAACTTCTATTTAGTTTAACTACATATATAGCTTAACATACCGTCTACTGTTTGTCAACAGTAATTTTAAATAATTTTTGAAAACAGATTTTATCAGGTATCCGTTATATATAGACTAAATGGCTTTTATATCATAACAATGACAACGTACGCGCACGCGTATATAAATCAACTATTTAAATTAAGAGGCGCGGCATAGTCTTTGCTATTAAACTGCATATCTGCTTTAAACCCATTACTTATTGATAAATCTATATAAAATAAATCCTTATGACACGTGAACGGAGTGAACGCCCCGCGAAAAGTTGGTAGCGTAAGCGGGACTTTTTGCGGAAAGCGAGAAAGCAAGACGTTAATCCAGCCTTTTGCAAAAAAGGCGCGGCATAGTTTTCCTCTGCCGTTTACTTAATGACAAACTTGTTTAAAAATCCTTTTTACACGTGAACGGAGTGAACGCCCCGCGAAAAGTTGGTAGCGTAAGCGGGACTTTTTGCGGAAAGCGAGAAAGCAAGACGTTAATCCAGCCTTTTGCAAAAAAGGCGCGGCATAGTCTTGCTTTCTCGCTGTGGCGCATCCGAGCGGATTTGCAAGGAGCGCAAGCGACGGAATAGCGAACCTGTGAGCGTCACGATTTCGGCGTCCCGAGGATGCGCCTCTTAAAGCGAAACTCTGCAACAAAATAAAACCCCGCTTATCGGCGGGATTTTATTTTAGTTCAGAGCGAGCTTTTGCAATGGCGCATCCGAGCGGATTTGAACCGCTGGCCTTCAGAGTCGGAGTCTGACGCTCTATCCAGCTGAGCTACGGGTGCGCGGCAACAATAATATTATATCCTATAACGCGTCCGTTTTCAAATAAAAGCAGACATTTTGTTTTTTATTGAGTATTGACATATAAAAACTATCAATTTAGAATAAAATTATGACTTTTTTTGAATTATTCCGAAAAAAAACCGAGGCTGAGCGTAAATAATACGAAGAGGAAAGGTTGAGAGATAAGTTTGACAAAAAAACAGGCAAGCTGATAGAGGCTGTTGCCGCAGGAAAAGAAGGCGCGTTTGACGAACTCTTTAACACGACAAAGGAACAAATGTATTTTGTAGCCTATCGTTATCTGCGCGACAAAAGCAAGATACAGGACGTATTAAACGACTCTTACTTTAAAATCTATCGTGCAAGCACAAGTTTCAACACAAAGCAAAGCGCGCGGAACTGGATGTATACGATAGTTAAGAATACTGCTTTAACCTACACGCGCAGAGATATTCTGCGCAATGAGGAAGAATTGACAGAGATTCACTCCTGCGCTGATGACTTTGTAGACAACTGCATTGACGACATTTCTGTAAAAGCCGCTTTAGACGCCCTCGACAGCGACAGCCGCACGATTATCGTAATGAAATTCTGGGGCGGATATACGTTTGAAGAAATATCAAACGATATGCAACTTCCTTTGACTACCCTTTACGGCAGATATAAAGCCGCACTTAAAAATATTTCCGCAGCAATAAAGGAGGCAAACGTATGAAACCGATAGAGAAGAAACTCAATATCGTCGTTCAAAACGGAAACAACGTCAGTCCTCGGCTTTTGGATGCGATAAAGGAAAGGATATCAGAAAATCCGCTCACAAAAGAAGAGTGCAAACCGGCAAGCGTAAGAAGAAATACCCGTTTTGCACTGAAAACGGTGCTGAGCGCATGCTCTGTATTTATTGTTTGTTTCTTCACTTTCTTCCTGTGTCTGCCATTATTTATGCGCGCAAACGCTCCGTCACCGGACGGTAATTATCCCTATCCTTCAGGAGTTTTCAGCTATGAGGAGTTTGAAATAAGCAAACTGTCAGACGACCTTGCGCAAATCGACGCAAAACGCTACGAATACGAATTGCTGTTTATAGACGGCACATGCAAGATGAGCGAAATGACGATTGAAGGAAGTACGACGGGGCATATTTCCGAATACGAAAAAGACGGGATAAATATCATCATTACTCAAATGGAAGAAGGCGTGTATATTGAAGAATACGAACGCTTTATCGGCAGTTTTGAAGGCTATCCCGAAATTTCGTTTATCTACAAAAACGAAAACGATTACAGGTTAACGGTAAACGTGTACCTCGATGACGACGGAAATCTTTTGCTTTCAACCGAGTTCAGAGCGAAAATAATTTATATACAAGCCGACGGAGCGACCATGGAACAACTTGCCGAAATCGCGCGCGAGCTTACCGACAGCACAGATAGATATTTCTGATTTAATATATAAAAGACTATACGGCATAAAAAAATACGGATTGCTCCGTATTTTTTTAT
The DNA here is from genome assembly GCA_944380275.1 of uncultured Christensenellaceae bacterium. GTDB lineage: Bacteria > Bacillota > Clostridia > Christensenellales > UBA3700 > Ornithoclostridium. Next base: position 9,947 of record CALWHB010000035.1, on the reverse strand, counting down.
TGACCTGCACGGCAGGCTACTGTTCAAACTGCGAATTGTACAGGGTTGCGTAAAAACCGCCTTTTGCAAGAAGTTCTTCGTGTCTGCCCTGCTCTATAACGTCGCCGTCTTTAAGCACGAGTATCTTGTCTGCATCGCGTATAGTCGACAGACGGTGTGCGATAATGAAACTGGTTCTGCCCTGCATAAGTCTGTCCATTGCCTGCTGAATCAATATTTCGGTACGCGTATCGACAGAAGACGTCGCCTCGTCAAGAATAAGCACCGTCGGGTCTGCCAGTATCGCACGGGCAATCGTAAGCAGCTGTTTCTGTCCCTGAGAAATGTTGTCCGCCTCTGTATTTATTTCAAAGTCGTACCCTCCGGGAAGTGTCTGAATAAAGTGGTCCGCACATGCGATTTTTGCCGCACGTCTGACTTCCTCGTCAGTTGCATCCAGTCTGCCGTAACGGATATTTTCCATTATCGTACCTCTGAACAGCCAGGTATCCTGCAATACCATGCCCACCTCGTTTCTCAGACCTTCGCGCGTAAACGAGCATATATTCTTTTCGTCGAGATAGATGTTGCCGCCGTTGAGTTCATAGAATCTCATAAGAAGTTTTACTATCGTGGTCTTTCCTGCTCCTGTAGGTCCGACTATAGCAATACGCTGTCCTTTTTTAACGTCGCAGGAAAAATCTTTTATGATTATCTTGTCCTCAACATATCCGAATTTCACGTTTTCGAATCTGACGTTGCCTTTTACGTTCTGAGGCACTTCCTCTCCCGTTTCCTTCTCTTCGGGCTGTTCAAGGAAGGCAAATATTCTTTCCGCAGCGGCAACTGTGGACTGGAAGGTGTTTGCTATACCCGAAATCTGGTTTATCGGCTGATTAAACTGCCTGACGTACTGGATATAAGACTGTATGTTGCCGACGGTCATCTGCACTCCGGCTACGTTGCCGTTGAGTACGAAGATACCTCCGAGAACGCAAGCCAGAACGTAATTCAGATTGCCTACGAATTTCATAACAGGCATCATCATACCTGAGAAAAACTGCGACGACCACGCAGATGTATATAGTTTACCGTTATACTCAGAAAACTTTTCAATACTCTTTTCTTCGCCGTTGAACAAGCTTATTACGTTATGTCCTGCAAACATCTCTTCAATATGGCCGTTGACGTGTCCGAGATATTCCTGCTGCATAAGGTAATATTTTTGCGACCTTTTGATAATCAGCATTACTATAAACATGGATACGGGTACTATCAGCAACGTTATCAGAGTCAGAATCCAGTTTATCGTAAACATCATTACAAGAACGCCGATTATTGTAGTAATGCTGGTAACTATCTGCGACAAACTCTGGTTGAGAGAGTTGGATATCGCATCGACGTCGTTTGTGATATAACTCATCACTTCGCCGTTGGTCGTCGTGTCAAAAAACTTGAGCGGCAGACTGTCTATCTTATTGTTTATATCGCGGCGGAAACGGTAAGATACCCTTTGAGCCACGCCTGCAAGCAGCAATCCCTGCACGTATGCCAAAATAGCGGAAACACACACCAGCGCGACTATTTTAGTCAAAATACTGACGATTGCATCCACGTTTATTTCAGGCGAAGAAAGAAGAGAAACGTTCTCTACCCTTGCGCGATATGTTACCGCCAAGCTGTCAAGCGACTTAGTTGCGTTAAGCGCGCGGAACAGTTCTCCCACAGTTGTTGCCTTCTTTGCCTCGACAAGCGAAGACAATTTCATGTCCAACATTGAGTCGTCTATCTCGACGCCCTCCGGCAACATCCCCATATCTTTGACGTCGCGGACAGTCAAATCGGGATACAGCTCTATCATATCAAGCTGTTCTTCAGAGAACTCAGGTATGCCGCTCTGAATCTGCACCGCATTTTTATAGAAAGTCTTTTCCATCGTTCCGCAGAGGAGTTCGTCCGTCGCGTCGCCCAGAATATCCGGCACGAGCAACGTTGCCACCACGCTGAACACAGCAAGAACGAACGCGGTAATGATTATCGCGAGGTCCTTTCTCATATAACGCACAGTCTTTTTCAGCGTGCCGAAAAAGTCTTTTGCCTTCTCTCCGGGAACCACGGCACCGCCTGGACCGTGTCCGCCCATAGGACCTCTTCTCTTCAAAGACATTTTCTTTACGTCTTTTTTCATAAGCCGAGTTCCTCCTCCGAAAGCTGCGATTTTGCGATTTCTTTGTATACCGGGCAATTTTTAAGCAGCTGTTCGTGAGTACCCTGGCCGACTATTTTTCCGTCGTCGAGTACGATGATATTGTCAGCGTTCTTGATTGTACCTACACGCTGGGCAACCATTATTACGGTAGCGTCTTTAAGTTTTTCTTTTATGGCCTGTCTTAGGTTGGCGTCCGTCTTGAAGTCGAGCGCGCTGAAACTGTCGTCAAAAACGTATATCGGCGCGTTCTTTGCTATTGCGCGCGCTATTGCTATGCGCTGTTTCTGTCCGCCTGAAACATTGTCGCCGCCCTGGGCTATCTCGCTGTTGTAACCGTCTTCCTTTTCTTCTATAAACTCTTTCGCCTGAGCGATTTCTCCCGCGTTTTTCATGTTTTCGTCGCTCATTTGAGGGTCAGAATATTTGATATTGCTTTCTATTGTGCCTGAAAAGAGTATGTTTTTCTGCGGTACGAAACCAATGTTGGCACGCAATTTTTTGAGGTCGAAATCTCTGATGTCGACTCCGCCTATCGTAATCCTGCCTTCTGTAACGTCCGCAAGACGCGGCAACAGATTTACTATAGTCGATTTACCGGAACCCGTACTGCCTATAATCGCAAGTGTTTCACCTTTTTTAACGGTAAAACTGATGTTTTCAATCGCCTCGGCATCACCGCCGTAACTGTAACCCACGTTTTCAAACACAATATCGCCGTCCACAGGCGCGTCAACCGTGTTTTCCCTGTTGCTTACGCTTATCGGCGTTGTCAGGACCTCGCTCACTCTGCCTGCCGATACCGCCGCTCTCGGCAACAATACAAAAGCAAGCGAAAGCATCATAAACGACATGATTATCTGCATTGCGTACTGAATAAACGCCATCATATTGGCAACCTGCGTTATATCCTCTGCCGTATAAGCGGCAATCCACACAACGGCAACCGATACGCCGAACATTACGAGCGTGATGTATGGCGACAGCAACGCCATTACTCTGTAAGCAAACAATCCCGTATTTGTCAAATCCTTGTTTGCCTTGTCAAAACGCTCTTCTTCGTAATTCTGCGTATTGAACGCTCTTATTACCATAAGTCCGTTGAGTTCGTCGTTTGCCACCTGGTTGACGCGGTCTATCTGTTGTTGCAAAATCTTGAATTTAGGGAGTACTGTAATTATAAGCACCGCGACCAGCACGAGCAGTGTTGCAACGGCTACGCCTATGACTATTATCAAAGAGCTCATGCCCTCGCTCATCCTTATCGCCTTTATTACTCCTCCGACGCCCATGATAGGAGCGTACATTACCATCCTGAGAAACATTACGGTAAAAGTCTGCACCTGAGTTACGTCGTTTGTAGCGCGGGTAATCAGCGACGAAATAGAAAATTTGTCAAACTCCGCGTTTGCGAAATTGCTTACCTTGAGAAAAACGTCGTTGCGCAAATCCCTTGCAAGCGACGCGCCCACTTTTGATGCAAAAAAGCTCACGCATATAGACGACGCGCTGCCTGCGAGCGCAACGCCGAGCATTATCAACCCGTACTTGTAGACCGTCTGCATATCTCCCAAAGCAATGCCGTCAGCGACTATCTGCGACATATACGTCGGCAGCTGAAGTTCGCACAAAGCCTCGCAGGCGAGAAAAGCAAGCGACAACAATATCGTCCACCAGTATTTTGCATAATACTTAAAAATTGTCTTTGTCACTTTGATTCTCCGAAAATATTGCCGCCTTTTTTAAGGACGGCGATTAAAATTTATTGTCATAATTCATTGTACTACACGTATGCGTATTTGTAAACAACGGAAGACTGCGACTATGCCAAATATTGGTAAATTTATGATTAAAAAAGTATTAAAAAGGCGAAGTCGCTACACCCTCAGACTTCAGGTTTTAATCACACTAATTCTGTTTTCAGCTTAAAAATATATAAATTTCAGCATTTTCACCGTGTCTGAATTTGCGTGCAGATAATATATAAACGACGTATTACGTTGAGCGATTCAAACTATTCAAATCATAACGCAAACATTGCGATACCCCTGTCAGCACCGATTACATACCAAACCGTGCAGCTGCATAAACGGCAAAAACTTTCAATCAGGCTCTTCTCCGCTCTGAGTCATACATAATTACACCTCAGCCGGCATACGGTAAAGCCGTAAATACAAACAGATAATATTGATTTATATAATATATACAATATATAAATGCGGAAAAATCTCCCGGAGTTGAAAATAAAACAAAACCCCTCCGTTTCCGGAGGGGGCAATATTGCAAATAATCTGTTATCTCTTGCTGAACTGAGATGCCTTTCTTGCTTTCTTCAAGCCGTACTTCTTTCTTTCCTTTGTTCTGGAATCTCTGGTCAGGAAACCTGCTTTCTTCAGGTCAGCCTTGTAAGCCTCGTCTGCAAGCACGAGAGCTCTTGCGATGCCGTGTCTGATTGCGCCTGCCTGTCCGGTGAAACCGCCGCCGCAAACGTTTACGCAAACGTCAAACTTGCCGGTAGCCTCGACGAGTTCGAGCGGCTGACGTACGATGAGTTTGAGCGTGTCAAGACCAAAGTAATTGTCTATATCTCTCTTGTTGATGGTAATGGTACCGTTTCCGCCGGGAATAAGTCTTACTCTTGCGATAGCCTTCTTTCTTCTGCCCGTACCCCAGTACTGAACCTTTTTCTTAGTCTTCTTAGTAGCCATATCTCTTAACGCTCCTTATTAGAATTTCAATTCTTCGGGCTGCTGCGCCTCGTGATTGTGCTCTGCACCTGCGTAAACTCTCAGATGCTTGAGCATCTTTCTGCCGAGAGAATTCTTGGGGAGCATGCCCTTTACAGCGAGCATAACCGCTGATTCGGGCTTTGTTTCCATAAGTTTTTTGTACTGAATCTGTTTCAGACCGCCAACGTAGCCGGTGTGATAAGTGTGGAACTTCTTTTCGAGTTTTTTACCCGTCAGTACGACTTTAGCGCAATTGATAACGATAACGTTGTCGCCGGTATCGACGTTGGGGGTATAAGTCGGCTTATTCTTGCCTTTGAGAACGGAAGCGACGTTGCTTGCGAGTCTACCGAGTACCATATCGGTAGCGTCGACCACGTACCACTTCTTCTGAATCTCTTCCGGCTTAGCCATATATGTCTTCATGGTCAGACCTCCGTGTATTATTCTTTGTCTTGCGCGATTAGTCGCATAAGAGGGGCTATTCTTCTGCGTTTTTTCGTGCGTGCGTATTTATATTATCAATAAAGTTTGAGGTTGTCAACGCTTTTTCAACGCGTTTTGAGATTTTTTTACAAATTTCAGAACAAATATGTCAGCTCTCAGACGTTGTCGTATCCTTCGTAATAGACTTTTTCAAGATAAAGTCCGCATCCTTCGAGAGTTTTTCCGGCGTCGCTGCGCTTTTTGCTTTTTATTATCTGAGGAATCTGTTCAAGGGTAAATCTTCCTCTCCCCAGGTCAATCAGCGTGCCTGTTATCGCTCTCACCATATTGTGCAGAAAACCGTTGCCCGTATAGTAAAAGTCAAGTTGTCTTCCCTCTTCTGACACCTCTATGTGCATATCGTAAATTGTTCTTACCGTCGTCTTTACCTGTGCGCCTGAAAGCATAAAACTTCTGAAATCGTGTTCCCCGACAAAAAATTCACATGCTTTCTGCATGAGAGGCACGTCAAGGTCGTAAAAACATACGTGATTGTATTTTTGTTTGAGAGGACTGTGGATTTTTGAAAGATATACTCTGTATACGTAGGTTTTTTTCTTTGCGCCGAACCTTGCGTGAAAATTTTCGTCCACTTTCACGCATTTTTTTATAGCTATGTCTGTGGGAAGAAGAGGATTCATCCTCCAGCCGAAATCGCTGCAGTCAATCTCGGCATTGCTGTCAAAATGAACTACCTGTCCCCTCGCATGAACTCCGGCGTCTGTCCTGCCGCTTGCTATAACCGTAACGCCGTGCCTGAGTTTAAGTGACAGAGCATCTTCGAGAGCCTGCTGTACCGAAGGCAGACCGTTCTGTCTCTGAAAACCGTGATAAGCAGTACCGTCGTACTCTATGACAAGCGCGTATCTCATGCAAACAACCCCTTGACGAAGTTTACGATATAAGAATCCGCTCCGTTAAGCAGATATTTGTCCAGGAATATCAGAGTTGCGAACGCTGCAACAAAAAGGAACGCTATCACGTCTTTATACGTAATTTTTAACAGTTTCATTTTCGTGCGATGCTCTGTCGCATTGTAACATCTTGCGTCCAGAGCATCCGCAAGTTCGTCCGCCCTTCTAATAGCACTCACGAAAAGAGGTATCAGCACAGGCAGCATCGCCTTGACTTTCTTTATCAGACCGCCCGTATCTATCTCTGCCCCTCTTGCCTTTTGTGCCATCATTATTTTATCCGTTTCGTCCATAAGACCGGGAATAAATCTCAAAGCAATGCTCATAATCAGAGCAATGTCATGAACAGGTACGCCAATATATTTCAACGGCTTGAGAAGGCTCTCAATCGCGTCGGTCAGTTCCATAGGCGTGGTAGTGAAAGAAAGCAGCGACGTACCCATTACGAGAAGAGAAATCCTGAGAGCCATCTTTATCGCAAAGTCAATGCCGCCAAGCGTTATTTTTATCTTCCACCACTCTACGAGAACCTTGCCGCTGTCATAGAAGAAAATATTGATTATCGCGGTAAATAGCATGATAAACAGTATTGCCTTCACGCTTTTTATCACATTTCTTACCGGGATTTTAGACAGCAGGCAAACCGTGAGCAAAAAGAGCGCGACAAGCGCGTATCCCGCGTACGACACGACAAAAAATATCGTAACCATAAACAGTATCGAGAACACGACTTTCGCGCGGGGGTCAAGCCTGTGCACGACGGAATTTGTGGGATAATACTGTCCGAAAGACACGTCCCTCATGCTTTACCCTCCCCTTTTTTGCAGGTTGAAGAATCGTTCAAATCAAATTCAAACGCGCTGAAATTCAGGTTTTCGTCAACCGTTTCGTCTATATGTTTTTTATTGTATGCAACGACTATGGCGTGCAGCAGGTCGTTGAGAGAAACGATATCCCCCTCAAGCTGTACGCCCCTTTCTCTCAGTTTTTGAGCAATCCTTACCGCTTTGGGAATTTCAAGTCCTACGGCATGCAACTCATCGGCATGTCTGAAAAGCTCGTTCATAGGCAGGTCGAACATAACTTTGCCGTTGTTGAAAACTATGATTCTGTTGGCAAAGCGCGTTATTTCGTCCACGTCGTGGGAAATAACGATTACCGTGGGAGAACACTCTTTCTTAAGGTGAGTGATAAGCGAAAGTATCTGCTCTTTTCCGTACGGGTCGAGTCCCGCGGTCGGCTCGTCGAGGATAAGCACTTTGGGTTGCATCGCGATAATGCCGGCAATCGCAACTCTCCTCTTTTGACCGCCCGAAAGCTCAAACGGCGCGCGGTCTTTTATATCCTCGTAATCCAGTCCGACAAGTTCTATCGCTCTTTTTACTCTTTTTGAAACCTCGTCTGCGTCCAAGCCCATATTTTTCGGGCCGAAGGCTACGTCCTTTTCTACCGTATCTTCAAAAAGCTGATATTCGGGATATTGAAACACCATGCCTACGGTGCCGCGCAGGCGGCGCAAATCGCTCTTTTTCTTTTTGTCCGGTACGAGTTTGATGTCAAACACGTCAATCTCTCCGCTCTGCAGTTTAAACAGCCCGTTGAGATGCATTATAAAAGTGCTTTTTCCGCTGCCGGTATGTCCGATTATACCCAGAAAATCCCCTTCGTTTATCGTGAGGTTCACGCCTTTGAGAGCATGCCTTTCAAACGGAGTGCGCGCACTGTACGTATAGTTGAGGTCTTTCACAACAATTTGCATAAGCTGTCTATAAGAACCTCCTCGTCTATAGTACGCGGGTCCACTTTTATCCCCGCTTTTGCAAGAGTTACCGCAAGCTGAGTTACGCAAGGCACTCCCAATTTTATTTTTGTGAGCAATTCGTGTTCCGCAAATACGTCGGAAGGTTTTCCGTCAAGCACGATTTTTCCTTCGTTCATAACAATGAGTCTGTCAGCCTCCAACGCCTCGTCCATATAATGCGTAATATGCACCACCGTCATTTTTTCTTCGCGGTTGAGTTGCTTTATCACGCTCATCACTTCGTCCCTTCCTTTAGGGTCAAGCATCGCGGTTGATTCGTCGAGAACCATTACCCTCGGTTTGATTGCGAGAACTCCGGCTATCGCAAGCCTTTGCTTTTGTCCTCCGCTCATTTTGAAAGGAGTGGCGTTTCTGAATTCGCTCATACCCACTTTTTCCAATGCCCAGTCAACGCGACTGATTATCTCCTCTCTCGGCACACCGAGATTTTCAGGACCGAAAGCAATGTCGTCCTCAACGTTTGTCGCAATCATCTGATTGTCGGGATTCTGAAAAACCATGCCGACGCTTGAGCGTACCTCGTATATCTTTTTGTCGTCTGCGGTATCCGCGCCGTAAACCGAAACCCTGCCTGAAGTAGGCACCAAAAGCCCGTTGAGCAACTTCGCCAGCGTCGATTTGCCGCTGCCGTTATGCCCCACAAGCGCGACGAAAGAGCCTTCCTCTATATCGAGAGAAACGCCGTTTACCGCCTTGTGTTCTTCTCCTTCGCTCATCGGATAAGAGAAGGATACGTTTTCGAGTTTTATCGCAGATGTTGCCATTTTGTCCTCACAATATCAAAAAGTATATCACAAAGCCGCATAAATCGCAAATATTTGACGCTTAATTCAACGCGTTAATATTTAAAAGCAAAGATTACGGTTTCAACCGCAGGCACCGGTATAAGACCGTATTTTAAGGAGCGACATTTGAACTTTCATGATATTTCTATACAGTCTAAAAAGGCATCCGACAAGGTTAAAAATTTTGCAACCGCCCTTAAGTTATTGAGTCAAATTCATTGACTTGCAAAATTCAATCCTATATAATTACAAGTGTGTGTAAAAATAAAATAAAAAAGAGATACACAAACTATAAAAAACAACAAACTATTTAAGTTATCGGAGGTTTACAATGGGCAAAAAAATGACTATTGACGGCAACACCGCGGCAGCGCATATCGCCTATGCGTTCAGCGAAGTTGCGGCAATCTATCCTATCACCCCGTCTTCGCCTATGGCTGAAAATGCCGACGAGTGGGCAAATGCCGACCGCAAGAACCTTTTCGGTCAGACTTTGAAACTGGCTGAGATGGAATCTGAGGCAGGCGCGGCAGGTGCGGTTCACGGTTCTCTCAGCGCAGGCGCGTTGACTACCACTTTCACCGCAAGCCAGGGTCTTCTTCTTATGATTCCCAATATGTACAAGATTGCGGGCGAACTTACCCCCTGCGTGTTCCACGTCAGCGCACGCGCTCTCGCATATCACGCTCTCAACATCTTCGGCGACCATAGCGACGTAATGGCTTGCCGCCAGACAGGTTTCGCGATGCTCTGCTCCAACTCCGTTCAGGAAGTTATGGACCTTGCTCTCGTCGCTCATCTCGCTACTCTGAAATCAAGAGTGCCTTTCCTGCACTTCTTTGACGGTTTCAGAACTTCGCACGAGGTTTCCAAGATTGAAATGATTGATTACGACGAATTCAAGCCGCTCGTATTCGACAAATACATGCCCTATATCAAAGAATTCAAAGCGCGCGCCCTCAACCCCGAGCATCCGACTCAGAAGGGTACCGCTCAAAACCCCGACATATACTTCCAAGGCAGAGA
>CALWHB010000034.1 GCA_944380275.1 uncultured Christensenellaceae bacterium | reverse complement strand
TATTACATATTCATGTATGTTATCTGGGGTATGACTTTTACCGTGGTAGACGTTCCTTTCTGGTCGATGATACCGACTATCGCGAACTCGACGGAAGAACGCAACAAGCTCAGCTCGCTCGCTAAGCTCATCGGCGGTTTCGGCGGTTTCGTCGCTTCTACGATAGGCACCTCGCTGTGTATGCCTCTGATAGCTCCCAAATACGGAGTAAAAACCGCATATCTCGCTATGGGCATCATAGTCGCGGTCATGATGTTCTGCTTTATCATGGTTACGGTATTGTGCAACAAAGAGAAATACAAGATACCGTCAGAGGACGTCGGAATAAAAGAAATATTCAATTTCTTCAAGAGCAACGACCAGCTGAGGTCGTACGCGGTTTCATACGTATTGTTCTGTACGGCGACTACAATATCGCTTTTCCAGATACTTTATATCTTTATTTATTACGGAAACGATGCCATCGGTATCCTCGACCCCAACTTCGGTTACACGGTATTCACGATAGTTGCCTGCACGGGTCAGGGTATAGCGATGTTCTTCTACAATCTGATTACGAAGAAGATACCCAGAGAGAAGATTTACGGCGCGAATTACTTTATGGCAATGATAGGTATGGCGGCACTCTTCCTCGTGTTCTTTATTCTTAAGTCCGATTACGGTTTCGGCAATTCAGGCGCGAGATGGCTCAACGTCGTAATAGTTGCAATCGCAGGCGCGTTCCTGATGACAAGCAACGGTCTCAACCAGATAGGTTCTACCGTTATGATAGCGGACGTCGTCGACTACGGCGAATATCTGAACGGCAAGAGAGGCGACAGTATCATCTTCTCGGTTCAGACGCTTCTTACCAAGTTCGCGGGCGCGATAGCGATGCTCCTTCTCGGTATCGGTATTAAGGTCGCAAATCTGCCTCAGATCGTCAGCGAGGTGAATGAAAAGGGTAAGTACGAACAGATGCCGGATCTTAGTACCGGCGTACTCAGCCTCGACGCGCTGACTATACTCAGAGTGTTCATGTTCCTTATCCCGATTCCGATATGCCTTATCGGCTATATCGTCTACAAGAAGAAGTATAACCTTTACGGCGCGAGATATGATGAGATAAAGGCGGAAATAGAACGTCGCAGAGCTTTGGCGGAAAGCGTTGAAATGCCTGAAGGCGAGGTTGAGGGCGATGTCGTGAAGGAAAACGTCGAAGTTTCCGCAGCTGAAGTTGCGGCAAGCGTGAACGAGGAAAATAACGACGTTAAAAACGACTGAAATTAAAAAAACGGGAAAAGAGCGGCATGCCGCTCTTTTTTTATGCGCTGCAGATTGCATGCTGCAATTTTTCGCGTTGTATATAGTATAAAATCAAATATTAATGCCGCAAAGGCAAGGAATAAGCAACAAATTTCACAGCTGAAAATGCGTTGAACAATTCAATCGGAGAAGAGAAAACAGAGAAAGAGGAATCAGATTTTATGGCAATCTGAGAATTGCGACCGCTATCCTAACGCAAGCGGGTTTAAGTGTTTTCGGTTTTGCGTCGTATCAGCAATTCAAAACATAAATATTACCGACATAAAATAAAAAAGAAGGCCTGTTTTGCCTTCTTTTTTATTTTACTGATTTTGCAAATTTTACCGCTTATTTATTTTTTTCTTTTAAGCACTTTTATCGCCGCATCGTAAATATCGTTTGAACGCAGAGCGAATTTTTCTTCGAGATAAGGTATTTTTCCGACTTCTCCGAACTGGTCTTTTACGGATACGGATTCTGCCGGAACAGGGCAGTTCTGAGCGAGAACCTCGGATACTGCGCCGAACAGACCGTTGTGTACGTTGTGATTTTCTGCGACGACGCAAGCTCCTGTCTTTGCAACGCTCTTTACGATAGTTTCCTCATCGATAGGTTTCCAGGTGTATACGTTGATTACTTCGGCGTAAATGCCTTCGCTTTTCAGCTTGTCGGCTGCCTCAAGTGCGCGTGAAACCATTATTCCGCTTGCGAAAATCGTCAGGTCGCTGCCTTGTCTTAACGTAAAGGCTTTGAACATGTCGAATTCCGCTCCGTCGCCGTAAATCTGTTCACACTTCTTTCTCATAATGCGCAGATATACGGGACCGTTGTATGCGGCAATCTGCGGCATAAGGGATTTGAGCATGGATGCGTCGGTAGGTTCTATGCACACCATATTGGGGATATTTCTCATAATGCCCATATCTTCAAAAGGCATGTGAGTGCCGCCGTTAAGTTCTGCGGTTATACCGGGGTCTGTACCGACGATTTTTACGTTCTGTTTGCTGTAAGCGACGGATATAAAAATCTGGTCGTAGCAACGGCGTGTCGCAAAAGGTGCGAAAGAAGAGCAGAAAGGCACTTTCCCGCAGGTTGCAAGACCTGCGCATACGCCTATCATATTAGCCTCCGCAATGCCGACGTTTATAAATCTGTCCGGATATGCCGCCTTGAAACGACCCGTTTTTATACAGTTGGTGAGGTCAGCCTCAATAACCACTATGTTTTTGTTGGTTTCAGCCATCTGAAGAAGGCTGTCGCAGTATATTTCGCGTAATTCTTTTATATCTTGCATCAGTCGTTCTCCTTATTGCAGAATTCTCTCCACTCTTTTTCCGAAATGGAGAAACTGTGGCTGCCAACTCCCTTGCTTACCGCCCAGGGAACGCCGTATCCTTTTATCGTATCCATAACGATGCAGGTGCATTTGTCTGTTGTCTTATGAGCTTGCAGAATCGCGTTTTCGAGAGCCTCTTTGTCGTGTCCGTTTACGCGGATAGCCTGCATGTTGAACGCCTCGCACTTTTTGTCGAAAGGTTCAACGCTGTTGATGTTGTCTACGTAATCGTCAATCTGCATTTTGTTGTTGTCGAGGAAAATCGTCAGGTTGTTGAGCCTCTTGTTTCCTGCCAGCATGATAGCCTCCCAGACCTGACCTTCCTGAGATTCTCCGTCGCCTATGATGGCGTACACGCGGTAATCTTTTTTATCCATCTTGCCGGCAAGAGCCATGCCTACTGCCGCGCTGATGCCCTGACCCAAAGAACCGGCAGTCATGTCTACGCCCACCGTTTTGTTCATGTCGCAGTGAGAGGGGAGGTTGGTGCCTGCCTGATTGAGAGTTTTGATTTCTTCCATAGGGAAATAGCCCTTTGACGCGAGAGCGGCATAAAGCGCAGGACCTGCGTGTCCTTTGCTCATTACGATTCTGTCCCTGTCAGGGTCTTTCGGGTTTTTGGGGTCGACCTTTGCGAGGTCATAATATAAAACAGTCAGCAAATCCACTGCCGAAAGCGAACCGCCGACGTGTCCGACGCCCAATCTTCCTATCATTTCGATAAGTATTTTGCGGATTTCGTCGGATTTAGCGTTGAGAAATTCGAGTTTTTGTTTATCCATATTGCCCTCCGCGTTTATTATATCACAAACCTTTCCGACTTCAAATAGCTTTTGTCGATTTTTTGAATACTTTCCAAAGTTATTTTTTGACAGACGGGAGGTTTGCCGGTGCGACGCAGGAGGTGCCTAAATATAGACGCATCGTGATATGAACGTATCTTCATATCTGAAATGCACGTATGAACGTATGCCGATAGGTGCAAAACGACATATCGGCAACAGTGCGTATGAAAATATATTCATATATAAAACGCGCGCCGCGCAGTTTAAATTTACTTATTAACAATATCGCTTGATTTTAACCGTTCCTTATGCTAAAATTTCAACTGATAAACCAAAAAAGGAAGATTTTTATGTTACTCAGCAAACTGGTATGCGAAAGAACAAAAGAGGCTCCTCAGGACGCTAAAATCAAAAGCCACATACTGCTTTCGAGAGCTGGATTCATCAAACAGGTTTACGGCGGCATTTACACTATGACGACACCCTGTCAGAGGATGAGCAGAAAAATACAGACCATTATCCGCGAAGAAATGGACGCTCTGGACGGGCAGGAAGTCTTGTTTCCCGTAGTTATGCCCAGAGAACTCTGGGACAGCAGCGGAAGATACGAATCCATAGGCTCTGAAATGGTGCGTTTCAAGGACAGAAACGACCACGATATGCTGTTGGGCATGACTCACGAAGAGGCTGCCGTGCATCTTGCAAACCATACCGTTTCAAGCTATCAGCAGCTGCCTATGATGATATATCAGATTCAGACAAAGTACCGCGACGAGGCGCGCGCCCGCGGCGGTCTTATCAGAGTCAGAGAGTTTACGATGAAAGACGCGTATTCCTTCCACAACGACGCGAAGGAGTTTGAAGAATATTACTATAAGATGTTCGACGCGTACTACCGTATTTTCAGAAGAATAGGACTTAAGAATTTCGTGGACGTAAAATCGGATACCGGTATGATGGGCGGCAGCGTAGCTCACGAGTTTATGCTGATTACGGATGCCGGAGAGGACAGCATCGTCTTCTGTAATGACTGCGACTACCGTGCGAATATGGAAGTAGCGGTGTCCGTACTCGACAAACACGATGACGAACCCGCAGAACTCAAAGAGGTCTTTACGGGCGAAGACAAGACTATCGAAGAGATATGCAAGAGGCTCAACGTGCCTGAATACAAGACGATTAAAGCCGTTGTTTACGCGGTGAAAGGAGAGCAGGAAAGACTGGTGGTCGCTTTCGTCAGAGGCGATTTGGAAGTAAACGAGGCAAAACTCAAAAAAGAACTGGGTATGAACGTCGTGGCATACGACGGCGGAATAAGCGAGGACATCGTATGCGGCAATATAGGCGCGATAGGTCTTTCTGACAAGCTTACCGTAGTTTTCGATAAGTCTATTGAAGGAACTAACAATATGATTTGCGGCGCAAACAAGCCGGAATACCATTATGTGGGAGTAAGCCCCGACCGCGATTTCAAGAACGTGAAATACGTCGATATTTCAAAAGTAAAAGCCGGTCAGAGATGCCCGGTATGCGGCGGAGAGCTGAGAGTGGAAAACGGTATAGAGATAGGCAATATCTTCCAGCTGGGAGTCAAGTATACCAAGTCGATGGGTATGACCGTTCACGGCAAAGACGGGCAGGCTTTCAATCCTATCATGGGTTGTTACGGCATAGGCGTTGGCAGAGCGATAGCGTCAGTCGCGCAGGAATCCAACGACGAAAACGGACTTATTCTTCCTATGTCTGTCGCTCCGTGGCAGGTGCATATCTGCGCTCTGCGTTACGACGACGAAAAGATTGCTCCTCAGGCTGACGCGATATACAAGGACCTTACCGACAACGGTGTAGAGGTTCTCTTTGACGACAGGAACTGCGGCGCAGGCGTAAAGTTTGCAGACGCCGACCTTATGGGTATGCCTATAAGAATTGTCGTGTCGCCCAAGACGCTTGCGGACGGAGAGGTTGAAATCTGTATGCGCGCTACAAAAGAGGCTCAAAGAGTCCCGGTAAAGGATTGCACCGCAAAGGTAAAGGCAATCATTGAAGAGGAAATGAAAAAATACAGATAACGTTTTCGGGGGAAAGTTATGGAAGAAGAGCGCAAAGGTAAAATATCTTTGGGGCAGAAAATTGCTTATGGCAGCGGCGATATGTCGGTGAACATATTGTTCGCCGCCATTTCTTTTTATCTACTCTATTTTTTTGTAAACGTAGGCGGACTCAAGGCAGGTCTGGCATCTGTCGTTTTTATCATAGCAAGGGCATGGGACGCGATTACGGATTACCTTATGGGCAGAATCGTAGACAAGACGAAGTTCGGCAAATGGGGTAAGCGCAGAGTATATATGCTGTTCGGCGCGATACCTTACGGGCTGAGTTTTATATTGCTTTGGCTCGCGCCTTTCGGTGAAAACGCGCAGATAGCAAAGATGATTTATTATACGCTCGTCTATATGCTGTACAATACCGTATGGACAGTGGTCTATATTCCATATAATGCGCTGACAGCCAATATGACTGACGATTACGACGAGAGAACGTCTATAAGCGGCATAAGAATAGCGATGGCAAACGTCGGTATGCTGCTGGGTGCGGCGGTATTCGCTCTGCTTGCAGACGGTACAGAAAGTATTCTTTACGGCGCGCTGGGGTCGCTGAGTAAGGCGTATGCGGTCGCGTCTGTGATATTCGGCGTGCTTGCGTCTGTGATATTCTTCGTATGTTCGCTGACGGTAAAGGAAAAAGAGGAGAGTTCAAAAGAAAATACTCAGGGGTTTTTCGTTACACTCAAGGAGTTTTTCAAGCTCAAAGAATTCCGCAACGTAATTGCCACATACCTTCTCAGTATGGTGGGATTCGATATAATCATGAGCGTGTTCATGTTCTTTATCAACGATACTATGGGCTTTGGCGGAGGAACTATGAGCATGGTTTTTATCGCCACTCCGCTTATCTGCGCGATTGCGTCCTCTTTTCTGTGGGTAAAGGCAAGCGAAAAATTCAGCAAGCATAAGGTTTACGCTGTGGCGTGCGTATATATGACTCTCGCGCTTTCGCTCGCTCTGTTCGTACCTGAAAATGTGGTCTGGAGTACGGTCGCGATGTGCGTACTTGCGGGACTGGGTATGTCTGCAATACAGATATTGCCGTACGCAAGCCTTCCCGACGTCGTAGAAGTCGACGAATACGTGAACGGAGTTAGGAGAGAAGGGGCGTTTTACGGCATAACGCAGTTTATGTATAAGCTCGCGTCGGGAATAGCTGTCGCAGTGGTTTCGCTTGTTCTCGAACTGTTCGGATACATAGAAAGCACCGATAATGCGGTGATAGAGCAGCCGCACTCTGCGCTTGTCGCAATAAGGGTCGTGCTTGCCGTCGTACCCAGCGTGATATTCCTCGTATCGGTTATTTTCGCATACAGGGCGAATATGGGCAGAGAGCGTTTTGCGGATATTAAAAAAGAGCTTGAAGAACGCAAAAAGGCGGTTGCCGTTGCTGACGTGCAAAAAGACAAAGATTGATAATTTATAAAAAAACTGCCTCCCTCAGGGGAGGCTTTTCTTTTATATTCTGTAAGTTGGTTTGAATCCGGTACTTTCACTTGTGCCAGATGCCTTTTCCTGAGGCTTTCAGCGCAGTAAAACAGAATAATTATTTCATTTAAAAAAAGCCGTTTTACGCTATGTAATATATAGAAAGAGCGTAAAGAACCTGAGCAATGCAGTATGTGGGCATTACTATATAGGGTGCGACTTTTTCGCTTATTTTCAGCGACGGGCAATAATGGAAAAGCCCCAGAAAACAATCCGAGAACGCAAACAGTACTGACGCGGCAAGCACAATCCATCCTACCGTACCGCCGTGAGAGTTCACGACAAAACTGACCGCGCCTATAATCACCCCGTCCACTATCGCAAAATACACAAGCATAAGATAGCTTTTTATTTTAGGGAGAGTGATTTTTCCCGAAAGAATTATCGTAAGCATAATCAGGGGCAGTACCGGCATCGCAAGCAAAAGGAAAGGAGTTTCGCTTATCGGCGCATAGACGAACAAGAGAACCATGTTCATAACGTGTCCTAAGAAGAACACGGCTGTGCCGAAGGTATTGAAGAATTTGTAATACTCCGGTTTGTCGGGGAAAAATCCGTCAAGACAGAGCAGTATATCTCCTATTGTGCCGAATATGAGAGCGCACAGGATAAAAATCCCGTAATCGGTAGCATCGGGATTGTTGTATATCGCGTAGACGGCGCAGAACATGAAACTGACGCTTGCGAGCAATTTTGCCGCAAATTCAGCCTTTACCGCCTTTTTAGTGTCGAAATACGCTTTTGCGACAGAGCTTGCGACGCAAAGCACTCCTATAAGATAAAAATATACCATAATTTAATCATAGTGCAACGTAAAGCCGTTGTCAATACGCGTTTTTTATTTGACTATGTCGGCAAATTTTTCGGTATTTTTTGTCTTTACGAAAATGCTGTCAGTATTTTTGTCGTAGCACGCAAGCAACACTCTTTTTACGTCCTGACCGTTAAGCTGAGAAAAGAGCCACTCTCTGTCTTTGCCTGCGCGTGAAAGAGCGTCGTCGAATATTAATCCGTCTATGACGAAAGGCAGCACGAGCGTTGCCTCGTCCGTTTTGATTCCGCTTTCTTCCGTAGTTGCTGGACGGCTTGAAGGACGGGGCAGGATGCTCAGCTCTCCGCCCGTTTCAAAAACGGCGTAAGCAACGTCCCTTATATCGAAATATCCTGCGACTCTGCACATGCCGAGCAGGGCATTTACGTCAAGTTTGCTTTTTTTGAGATTTATATAGTCTATTTCCCCGTTGCTTATCAGCACTATGGGCGAACCTTTGAAAAGTTTTTTGAGAAAAGGACTTTTTCTTTCTGCAAAATCTATAAAAATACTGAGTGCGAAAAATATGGCAATCGCTATGCAGTATACCTGCCACGGTTTGTCGCCGTCGTCGATTGCCCACTCCGCAGATATAGAACCCAGCGAAATTCCCACGGCATAATCGCAGAAAGTCAGTTCTGCAATCTGTTTTTTGCCCAGAATTTTGGCGATGAGAAACAGAGAGGCAAACGCTACAAGACTGTTAATCACTATTTTTGCAATCATAATGAAATGATTGACAAAACAGCGTGATATATACGCTTTACGACAGCAGGGGAATTTAAAAAACAAAAAAACGCGCGGTACGCGTTTTTATCTTTGTCGACAGGTTGAGGTGTTATTTGCTAAAAATCAACCGTGTTTGCGTATTATGCCGTAAAGATGAGATATATTCATATCTTCCGGGATATTGCTGCCGTGGTTCCCCAGACCTATCAGCATACGGTGTACTCCGTGGTCGGGAGCAAAGCCTATCAGAGTGTCGTGATTTTTCCAACACGTATTCACTTTTTCGCCAAGTTTCACAAAAGAAGACGCATAGCAGTCCAGCGCATTTAGAGAGCGTTTGCTGTTGGGGTGAGTGCGGTGCATGGAGTCGTCGTATCGCTGGTTGTATACGCAGAGCAGGTCGTATTCGTCTTTTTCTATGAGTTCGAGTGCGCGCTCCACCACCTCGTCGTCGTATTTTTCTGAAAAGTAAGCCATATCGCGACCTCTGAATATCTTGTCCATACTCTGGTCTTTGACGCTGACTATGCACGGTTTTTTGCCCGCTCTGATAAAGGCGTCGAAGATGGAATCAATCTCGACGACGGGCTTTTCGTATTTTGTTATGCCGTGCTTTTCGGGTTGCGCGCCTGTGTACATACTTGCAAAGCAAACGGGCGTTTTGGGCGGATATACCGTCAGAAATCTCTGTCTTACCGGTGCGATTTTTTCGCAGGGCAAAAACTTGTCACGGTATCTGTCGTATATATAATCCGCAACCGCATCGGGATTATACATAAGTATTCTGTCCGTTTTTGCCGTGCCGCCGCTTTCTGTAAGCCTGTCCTTAAGCTCTTCGCATAAAGGTGCGGCAAATTGCGGAGCGGAAACGTCTGCAAAACTGCAAAGAGTTGCGCAGAGCGATGTCATCGGTTGTTTGAAAAATTCTTGTTTCATATTTGTTATTCCTTTGTTCTGTAAATCCAGTTTGCGAGGTTGTAAGGTTCAAGGAAGACTTTTGCCGCGGCAAAAGTGTCCTGAACGCCGCTTTGCTTGCGCTTTATGTCGTAAAGGCTGCGTACTCTCAGCACATCGTCAAGTTGTTCTTTGTCAGACGTCTTGACGGGCAGAGTAACGGTAGCGCAAGAATTTGCAGGCATATCGAAGAAGTTGTCTGAAAATTCACCGTCTATACCTTTGAGCGTTATTTCAACGCCTCTTGCATAGGCTTTGCAGGTGAGTTTTATCGTGTATATGCCGTTTTCAAGGGAGGTCGTCGCGCTGATTCCGGGATTGAGCAGAGAACTCTTCTTTTCTTTTTCCGCCGTATGATTGCGTGAAGATACGACGGTGCCGTCTTTTGTCTTCATAACTGCAAATACGGTCATGTTTTTGCTTTTGCCGTGTTCCCTCGGTTTGACAGATGCGATTTCTTTTGTTTCGCCTGCTTTGAGTTTTACGGGGCGCGTCTGTTCGTATACGATTTTGCCGTCAAACGTCGCAAGCCCGTAAGTTACGTCGAACTCGCCGTTTTCGAGCGTGTCGTTGATTGCAAAAACCGTACGTTTGTCTTTGTCTGAAAGGATAACTACCGTTCTGGGTGCGTTGAAACGCTTTGCCTCGTAATGTACTGCTTTGGGATTGCCGTAATAATCGTATCCCGACCAGCTGGTAACGCCCCAGCAGTCGTTGAGCTGCCAGTAAAGAGAGCCGTTGCAGCGTCCCTTTCTCGTACGCCACGATTCTGTTGCGACTCTTGCGCAATAAGCCTGACTCAGCTGCGTCATATAAACGAGGTCTTCCATATCGGACGTGGACCACAGGCGGTCAACGATATAATACATCGTGCGGCTGTTGCCGAAAGGTGCTTTCTGATGCGCCTGCATTACCGGGTCTTTCATTGAAGAAGGCATACTGCCGCCGTTCATGCGTACGAGAGTGTTCCTGTGCGGGAGGGACTGAAGTCCGTACTCGCTGCAGAACCTCGGATTCCTTTTAGTGAGATAATCGCTGGGACGCATACCGTGCCATACCTTCCACAGATGGCAGTCGCCGTAATCGTCGCAGTTGTAATTCTTCATATATCCGTTGCCTGAAGGGGAACTCGGGTGATAAGGAGTTACGTCGTCGAGAGAACTCATCAGCACGGGCATATCCTTATAGAAAAAATCTCCTGCCTGGGCGATAATGTCCTGTCTTATCATCCACGCGCCGCTCATTTGTTCCAGTTCGTTATTGCCGCACCACAGGGCGAGGGATGCATGATGACGTATTCTTCTGACGTTGTCTTTTATCTCCTGAGTAACTTCTTCTATAAAGTCCTTGCGCGTATAAGGATAGGGAGAACATGCGAACATCAAATCCTGCCATACGAGGATTCCCAGTTCGTCGCACAAGTCGTAAAAATCGTCGCTTTCGTAATAACCGCCGCCCCACGCGCGCAGCATATTCATATTTGCGGTTTTTGCAGAAAGCAGAAGTCTTTTGAGGTCGGCACGTGTGGTACGGGTTATAAAGCTGTCTGAAGGGACCCAGTTTGCACCGCGTGCAAAGATTCCTACGCCGTTGAGTACAAATCTGAAGTTCTCGCCGTATTCGTCCTTTGAACGGTCGAGTACAAGCGTGCGCAGTCCGATTTTTATGCTTTTTGTCTGTTTTCCCAACACTGCCTCAAGCTTGTAGAGAGGTTGAGCGCCGAGGTCGGCTGTCCACCAGAGCTGAGGATTTTCAATCTCTATTCTGACAATGCCTGAGCCTGCAGAAGTAAGTACTTTTCCGTCAGGGCAGATGAGCCTGTAGCCTACAGTTTCGCCGTTTCCGTCAGTGATTTCGGGGGTTATTTCAAGGGTTACTTTGCCCGGTTCGTGCAGCTGTCTGACTTTTACACCGTCCAGCCTTGCGCCGTCATAAGCGCGTACGTAAGCCGGTTTCATTATTCCGCAATGCAGCAGGTGAGGAGCCCAGTCCCAGCCGAAATGGTATGCAGGCTTGCGTATGTGGCAGCTGCCTGCCTCGCCCTCCGTGGTATTGGGCAGCGGCATTGCCTTGTGCCATTGTCTGACATAATCGAGAGGAGAGAAGAACACGACTTTAAGAGAATTTTCGCCTTCTTTGAGAATTCCTTTCACGTCGAATACGTAAGTGCGGTAAGCGTTCTGAGTCTTGCCGAGATTTTCGCCGTTGAGATAAATTTCTGCAAGAGTGTCGAGCATCTCAAATACCAGTTCCTGCTTTTGGGCATTGACTGTTTCTGCGTCGGCGACAAAGCTTTTTTCAAAATTCCAAATCTTTTCGCCTACCCACTGTACGCTTTTTTCGTAGCATGAGAGAAAAGGGTCGGGGATTTTTCCCGCAACAAGCAGGTCTGTGAAATTGCAGCCGGGTACGGTAGCTGGAATAATTTCGTTGCTGTCGTTTCTTGAGAGTTTCCACTCTCCGCATAAAGATATAAGATTCATAAGCACCTCTAATATAATAGTTTAAATTATATATCGCGATTAGTCAAACATAATTTTTAAAGCGGTAATGCAGTCGCAAAAAGAGTAGTATTTTATACACATGAGCCGTGCGGAGATAGACGATTCTGAAAAAGTAGAGATTCTTTTTTTAAACAGACAGGATATCACCCGACGTATAAATATAGATATAATATTCCCGGCGCGCGTATTTTTTTTGAAAAGGAGGCAAAAATTGACTTGAAGAAAAAGCGTCTAAGTCAGACGCAAAAATGGTATCGGAGATATTATGCAGGAAAAACTCAGTTGGAAAAGCAAGATTTCATTCGGTATAGGCGCGTTCGGAAAGGATATGGTGTACGCTATCGTATCCACGTTTTTTATGAAGTACCTTACCGATTACAGACTGGCGGACCCGGTTTTTGTAGCCGTTCTGTTCGCTGCAGCTCGTATCTGGGACGCGGTAAACGACACCTTTATGGGTGTGGTTGTCGACAATACCCGTTCAAGATTCGGAAAGTTCAGACCGTGGATACTTATCGGTACGCTGATAAACGCAGTCGTACTTGTAGCAATGTATGCCGATGTCGATTTGTCGCCCGTGAGATATGCCGTTTACGTCGGGGTAATGTACGTGCTGTGGGGCATGACGTATACGCTGATGGATATCCCTTACTGGAGCATGGTCCCTGCGCTTACCAGCGACGAACACGAGAGAAATCAGATAAGCGCGATACCGCGTTTCTTTGCCAGTATGGCATGGCTTGTCGTGGGTTCGGGCGGACTTTATATTGTAAAATACTTCGGGGGAGAGGACAAGACTCTGGGATTTTCACGCTTTGCGATAGCGGTAGCGGTGATATTCGTCGTATGCTCTCTCGTTACAGTATTTAACGTTAAGGAAAAGGTAGTAGCGACTTCTGACGACAAAGAAAAGACCAGTCTGAAAAAAATGATGTACGTGCTTTTCAAAAACGACCAGGTACTCGTTGTACTGCTGATAGCACTCTTTTTCAATGTCGCATATCAGCTTTCCAACAGTTTCGCGCTGTATTATTTTGAATACGTCTGCGGTGTTGAAGACGGGTTGTTTTCGATATATACCGCAGTTGCCGGTTTTGCTCAGATGGGCGCGCTTTTGGGGTATCCGTTGCTGGGCAAAAAGCTGAGCAAAAAGCTGCTCTTCATACTTGCCTGCGTTCTGCCTGCGGTCGGATATCTGCTACTTCTCGGCGCAGGTTATGTCGCGCCGACAAATGCCGTGTTCGTCGCGCTGTGCAGCGTCGTGATAAATATCGGTATAGGATTTATGCTTGTCATACTGACCGTGATTTTGTCTGAAGTTGTGGATTACGGAGAATACAAGCTTGGTTCGAGAAACGAAAGCATATTGTTTTCAACGCAGACGTTTGTGGTAAAACTTGCAGGTGCGCTCAGCGCGTTTGTTTCAGGCATAGGACTCAAGGCGATAGGTTATGAGGCGAACGAGGTGCAGAGTGCAACCGCCGTGGCAGGTATGAGAATAATTATGATAGCTGTGCCGGCTGTGCTTATGCTTGCGTGCCTTCTGGTCTATTTCAAAGGGTACCGCCTGGGAGATAAGACATACCGCAGAATACTTGCAGAACTTGACGAGAGAAATCACGCGGTCAACGAAAAAGTGCTTGAAACAGACACGGGCAGCGAAAAACTCGATGACGGCGGATTGATGTAAAATGGTTGCGATTTATAGGAAGGAGTAGTTTGTTATGATGCTGGGAGTGGATTATTATCCTGAACAATGGGACGAAAGCCTGCTTGAAAAAGACCTTGACAGAATTGTCGTGCTGGGATGCGACACCGTCAGGATAGGAGAATTCGGATGGCATATCATGGAGAGAGAAGAAGGGGCATACGACTTTTCCTTCTTTGACAAAGTAATAGAAAAGGCAAAGGAAAGGGGACTCAAGGTCATCATGGGTACGCCCACGGCTGCCGCTCCTGCGTGGCTGATACGCAATTATCCGGACGTTCTTTCCCGTTTTGCGGACGGTAGAGAGAGGACTTACGGCGGCAGGCATACCTGCTGCTATTCAAGCGAAGTTTACGCTGACAGAGCAAAGAGAATAGTGAGAAAACTTGTAGAGCATTACAGAAACGAGAGTGCGATTATCGCATGGCAGACTGATAACGAACTCGGACACGAAGGCAGCGATGTATGCTGGTGCGAAAAATGCGTAAAAGGGTTCAGAGAATTTCTCAGAAAAAAATACGTCGATATAAAAAAGCTCAACGAGGTTTACGGCACTGCGTTCTGGAGTCAGCAATACAATTCTTTTGACGAGATTTATGCTCCCAACGCGACGATAACGGTGCATAATCCTTCGCTCAGGCTTGACTGGGAAAGATTCTGCTCTGAAAAAATAGTCGACTTTGAACGTATGCAGGTTGAAACGATAAAAAGCGTTTTGCCTTCTGCAACGGTATTTCACGATTTTTCCGGAGGCGGATTGTGTAAAAGCCTTGACTATTGTGCCGTTGCACGACTGACGGATAAGACCGCATACAACAATTATCCCGTATGGGGCGGACAACGCGCGCCTCTTCCGCCTTGCGAAACAGCTTTTTCTCTTGATTATATCAGAGGATTGAGGCAGGAAAATTTCTGGATTACAGAACAGATTATGGGTGCGCAGGGACACGATGTTACGGGATATACTCCGCGTCCCGGACAAGCGAAGATGTGGGCTATGCAGGCAGTTGCGAGAGGGTGTGACGGTATGTTGTTCTTCAGATACCGCGGCGCGATAAAGGGAGCGGAACAGTTTTGTTACGGTATCATAGACGCAGATAATTCAGAGGGAAGAAAATGGAAAGAAGTAAAAGAGCTTTTCAAAGAGCTTAAACAACTTGATTGTGAAAACACTCAGCCTTTTAAGGCAGAGGTTTGTATTATATACAATTTTGATTCTCTCGCGGCTTTCAGAATACAGAAACAGAGCGAAATTTTTGACAGCGAAAGAGAGATGAAGAGGTGGCACTCCACATTTTTCAAGGTGAACATACCCGTTGACGTTATTCCGTGCGACGCCTGTTTTGAAAGATATAAAGCCGTTATTGTCCCAAATATGATAATTTGTCCTCCTTCTGTAAGAGAAAGACTGAAGACGTATGTCATGGGAGGAGGAGCCGTTGTAGCCTCTTTCCGTACGTCGGTAAAAGACGAAAACAACAATCTGACTTTCGGCGAAAAACTTCCCGTAGGACTTACGTCGCTTTTCGGTTTGACGGTTGAGGAAACTGAAAGTCTGTGGGAAACTGACGGCATAAAACTCAAAGGCGCGGGAGGCGCGGCGTTCAAAAGCACGACGGCGGGAGTGTACAGGGAGATGTGTGCGGTGACTACCGCAGAAACGCTCTATTATTACGATGACCCTTTTTATGGCGACTTTGCGGCGATAGCAAAAAACAGATACGGCAAAGGGCTTGCGTTTTATGTCGGTTGCTCTCCGTCTGACGAAGTGCTGGAAGAGCTTGTGTCTAAAATTTGCGCCTTCTGCACCGTGCGCCCGACCTATACGCCGTCAGGAGTCGAAACAGTAGAACGCAAGTGCAAAAGCGGCAGGATATCGTTCGTCTTCAACCATAACGCAGAAACCGTATATTACGGCAAACATATGCTGCCTCCCTTCGGATACGCAATTGAAATGAGCGATTAACAAACACGGGCAGGGGATTTTTATTGCGTCTTTTTGTGTGAAACAGTTTTTGCAAAAGGACGCGTTTTTGGTTGCAAAGGAAAAAAGTAAGAGTACAATATCGCAAAGAGAATAAACGGGGATGAGGTCCTCCCGGCGGCTTTTTTGCCCGAACCGCATTTTGTAATGCTGATGACTTCTGCTTTTACGCGAGAGTTTGCCGACGCTTGCGTGATTTGCGGAAGGTCGGCAATTTTTTTTGAGGAGGACGTTTATGTTTCTGATGAGTATCGCTCTCGTGTTTTTTACGGGATTTTTATTTTCATGGATTGCAAAAATACTCAGACTGCCGCCTTTGCTCGGTATGATTGCCGCAGGCATACTGCCGGGACCGTACGCGCTCAATCTGTTGGACGGCTCACTTCTTGCGTTGTCGTCTGATTTAAGACAGATTGCGCTTATCGTAATAGTATTGAGAGCAGGACTTGCGCTCAATGTGAGCGACCTGAAGAAGATAGGAAGACCCGCCGCGCTTATGTGCTTTCTTCCCGCGTGTTTCGAGATTGAGGCGATAGTTGTTTTTGCACCGATGTTTCTGAATATAAACTATATAGAGGCGGCGGTTACGGGTACGGTTCTTGCTGCCGTTTCACCTGCGGTAATCGTGCCGAGGATGATTATGATGCAGGAGAATGGCTTAGGCACGCAAAAGGGAATACCTCAGATGATTATGGCAGGAGCGTCTGTAGACGACGTATTCGTAATCGTGATGTTTACGGCATTTTCTTCGATTGCGGCGGGAGAATGAACTTCATGGTGGAGCTTTGCGTCTATACCTGTTTCGATAATCGTCGGCGCGTTTGCGGGAGGGTGTGTAGGAGTGTTGTTCGGCTTGTTGTGTTCAAAGATACATATGCGCGACTCGGTTAAGGCTTTGCTGATTCTCTGCTTTGCGCTCTTTGCCGTAGCTGCTCAGCAGCTTTGGGGCAACGTCGTGCCTTTTTCAGGGCTTATTGCGGTAATGGCTTTCGGTATGGCTTTCCGCAAAAAAAGAGAGGTTGCCGCGGTCAGACTGTCTTCAAAATTTTCCAAAATATGGATAGCCGCAGAAATATTGCTTTTCGTGCTTGTCGGGGCAAGTGTGGATATCGCCTATGCGGCAAAGTCTTTAGGGATGATTCTGCTTACAGTCGTCTGCGGACTTGCGGTAAGGTCTGTCGGCGTGCTGTGCTGTCTTATACGTACTAAGCTGAATATTAAAGAAAGACTGTTCTGCGCAGTCGCATATACTCCCAAGGCTACCGTTCAGGCGGCGATAGGCGGGATACCTCTCGCTATGGGGCTTGCCTGCGGAGAAACCGTCCTTGCCGTTGCGGTCGTAGCTATTCTTTTTACCGCGCCGCTGGGAGCGTTGGCGATAGACCTGATAGTGAGAAAGAGCAGTCTGTTTAAAAGTACGATTATGCCGGAAAGTGCAGAAGTACAATACGTTGTGCTTGCGAGGCAGAGCAGGAATCAAATGCAGAGAAAAAGGATGTCACACAAGAAAGTATACCCGACAAAAATAATGCGAATATTCCCTGAGGCATGCCTCTTGTGCGTTTTTTGCATGGTCTGGTATGGATGCATATATTGCCGAAATGTGTATTGAAAATCATCGCTTGATGGTGAAAGGTTATATGCTGACATATTCGGGACGATAATACTGTAAAAATTAAAGTTTTAGAGTAAAATGTTGTCAAAACGCTTTCTTTGTGATATTATGTCGGCGGAGGGTTGTTATTATGGAAACAAGAAAAATAAAAAATCTTTGGCTAAAAACGGTTGTAGTTATGTGTTTATTGATTTCAATCTGCGCGGCGGCTGCCGCATGTAAAGACGGCGAAACTCCCGTCGACGATTCGAGAACTTTTGAAGAGTCTTGGATGAGTTTTATTTCGGACGACGCAACGGTGGGAGAAATCGCAATCGTCGGTTCTCACGACGCGGGCACTTTCGGCGCAGGTACTGCATACGCTACTCAGCACAGCACCATTGAGCAGCAGCTTTATGCCGGCGTCAGATATTTCGACTTCCGTGCGACGACTAATGCTTATGTCGACAACACATATTATTTTATCCATGCAGACAGCGATATGCCGGCTTGGGGAGGAGCTGCCACTTACGGTCAGCCCGTCAAAGACAGTCTGAACGCAATGAAGGCTTTTATAGAGAGAAATCCGGCAGAAGTGCTGATTCTCGACTTCCAGCATACGTGGGTGGATACAGAAGAAGGTCTTATCGAACTCATAAAGAACACCTTGCCTATGCAAAAAGTGCTGACTAAAACAGATTGCTCAAATCCCTCTGAGATTACGATGGGAAAGATGAGAGAACTGGGCAAAAACGTCATCATTATATATAAGGATACTTCAAGCGATATATGCGAAGAAAACGATTTTCTTTTTGAACGCAGTCAGTATCTGCAATCGGATTATGTCGGAAATGAGCATAAGGGCGACGCTCAAAGACTTAAGACGCAGTGGCAGAAGTATTTTTCCGCTAAGAAAGACGACGTCATATTTATACTGCAATCTCAGCTGACCGGCTCTCCTCTTGAAGACAGAGAGGCACTTATCAGACCCGTGCTTGACGAGTTCCTCAAGGATATTGCAGCAAACGATGCAGACAAACTTGCAGCGATAAACGTTGTTATGAAAGACTTTGTCGCAGACGACGTTGAGGGATGCGAAATTTCTTCGGCAAGCGCAATTCAAACAATCCTTTCGCTCAACGTGGACAAAGGACTGGTACAAGCAGAGATGCTGGACAGTTACAAAACGGCATGTGCTTACGGCAATTGACGAAGAAAAAGTATAATTCATCATAAAGAATAAGAACTCCGCAATTTTGCGGAGTTCTTATTCTATTTGTCGCATAGCGGCTGTCTTTATAAATAAGCAGAGACGCAAAGCAGAAGTTTTTACTATATAATATATGATTTAAAAATATGGCACAGAGAAGAGAATAAGTTATAATCAGTGGTGGTAAACGGTATATTATACTTAAAAAATCACTTATGCCGTCGTCACGCGACCGCTTGCACTTATGACAAGGGTTTTAAAATTCAATACAGTACCTTAATAAATAAGTTGAGGCGCAGAGAGAGGGATTTGAAAGGAGCAAGGCGACGGAATAGCGAGGAAACGAGCGTCACAAATTCATTGCACGGACTTAAAGCTACGGCAAAGCGAGGCAAAAAACGGCAAAAAAAGAGCAGATTTTTATCTGCTCATTTTTTGACTCATAGTCGAGTCTTTGCAGTGGCGCAGAGGCGTTTTGCTTATACGAACTTACGGTGAAAGAAAAGGCAGTCTTTACGGACTGCTTTTCAATTTCTTCTATTCTGTCTTTAGTTATTTCGCAAACGTCATATCTGTCTGAGAAGTTATACGTTATCATGATTTTGTCGTTATAAAGAACGATCTCTCGTACAAAAGTATGGATAAGAGCCTTTCTCGCATCGATGTCGGACAGATTGCCTATTGCGAATGAACGCAAGAAGTTTTCAATATCGTTAACGGACAGATAAGTATAGTTTTTGTTGCGAGCTTGTTCTATATCGAATTCAAGTTCGCATATCTGCGC
>CALWHB010000033.1 GCA_944380275.1 uncultured Christensenellaceae bacterium | reverse complement strand
AGTATTTGTGGTAAAGGTCAGCAGAGCGGCAACAAGGTCAGCCACTCTAACCGTAAATATAGAAGAGCATGGGGAGCAAACGTCCAGAAGGTAGACTTTATCGACGAAACCGGCAAGCAGGTCAAAGGTTACGTCTGCACAAGATGCCTCAGAACGATGAACAAGGCTGATAAGACAACCGAATCCAACGACTGATTTTATATACAACGGTAACGGGACTGATGTAGCAATACATCAGTCTTTTTTATTGCAAAATCAATGCTACATCGTTTAAAAAACAATGCAACATCAATTTGCTTGCGCGGTTAATTCTTATCTAAAATACAAAAAAACAAAACAACCCACAACGAAAGCCCCAACCGCCATACTATTCAATTTATTCTGTTTTATTTAATCTTTTCCTCCCCTGCAAAAAAATCTGAGTATCGCTTTTACGATTGCAGGCGGATTTATACAATATATTCTCATACGGCAGACAACCTCCTTTCTTCGTCTATTCATAATATGATTTAGGTGTCCGGCACGTTACAACAACTATTAATTTATAATCTCGTTACTTATCAATACTAAATAATAATTAATATTAATATATAATATTGGCATCGATAATCTTTCGATGCCATCGGTTCATATTAGATTTGCATTTTATTTTATTATGCTTAATGCGGCAAAAGTCAACAAACAGCGTCTTTCAGACGCTATGTTTTAGCCTCTTCCTTAAAGATAAGGTAAAAATTATTTATGTGAAGTATCAAAAAGATGTTTTCCCCGTCTTAAGGCACTCTATCGCTTTGCACGGGTCCGCCGCTTTAAACACCGCATTGCCCGCCACCATTACGTCAAGCCCTCTTTTCACCATTTCGGGAGCGTTCTCAAGCGTAACTCCGCCGTCAAGCTCAATCAGTACGTTGCTGCCCTCAGTCATGTTCTTAAGCACACTAATCTTGTCCATAACTTCAGGAATAAACTTTTGTCCGCCAAAACCGGGATATACGCCCATAAGCATGATAAGGTCCACTTTATCGACAAATTTGCGCGCAACCTCGCATGAAATATCGGGATTGAGAACTATTCCCGCCTTTGCACCCGCAGATTTTATCTTATCTATCGTCGCAAACGGGTCTTCGCTTGTTTCAGGGTGAAAAGTTACAAGGTCAGCACCGGCTTTCACAAAGCGTTCGACATACCTCTCAGGTTTTACAATCATGAGATGTACGTCAAGGAACATATCGGTATTTCTTCTCAACGCCTCCACCATAGGCATACCGAACGTGATGTTGGGGACAAACTCCCCGTCCATAACGTCGCAATGCACCCAGTCAGCCTTCCATTTTTTGAGGTTTTTCACAGCCTCGCCCATTGCCGCAAAATCTGCGGAAAGAATAGACGGAGCAATCAGTACTTCAGCCATATCTCTTCTCCCATCTTTTATTGAATTCTTCGTATAATTTCAAATATCTTTCGTATCTCTCTCTGGGTATTTCTCCCAATTCTACAGCCTCTTTTACGCCGCAGCACTCTTCGACGGTATGCGTACAGCCCCTGAACCTGCATTTCTCCCTGTATTTGTCGAAATCGATATAATATCCGGAAAGAAACATAGGGTCAAAAAGAGGGATTTCAAACATTGAAAAACCGCATGTATCGGCAATCCTGGTCCCGTCGTCAAGCTCTATTATCTCCACGTGTCGGGTGGTATGTTTTCCTCTTAGGCTCTTCTCGCCGAGTTCGCCCACTTGCATGACATTTTTGCCGGCAAGTGCGTTTACCAGAGAGGACTTCCCCACCGCGGATTGACCGGCAAGACAGTAATATCTGCCCTTTATTATCTCCTTCAGCTGCGATACGCCTTTGCCATCTTCTGCCGAGGCAACAAGCACGGTCGTAACGCTGCCATACTCTTTTTTAGCAGCCTCGTAAAGCTCGTCCACGCCCTGCATATCCGCCTTGTTTATGCAAAGCACTGAATCGATGCCCTGCTGAATACAGCTTATTATAAGCTTGTCTACCAACAGAAAATCCGGCTTAGGCACAGGAGAAACCACTATTATAATGCCGTCAATATTGCTGACATAAGGTCTTACAAGCATACTTGAACGCGGCAATACCTCTGTAATCACGCAATCTCTCTGCGATACCTCGACGTTGACGTCGTCGCCCACGTAAAGCGCGCCGTTCTCCTTAAGCTTTCCGCGTGCGAAACATCTGAGAATTTCGCCGTCTTTTGTCCTGACGCTGTACTTCCCAGCCACGCCTTTAATGATTCTGCCTTGTCTTACCGTCGCTACCGCCATTTTTTCTGTTACTGTTTTTTACTGTATAATAATTAATAATAATGATTATAATTATTTGTTTCGTTTATTCTCTATGTAACTTCTTCTCAACTGACCGCAGGCACCCTCTATATCAGAACCCATACTTCTGCGTACGGTGCAGCTTATACCGTTATTATCCAGAATTTTTCTGAATTTGTCAATAGCCGAATTGTCAGCTCCTTTAAGTCCCCTTTCCTTCACATAATTTAGATGGATAAGGTTTACGTGACAGGAAAACCCTTTGAGCAGTCGGCAAAGCTCTTCCGCGCTTTTTTCGTCATCGTTTTCGCTTTCAATCATAGAGTATTCAAAAATCACTCTGCGTCCCGTTTTCTCAAAATAATATTTTGCAGCTGCAATCACTTCTGACACCGTATATCTGTTGGCAACGGGCATAATGCGTTTCCTCATATCGTCAAAAGGCGCATGCAACGAAACCGTCAGCACCGGCGTATATCCTTCGTCTGCCAGTCTGCGAATTTTTTCGCAAAGTCCGCACGTTGAAAGCGACACGTTTCTCCTTGAAATATTGAGTCCTTCTTCGAGCGACAGCAGATTGAGAAACTTAGTTACGTTGTCATAGTTGTCAAGCGGCTCTCCGCTCCCCATAAGCACAACGTTTGTAACACCCCTGCGGTCTTTGCCCGTATTGAGAGCGTTTGCGACGATTACCTGAGAGAGGATTTCTCCGGCAGTCAGATTTCTGACCAGACCGCCGAGCGTTGACGCGCAGAACCTGCACCCCATCGCGCAGCCTACCTGAGTGGAAACGCAGAGTGTATTGCCGTACTTGTAGCGCATCAGCACGCCCTCTATTATGTTGCCGTCCGTGAGCGTATAGAGATATTTTACCGTACCGTCAATCGCAGAGGTAAAACTCTCTTCCACCTTGAGTCCAAGAGCGCGGACGTCGTCGTCCTTAAGCCTTTTGATAAGGTCTTTTGGAATATTGCTCATTTCGTCAAGCTCTCTGCCTGCAACGATATGCGAAAATATCTGCTTTGCCCTGAAAGCAGGCTGGTTATATCTTTTAAGAAAGTCACAAAGTTCAGACAAACTCAAATCGCAAAGCAATTTCACTTATCCGTCCTCCTCATTTTTGCGACAAAAAATCCGTCAGAGCCTTTACCGTCAGGCAAGAAAAGCTGCTGAGAATCAAGTTTGAAATGCCTGTTCTGCTTGAGAAATTTCTTTATTATTTCTTCGTTTTCTTCCTTAAGCAACGTACATGTAGAATACACAAGCGTGCCGCCTTGTTTTACATAACGCGCGCCGTTTTCGATTATTTTCGCCTGCGTCTGCGTAAGTCCGAAAATCATATCCTTTTCTTTGAACAGATACACATCTGGTTTCTTTGCAGCAACGCCCAGACCGCTGCAAGGCACGTCGCACAACACGACGTCAAAAGATTCTGTCAGAGATTTATTGTATACGGTCGCATCCATGAGCCTCACGTCCAGCTTTACTCCCATCCTGCGGGCATACTGTTGAATAAGCTCAAGCCTGTGATGATATACGTCGCAGCTCAAAACTTTTACGTTGTCGCCGACCGCCGCAAAAAATACGCTTTTTCCGCCGGGAGCCGCACACATATCGAGAACCTCGTCACCGTCTTTGACAGCCGCCGTCAAGCAGCATTTTACAGACGTCAGCGACTGAAAAGTAATAAGTCCCGCATCGAAAAGCGGTCTGACTTTTTGTCCGTTACGAACAAAAAAGCAATTTTCGCACTCTTCGTCGATTATGTATTCCGCGCCTGCGTCGTCGAGTTTTTTCAATACCGTCTGCATATCGGTTTTCTTGGTATTGACGCGCGCGTGTTCAAGCTCAAAAGGCTTGCACTCAAGAAATTCCCGTGTCCTTTCAAGCCCGAACTGCTTTGCATACTGCCTTACCACCCAGAGAGGGACTGACGCGATTACCGAAAGTCTTTGCACTTCGTCTGCCGGAAGTTTAGGTTTTTGGCGGCAGAAGGCTTTAAGCACGCCGTTTATAAAACCGCTGGAGCCTTGCTTTCCAATCTCTTTGGACAATTCGACGGTATTATTCACAGCCGCATAATCGGGCATGCTGTCCATACACTCTATACAGTACATGCCTATCTTGAGCAGTATAACCGCGCTGTTCTGCGGTTTTTTTGCAGTCATCTGCGATATATAATAATCGTATTTTACGTTATTACCGAGTACGCCGTAAACAAGTCGCGTAACAAAATCTCTGTTTTTCGCCTCGTTAAGCCTGCTCGTCAGCGATACAGAACCGTAAGTCTGCTGCTTGTAGACCTGCGACAAAATGTTGTAACAAACCTTCAAATCGCTCATTGCGTAAGTTGCACTCCGTTGAGATTAGCGCGTCCGCGCATAAATTCGTCCGCGGTCATGCGTTTTCCGCCTTCAAGCTGCACTTCCTGCAATACGAGAAATTCACCCGCTCCGCATGCCACGCACAGTTTTCCGAAGAAAGTCGCCATTTCTCCCTGCGCATAAAATCTGCGATTGCTCGGCTCGTCCGCACCGAGTTTTCTCGCTTTCCAAATCTTAAAGAGTTTTCCGTCAAGTCTGCAAAACGCCGAAGGCCACGGATTTGTACCTCGTATGAAATCGACAAGCTGCTTTGCAGGCTTTGAAAAATCCAGTTTTCCGCTGTCTTTGGTAAACATAGGATACCAGGTTGCCTCGTCTTCGTTCTGAGGCGTAAAAACGGCTTTTCCGCTTTCGACAAGCCTGAGAGCGTCGACTATTGCCTCTCCCCCCTTTACTGCAAGCCTGTCAAACAGCTCGCCTGCGGTTTCTTCGGGCAGAACATCCACCTCTTTCTGCAACACGATGTCGCCTGTATCCACCCCAAGAGCGGTTTTCATTACGGTGATACCCGTCTTTGTTTCGCCGTTTATCACAGCCCACTGTATAGGCGACGAACCTCTGTATTTTGGAAGTAACGAGGCATGCACGTTAAGCACTCCGTAAGGCGTCATATCAAGCAGTCTTTTGTCAAGAATCTGCCCGTAAGCGCATGTAACCATTACGTCGGCATTTAAAGCCTCCAGCTCATCCGCTCCTTCAAGTCTGACTTTTTCGTACTGAAAGACTTTAAGTCCCAGTTCCGTCGCTCTCTGTTTTACCGGACAGAAAGAAACGACGCCGCGGTTTCTCGCCCTGTCGGGCTGAGTAACCACGCCTACTATATCGTATCCGGCATCGTAAACAGCGTTGAGCGAAGGAACGGCAAAATCAGGCGTTCCCATAAAGATTACCCTCATTGTTTCACCGCCTTGTCATAATACAGTATACCGTCGAGATGGTCGAATTCATGGCAGCAGGCGCGCGCAATAAACCCTTCGAATTTACCTTTGAATTTATTGCCCTTTCTGTCCTGGAAAACCACGGTTATCTTTTCGGGACGTACCACCTCTTCGCTCCTTCCGGGAACGCTGAGGCAGCCTTCGGGTCCCAGCTGACTTCCTGACTGGGCGACGATTACGGGATTGACGAATTCAAAATACTCGTCGTCGACCTCGACTACCGCCACGCGTTTGAGCAATCCCACCTGTGGTGCGGCAAGTCCGCATCCGTCCGCCGCAATCATGGTTTCGTGCATATCGTCCAGAAGTTTGCCCAGTTTCTCGTCGAAAACCGTAACCTCTCTGCTCTTTTTTCTGAGGACGGGATTGCCGTCCTTTACAATATCTCTGAGTGCCATATTCACCTCAACTCATACTCTGGGGGTTAATCTGAGCAAAAACGCTTACCCCTCTCGTTTTATTTTGGTCGATAATGCGGTAAACCTCGCCTATCACCTGTTCTTCATACTCTCTTTTTACTCGCATCAGAATCTGATAGCGGTAATTTCTCTCTATCCTCGCAACGGGAGAACGCATCGCCTGAAGGAAGAGAAATTCCTGTTTATTTTCAAGCTCGTAAGCTCTTACGTCCACAAACATGTTTTTCGCGCAGTTTTTAACGGTTTCGTCGTCCTCTCCCGTCATCAGTATTCTCAGAATAGTTGAATAGGGCGGAAATCCAGTAACTTCTCTCGCGTTGTTTTCCTTTTCAAAAAATCCGAGATAATCGTAATTCTTCGCAAACCTGTACACATAATGCGAAGGGGAATACGTCTGAAGAATTACAAGTCCCTCTTTTTCGCTCCTACCCGCTCTTCCGGCGACCTGCGTAACCAGCTGGAAAGTGCGTTCCGCGCTCCTGTAATCGCTGAAATACAGACTCATATCCGCGTCCAGTATTCCAACTAACGTTACGTCGGGAAAATCGTGTCCTTTTGCAATCATCTGCGTACCGACGAGAATCTGCGCCTCTTTTGCCTTGAACGCTCCCAGTATGTCCAGATAAGCGGATTTTCTGGTAGTCGTTTCGTTATCCATACGCAATATCCCCACGCCGGGAAACATCTTTTCAAGTTCTTCCACAACCCGCTGTGTGCCTATCTTGCCGTATCTTATTTCCTTACTTCCGCAATCGGGACACTGCGTCAGCATCTTATAGCGTTTACCGCAGTAGTGGCACTTGAGCATGTTGTCGACGGAGTGATACGTAAGAGTTACGTCGCAGTCCTCGCATTTTGCGATATAGCCGCACTTTCTGCACATTGCAAAAGAACTGTGTCCGCGGCGATTAAGAAATAAAATCGCCTGATTTCCGTTCTGTACCGTCTTTCTGAGTTCTGCCTCAAGTCGTCTTGAGAATATGCTGTTATTGCCGCATATCAGTTCCTGCGACATGCTTTCTATCTCAATTCTCGGCATACCGTGCCTGCTTATTCTTTCAGGCAGACTCACAAGCGCGTATTCGCCTTTTCTCGCCAGCAGAAAACTTTCCACAGAAGGCGTCGCGCTGCCGAGTACGAGTTTACCGCCGTTGTATTGTGCGCGGAATTTCGCAATGTCTGCGGTTATGTATCTGGGATTGGATTCGCTTGCATAACTTGCGTCGTGTTCTTCGTCAATGACTATAAGTCCCACGTTTTTAAGAGGCGCGAAAACCGCGCTCCTCGCGCCGAGAACTATCTTTGCCTCGCCGGTCAGAAGTCTTTTCCACTCGTCGTATCTTTCGCCCTGACTGAGTCCGCTGTGCAGCATGGCTACTCCGCTTGAAAATCTTGCCCTGAAATTTCTGAGCATCTGCGGCGTAAGCGATATTTCCGGAACAAGCATTATAGCCGTTTTTCCCTGACTCAACACCTGCTCTATCGCGTTCATATATACTTCGGTCTTTCCGCTGCCCGTAACTCCGTACAGCAGAGAAACCGTCTTATCCCCGTTTAAAATCCTGTCTACCGCCTGCTGTTGCGACGCAGTGAGTTTCACCTTGTTTTCTTCGCATTTCAGCGCGTCGTAAGGCTTGCGGTATACGGGCTTATCCGTCTTGTTAACTATGCCTTTTTCGACGAGAGCGTTTACGGTCGCCGCGCCGAATTCTTCGGTAACGACGCTGAGATACTCCCCGCCTTCTCTGAGTTTTTCAATCAGTTCGAGTTGTCTTTTGGCACGGAAAGGAACAGCCTGTTTTATCTGCTCTTCGGTTACGTCCCCGGCAAGTTCGAGATAAAGCCTTTTGAGTTCTCTGACTTTTCCGCCTCTCATCTGCCCCGGTATAAACAACCTAAGACAGTCAATATAACGCAGATAAAACTTTTCCTTCATAAAGCGCATAAGCGCAAGCATCTCTTCGCTTATACAGGAAAATTCGTCGAGTCTTGAAATCACGGGTTTAAGCTTTGAAGAGTCGTAATCGCTCTGCTGTGCCGTATCAATGCAAAATCCCTCCAACTTTTTATTGCCGAAGGGAACCAAAACTCTGTCGCCTTTATTGACTTTTAGTCCGTCTGGAACGACGTAATCGAAAATCCTGTCGACCTCGCCGTTGCTTATGTCAACTATTACCTTGCAAATCATAAAGCAATCAGCTCGTCGAGGATAATATCCGCAAGTTCGGCTTTCGTCATAAGCTGACAATCCCTCACGTTGCCTTTTGCCGTAATTATCGTTGCGATATTTGTATCGACGTCAAATCCCGCGCCCTCTTTTGTAACGTCGTTAGCGACGACCATATCTGCGTTTTTGGACGCGAGTTTACCCTTTGCGCGTTCGATGAGTTCACGTTTTTCCGCGCAGAATACGACGAGTTTGCGCTCTCCCTTTCTTTCTCCGACCGCCTTTGCGATGTCGGGATTTTTAACAAGGTTAAGCGTTACCTCTTTGTCTTTTATCTTGTCGTCAGCGACCTTTTCCACTCTGTAATCTGCAGGTGCGGCGGCTTTTATCACGCAGTCGCAGTTTTCAAGTTCTGACATCACCGCGTCGTACATATCGCGGGTACTCTTCACTTTAACGACCTTGTCTATATAAGGGGGAATAGCCGCGGTAACGAATCCTGCCACGAGTATGACCTTGCCGCCTCTGTTTTTTACGGCTTTTGCAAGTTCTATCCCCATTTTGCCGCTGCTGTAATTGGATATAAAACGCACTCCGTCAATATCCTCTCTCGTCGCGCCGGCGGTAATCATTACCGTCCTGCCCGCATAGTCGCGTTTAGGCATCAGAATATCGAGAGCTTTAGCAAAAATCTCTTCAGGCTCGCACATCCTGCCTTTGCCTACGTCGCCGCAAGCAAGCAGTCCCGTATCCGGTTCCAGAAACTCATATCCGCGCTTTTTAAGCGTATCAATCGCCTCTCTTACGGCGGGATTATCGTACATTGCGGTGTTCATAGCGGGACACACCAGCTTTTTAGCCTTGCACGCAAGCAGCGTGGTAGTCAACATATCGTCCGCTATACCGGCAGCCAGTTTGTCTATGACGTTTGCGGTCGCCGGAGCGATTATCGCAATATCCGCTTTTTTCGCAAGCGAAACGTGTTCCACCTCCCAGTGTTTTTTGGGCGCGAACATATCGCAAGCGACGGGATTGTTAGAAAGAGTTTCAAACGTAAGCGGCGCGACGAATTCACATGCGTGCGCAGTCATAACGACGTTTACGCATGCTCCTGCCTTCTTCAATGCGGATACGAGTCCGCATACCTTATAACAGGCTATCCCGCCCGTTACCGCCACCAATACGTTTTTGCTCTCCAGCATAATTACTGATTGTCCCTTTTGATTACGATTTTACCTTCGTAAACCTCTTTAGCCGCATAGCTGAGCGACTTCATGCCCG
The DNA here is from genome assembly GCA_944380275.1 of uncultured Christensenellaceae bacterium. Classification (GTDB taxonomy): domain Bacteria; phylum Bacillota; class Clostridia; order Christensenellales; family UBA3700; genus Ornithoclostridium. The sequence goes on along the minus strand of CALWHB010000033.1, from coordinate 10,469 downwards.
ATTCTTCGAGAAGGTCGGGATACTGAGTGTCAAGCTGACGCGCTCTCTTAGCGACGCCGCATACCAGAGCGTATCTGCACTCCGCCTTTTTGATAAGTTTGTCGATGGGTGGGTCAATCATCATATATCAGTTACCTCCGTAGATAAGTTTGTTCAAAAACACTTTGTTTTTTACACTGCTGCATTTTTCCGCGCGGATAATCGCACCTATGTCTTCCGCACTTCTCTGAGCGTCCTCGTTTACGACGATGTAATCGTATTTCTCTGCCTGCTTTAACTCTTCGAGAGCAGAGCCTATACGGACCATAAGTTCCTCTTCTTTTTCGGTAGAACGCTTTTTAAGTCTTTCCTCAATCGTTTTTTTGTTGTCCGGGGTTATAAAAATCATAACCGCCTCCGGGAATCTGCTCTTAATCTCCAGCGCGCCTTTCACGTCGATTTCGAGTACGACGTCATAGCCGCTTTCGAGCATCTCCTCAACCTTTTTTCTGGGCGTACCGTAGTAGTTGCCGTACACGCACTGATGTTCGAGAAATTCGTTGTCGTGGAGCATCTTCATATACTCGTCGATATTCTTGAAATAATAATCCACGCCGTCGACTTCTTTCTCTCTGGGAGCTCTCGTGGTAACAGAAACGGAGTATCTCAGGTTGGGGTATTTTTCAAATGCCTGAGCCAATACCGTCCCCTTGCCCGCGCCTGACGGACCGGAAACCACAATCAGCTGTCCTTTTTTTATGTTGTCTTTTTCCATATATGTAATTTCCTCTCGGATAAAATTTGTCCTGTGAAGTTTATTCTATATTCTGAATCTGTTCGCGTATTTTTTCTATTTCGCTCTTGAGCGCGACGACGAGATTTGCGACGTTGATGTCGCAGCATTTACTGCCCGTCGTATTTGCCTCTCTGTTCATCTCCTGAACGACGAAATCCAGCTGCTTTCCAATCGCGCCGCCCTTTTCGACGATAGAACGCAGATGAGCAATATGACTTGCAAGACGGGTAAGCTCTTCGTCCACCGCGACTTTATCTGCATAAAACGCCATCTCGTTGACGAATTTTTCCTCGTCTATGGCAACGCCGGCGAGATATTCCTGCACTCTTTCGCGCACTTTTTCGCGATGCACCGCCGTCATGCCGGGAGCGAGAACGGCAATCTGCTCCACGAGTTTTTCGACTTCAGCCGTCTTTGCGAGGACGTCGGCTTTCATTGCCTCGCCTTCTTTTATTCTCATTTTGTCGAGATTTTCTATCGCCTGCAAACACGCGCTCTGCAAAGCCTTGAGCAATTCTTCCTCTTCTATATCCGCCACTTTTATAGTTACGACGTCGGGCATCTTGAGAAGTTCGTAAACTCCGACGTTGTTTTCCAGCCCGGTTTTTTCCGCAATGCCTTTGCTGAGTTCGTAATACTGATTTGCGAGAGCATAGTCAGCGGACACCTCATTTTTAACTTCGCGATTGTCCTCAAAATTGACGTATACGTCTACGTGTCCTCTTACGAGTCCGCCTTTTATCGTTTTTCTCAGTGCGTCTTCGGCAAAATTGAACTGTTTGGGCGACTTAATCGCAATATCCAGAAAGCGGTGATTGACGACTTTGAGTTCTACAGAAAGCCTTACCTGTCCGTCCTCGTAGACTCCCTTTCCGTAGCCGGTCATGCTCTTTACAATCATCGGAAACCTCCTCGATACAAATAATCAAAATAAATGATAACACAAACCTCGTTTTTTTACAAGTTTATTTCCGCGCAAAAATAAATTTATTATAATAAGACCGTGTGTCGTTAAACACACGGTCGGGACTTCAATGCGATTTGTTTTCTTTTCCGCAAACGGTCAGGCTTATCTTTTACAGCGACAACCTTCTGATAAATTCTTCTTCGTTTATTATCTCAATGCCCAGTTTCTGCGCTTTGGCGAGTTTGCTGCCTGCCTCTTCTCCCGCCACAACGAGATTGACGGTTTTTGAAACACTGTCTGCGACTTCGCCGCCTCTCTCCTCAATCAGTTCTTTTGCTTTAGAACGCGGATATTTGCTCAGCGACCCCGTCAGTACGACTTTTTTACCGCTGAAAACGCCTTCTTTCTTCTCTTTTGCGAGTACGGAAACGCCTTGTTCGAGCAGCAGCCTTACGTCTTCTCTGTTGCGCGGATTAGCCCAGAAAGCCACGATGTCTTTTGCCGTAATCTCTCCGAAGTCGTCCATTTCCACAAGCTGCTGTTCGGTCGCATCCATAGCGGCATCCAGAGTTCCGAACCTGTCCGCAAGCTGATTTGCGGCTTTCTTTCCCACGTTGGGTATTCCGAGAGCGAAAAGCAGTCTGCCGAGTTCCGTATTTTTAGAATCCTCTATCGCCTTGAGTATGTTTGCAATCTTCTTTTCTTTGAATCCCTCTATTCCAGTAAGGTCGTCGGCGGTCAGCGCATAAAGGTCTGCAAATCTTCTAATCTTGCCTTCCTGATAAAGAAGTTCCAGCGTCTTTTCAGAAAGTCCCTCCACATCCATCGCGTCGCGGCTGACAAAATGAGAAAACTTTGAAATGAGCGCGGTTTCGCATCCGTCTTTGTTGGTGCATTTTACAAACGCGCCTGTCCACTCCACGGGACTTCCGCACGCCGGGCAGACAGCAGGAGCCTCTATATCTCTGTTCCCTTCAAGATATTCTGCTACTCCTGTGATTTCGGGTATTACGTCGTTTGAACGTCTGACGAATACGCGGCAGCCTATCTTTATTCCCTTTCTTTTGATTTCGTTGTAATTGCTGAGAGTTGCGCGGCTTACCGTAACTCCTGCAAGGTCGACCGGTTCAAGCACTGCAAGCGGATTGAGCTTGCCCGTGCGCGACACCTGCCATATCACGTCTTTTACGATTGTCGTCGCCTCCTGCGCCTCAAACTTAAAGGCAACAGCCCAGCGCGGAAATTTCTGAGTATAACCCATCTCTTCTCTGAGCGCGTAACGGTTGACTTTTACGACAGCTCCGTCGATAAGAAAATCGAGAGAATCCCTCTTTGCGCCTATCTCGTCGAGAGCGGCAAGCACTTCTTTTTTGCTCTCCGTAAGCAGATAATAATCGCTGACTTTAAAGCGGTTTTCTTTGAGAAACTCTATCATTTCGTCGCCGCCGTCGAAACGTCTGCCTTCGATATAATTCACGTTGTAACAAATGACTTCCAGCTTTCTCTTTGCGGTTTCTCCCGGGTCGAGGTTTCTGATAGCACCCGCCGCGGCGTTTCGCGCGTTTTTAAGCGGCACCACGTCGGGGTTTTCGTTATAACTTCTGAGTGCCGAAAGGCGCATTATGCCTTCTCCCTGAACTTCAACCGTACCTTTGTAATCAATGGTCAGCGGCACGCATTTTATCGTAAGCACCTGCGCGGTAACGTCCTCCCCTGTAACGCCGTCGCCTCTCGTCGCCGCGCGTACCAATTTACCGTCCCTGTAAGTCAGATTTATGGTCAGCCCGTCAAACTTATACTCTACGCTGCACGCCGGTATCCTGTCGCCGTCCGAAAGCTTGTCCAGCCATGCCCTCATCGCCTCTTTTGTCTGGCACTTATCGAGGCTGTAAAGTCTGCCCAGATGCTGCACGCTGCTGAACTTTGACAGAGGCGTGCCTCCAACTCTGCGTGTAGGAGAATCGCTCAAGACGACGCCCGTTTCCTTTTCCATGGCGACAAGTTTGTCATAAAGTCTGTCATACTCGGCATCTGCCACGACAGGCTCGTCAAGAACGTAGTATCTGTAAGCGTATCCGTTGAGCAGGTCAACAAGTTTTTTCATTTCGTCCATCTTTCACCTTTATGCGGATAATCTACACCCGCAGGAAAATTTTTATATTTGATTTCAATGCGGCGACGCATTATTGATTTACGATTTTTATAGGCGCGAGGCGCATATTGAAAGTCTTCACGCCAAGACCTTCAAATCTTATTTTTGCATTTTCTCCGCTGATTGACTCTATCACTCCCACGCCGAAACGGCTGTGCTGAACGGTCATGCCGGGTCTGAAACAGGATACGTCCGCATTGCGTACGGCAGGCGCGCTGCCTGTCTGCACCGCAGAACCGACCGCAGGCTGAAGAGGTCTTTTCTGCGTACTACGACCGGGCAGGTCTGCAATACTTTTGCCGAAAGACGGCTGCGCGTTCCTCTCGTAATTTTCTTGTCTGTACCCCGGTCGCGGAGCAATCAGTCCTCCTTCTGTCAAGAATCTGCTTGCCTGTCCGTTCTCTATTCTGCCAAAGCGCATACGCCTCTGCGCATTGGTTATATACAGCCTTTCTCTCGCTCTGGTTACCGCAACGTACATGATACGGCGTTCTTCCTGTATCTCTTTTTCCGTCGTAGACGCCCTGAGCGACGGGAATATCCCCTCTTCGAGTCCCACGATAAATACGCATCTGAATTCAAGACCTTTCACGCCGTGAACGGTCGCCACGGTTACTTTATCTCCATCGTCTGCCTCGTCGGTATCAGAAACGAGAGATACCGATTGCAGATACTCTTCGAGTCCCGCATCCGGATTATCTTTTGAAAACTCCTTTATCGAAGAGAAAAGCTGTTGAACGTTTTCTATACGTCCCAGTCCTTCGTCCTCACTGCGGTCGTAATCCTTGCAGAAATCTATCTTTTCGTCAGCATACTGCACAAAGTCGTATAAGGGCATATCCTTATGCTCAAACAAGTCCTTCATAAGCTCTGCAAACGGTTCTACTTTAGTTCTCGTCGCTCCCGTCAGCCCCAGGTCTTCAAAATGCAGCAGACCTTCAAGCATATTATAACCGGATTCTTCGCAACTGACGGCGAGTTTTGCCACTGTCGCCTCTCCAATCTTTCTGTTCGGTACGTTTATTATACGCGTAAGGCTTTCTTTATCGCGCGGATTTGCAATGGTTTTGAGATAAGCGAGTACGTCTTTTATCTCCTTGCGTTCGTAAAATTTCTGTCCGCCTATCAGCTTGAAAGGCAGATTGTAAAGATACAGTTTTTCTTCAAACAGTCTTGTGAGCGCGGTCTGCCTTACGAGTATCGCAAAATCTCCTGCGCTGTAACCGTTGTAGCGCATAAGCGACATCATCTCGCCTATTACGAAATCAGCCTCCTGTCTGTCGTCGTAAAGACTGCGATAAGATACGGCAACGCCCTTTTCTCCGTCAGTCCACAAAGTTTTCCCCATACGTTCGAAATTATGCGCGATAATCTTGTTTGCAAGGTCGAGTATGTTGGACGTACTGCGGTAATTGCGTTCAAGTTTATAAATTCTGCATCCTGCGAAATGTTTTTTAAAATCCAGGATATTTCCCACTTCTGCGCCTCTCCAGCCGTAAATACTCTGGTCGTCGTCGCCGACCACGAAGAGGTTGCCGTATCTGCCCACAAGCATGCGGACGAGCAGAAACTGTATTTTATTGGTATCCTGAAATTCGTCGACATGCACATATCTGAAACGCTCCTGATATCTTCTGAGAACTTCGGGATAATCCTTGAAAAGCAGCAGAGTTTTCAAAATGAGGTCGTCAAAGTCCAGCGCATTGTTTGCGGCAAGCTGTCTTTCGTAACTTCTGTAAGCTTTGCATATAGTTTCGGCATGAGGCAAACCGTTTATTCTCTTTGCGTATTCTTCGGGCGAAAGAGCGTGATTTTTTGCGTTGGAAATATGAAAGCGTATTTGTTTTTTAAGCTCTCCGCCGTCCTCTATACCCATTTCTTTGACTATGCGGGATACAATCTTGTCGCTGTCGCTGTCTGTATAAATCGAAAAGTTCGCCGTATATTTTTCAGTAACCGCAATTTCCATACGCAGGATTTTAGCGCACAGCGAGTGAAAAGTAGAAATCCATACGCCTTGCGCGCCGGTAACAGCTGCGACTCTCTCTTTCATCTCGTTAGCCGCCTTGTTTGTAAAAGTTATTGCGAGTATATTGTAAGGCTCGACCTTATTATGTTCGATAAGATATGCTATACGGTAAGTCAGCACGCGCGTCTTGCCGCTGCCCGCTCCCGCGAGAACCAATACCGCGCCGTCCGTATCGTAAACGGGCTTTAGCTGTTCGGGATTGAGTAACTTAGAATAATCCATATCTTCCTCCTGAGGTATAAAATATTTTACCATACGCGGGCGGATAACACAAACGATATTGACAATAAGTGCGCGCCTGCGCGAAAATAAAACTGAAAATGAAAAACATATTCACTGAATATCCGAATAATTTGCCTTTTGAACAGACAATCCGACAAGCATATCAAAAGCCTGTTCTGCGACTTTTACAACAATAAAAAAATCCTGCGATTTGCAGGATTTTACCGTTTTAATCTGATTCACACGCTATCCTTTTACAGGACAGTCTTCTGCCTTGAAAGCTCTCTCCTTACCTTGACGTAGTTTGCCGCAATCTGAAGTACGTGCCTTTGCTTTGTTATCTCGTCTGCAGTTTCTATCAGCTTTTTATCCACGAGTCTTCCTATCGCGTCGTGAGCATCGGTACCCGACTTTACCATAGCCGCAATCTTTTCAAACATCAGCTTGTCTTCAAAAGTCTGTTTCAGCGTACGTCCGCTTTCACCTCTTCTTGCCGCAGAACCGTAATATCCGCTTGTCATACGTCCCTTTGCCTGCTTTGCCAAAAAATGCATAGATTTTTCACTTTGTTTCACCATTTTGATTTCTCCTGACACACTAAAAATATTTGCCCTCTTCTGTATTGACGACATCTGAATAATACTCTGTTTATCCACACATTGACAAGAATTTTTCAAATATTTCGTTCTGTTCTTCAAAAGTAGTAAAAATACGTGATTTTTCGACAATTGCGATGTTTTTGAGTACGCTTTTTTACATAAAAATACGATTTAAACGCATACAGCGATATAATAAAAAAAACCACCCTTTCGGGTGGTAAATTTTCTTCAGGACTTGTACATCCTCTTGCGTGCCGCCTCAGCCTTCTTCTTACGCTTAACGCTGGGTTTCTCGTAAGCCTCTTTCTTGCGGAGGTCGCCGATAATGCCGTCCCTGGCACACTTGCGTTTAAAACGTCTGAGCGCGCTGTCCAAAGACTCGTTTTCACCAACTCTAACGGTAGACATATTCTCGCCTCCTTTTCCCTGAGGGACCTGTTTCTTGCGATTGCTTTAATATTATAATTAAACGGCAAGCTGTTTGTCAACAAAAAATTCGCTGTTTAAAGCAATTTTCTAAAAGCCGTGCGCGTCTGTTTTCATCATGATTCCCCTTGCTGAAACCGTTTGCCGCAAATTGCTGCTGTTGAACTGAAAGCCGCGGCCGCTTGCGGCTATATTACAAATCAGAGCGCGAGTTTCTTTGCCACCGCCGACATATCCATGTCAAGCTTTTCTTTGAGAGGGAAAAGGTCCTTGCCGTCCGCTTTTTTGCGAGGATATATATGAAAATGCAGGTGGAATACGCTCTGCTGAGCCGCCTCTCCGCTTGCGTTGATTATGTTGACTCCGTCATAACCGCAATCCTCGACGTAATGCTTTGCTATCTTCTGAACGCTTTCCATAGTTGCAGCAAGATAGTCTTTGTCGCAGTCAAGCACGTTTGTGCAATGCTTTTTGGGGATTACGAGAGTATGCCCTTCGCAGTCGCATGCAATATCGAGAAAGGCATAAGTCTTGTCGTCCTCGTAAATCTTGTAAGAAGGGATTTCTCCTTTAATTATTTTACAAAAAATGCAGTCGTTCATATTTATTCCTCCGATATGTCTGCGCGCATGCCGTCGCGGAAAAGCTCTTTAGCGACAACGCGTTTTATTTCGCTGTGATTGACGCCTTTTGCGTAAACTCTGACGTACTCGCGGCTGTATCCCGCGATATAACCGTCCTGTTCCTCTTCAAAAAGCACTTCGAGTTCTCTGCCCGTCATACGTCTCAGATAATTTTCGTGCAGCTCTTTTGCCGCTTTCTGCGCCTCTTCGCAACGTGCAGATACCGTTTCGGGCGAAAGCAGTCTGTATTTTGCCGCAACCGTACCCTTTCTTGCCGAATAACCGAAGACGTGCACCTGCCCGAATCCCGTTTCCTTTATAAATTGCAGAGTATTTGCAAAATCCTCTTCCGTTTCCGTCGGGAAACCGCATATCAGGTCTGTCGTGATGTTTGCGAGAGGGTAATACTTTCTTATCAGCCTGACCTTTTCGGCGTACTCGGCAGTTGTATAATGGCGGTTCATCTTCTTAAGCACGCTATCCGTTCCGCTCTGCAAAGAGAGGTGAAACTGAGGACAGAATTTTCTGAGCTTTTTTGTTGCGTTAAGCAATTTTTCGTCTATAATCCCCTGTTCGAGAGAACCCAGTCTTATCCGACAATCGATGCCGCTCAGTTTTTCAAGCAATGCAGAAAGCGAACTGCCCGTATTTTTTCCGTAAGAAGACAAATCAATGCCCGTGAGAACAATCTCTCCCGTTTGTTTTGCCAGTTCTTCGCACTCTCTGACGACGGCGTCTTCCTCCCTCGACCTGCTCCTTCCTCTGAGATAAGGTATGAGGCAATAAGAACAAAAGTTGTCGCAGCCGTCCTGAATTTTTACGTAAGCGCGCGTTCTTTCTACAGAAGGACTCTGCATTTCCTCATAGGTCTTAGGCAATTCGCAGATTTCCGTTCCGCACCTTTCTATCCCGGCTGCAAGAGCGGATTTTCCGGCGACACCTGATATAAAAGCAACGCCCTTTTTGCCCTCAAACTGTTTGCCGTCCGCCTGAGAGGCGCAGCCCGTAACGATAACTCTCGCGTCGGGATTGAGTTTCAGACATCTCGCAACGCATTGACGCGATTTTCTTTCCGCCTCGTTAGTAACGGCGCAGGTGTTGAGGATATACAAATCAGCACCTTCGAGTTCGCATACGACCTCGTGTCCTTTATCTCTGAGAGAACGTGCGATGCTGTCGCTCTCGTATTTGTTGACTTTACAGCCCAGATTGAATACACATATTTTCATCTTTCCAGCTCGCCCCTTTCGTAAGCAATCAGCGTGATTGCGACAAGTCCTGCGGTTTCGCAGCGCAGTATTCTTCTGCCCAGACTGACAATCTGCGCACCTGCGGCTTTCGCTGCCTCGGTTTCTTCGGGCGAGAACCCGCCTTCGCTGCCTATAACGACCGCAATTCTGCGCGCGCCGCCAAGTCCCTTCACGTCGCCTATTTTTCCGCACGTAGCGTTTTCGTAAGGCATGATTACGCAATCGTAATCGGCAAAGAGGGTTACGGCGTCGTCAAAAGAGATAAGAGGTTCTACTTCGCACGAGAGCGAACGTCCGCATTGTTTGCATGCCTCTTTGGCGACTCTCTGCATACGCTCGCGGTTGAATTTTTCTTCTTCTGTAAACTCGGACAAAAACGGCTGAATCCTGCTTGCACCCAGTTCCGTACATTTCTGCACTATCAGGCTCATCTTATCGCCTTTCGGGAGTGCCTGAAAGAGCGTTATATCGGCAACGGGGTCACTGTCGTTGTCTTTTACGTTGTCCACGTCCACGACGGCGTAATCGCCGCATATCGCGCTTATTACGCCTTCATAATCCTTTCCGTCGCCGCAACATACGACCACGCGGTACCCTTTCTTTTGTCTGAGTACTTTGGTCATGTGGACAAACTCTTCGTCCCTGACATAAATTTTATTGCCGCAGACGTCTTCCTGCGGCACGAAAAACCTTCTGATTTCCATCAGTTCCTCGTATAGGCGAATCCGCACCACTCGCCCTGTTCAAGTCTGTCTTTCACAACAAGTCCCGCCTCAGCAAAAGCCTTCCTGACTTTTTCTTCATAAGGCAGCAATATTCCGGATATAATTATCACTCCGCCCTTTCTGACAAATCTGCCTATGTCTTTCGCCATGCCGGACAGTATGTCGGCAGTAATGTTTGCGAGAAGTATGTCATAACTTCCGCTGCATTTATCCAGCAGATTTCCGCACTCGGCTTTTACGACAGAGTCTACGCCGTTATGTTCGCAGTTCTTTACCGCGACTTTTACCGCAGTCGCGTCTATGTCGTATGCGTCCACTTCTTTTGCGTCCAGTTTTGCAGCCGCAATCGCCAATATGCCGCTGCCCGTGCCTATATCCGCGACGCGCGCGCCCTTTACGTCCTCTTTCTGCAAAAGCGTGAGGCATATGCGCGTGCTTTCGTGTTCTCCAGTGCCGAAAGCCATACCGGGGTCGAGTCTGACTATTCTCTGGTCGCCCTGCGGCTCGTACGAAAGCCAGTCAGGCACAATCACTACTCTGCCGCAAGGGATAGGCTTGTAATACTTACGCCATACGTTTGCCCAATCCTCGTCGTCAACGTCAGCGACTGAAAGTTCAAGCGACCCCAACGGGAAACCGCTCCTTTCTCTGAGCAATGCCAGTTCTCTTTCAATGTCTTTTTTAACAACGTCGAAACCCTGTTCTTCAAAATAACCTTTGACTTTTACGACCTCGTTTTTTTCGAGAACGGATTCGTCGAC
>CALWHB010000032.1 GCA_944380275.1 uncultured Christensenellaceae bacterium | reverse complement strand
GTCGCCGGGGTTTGTGTAATCGTCGGACAACGAAGTGCAAGCAGTAAAAACACACATAAGAGCCACGGTAGCGACTGCAGTAACAGTAAATACGATTTTTTCATAAACGTTCCGCCTTTAAGTTTATGCTCTATTATACAGGCGAAAAACTGAAAGTATTGTTAAAATCACAGAGCATATTTTATTGCTAAGTTGATTTTTTATTGCCTTAATGGATTTTTTTGATGAATTCTTTCTCTGACGTTAGGCTTTTTTGTATTCAGTAAAAAAAGACCCTGCCGGAAGGCAGGGTCGAATATCTTTTGAATTATTAAGAAACGCTGTCTTACAGCTTTTTGTTCTCTTTGTAAGACGTATGCAGTATCTCGTGCGCCTTATGGCTGTTGGGAAATCCGAGGAATTCGTCGTAAAGCACGTCCATAACGGGAGAATCCGCAGAGCGGCGCAGACCGTTCTGCACGTCGCTTGAGTACAAAGCTTTTGCACGCGCGTCCTTGAGTTCCACGCTGTTGCGCACGCTGTCAGAAAGAGTAGGCTGACCTCCGCCGTTTACACATCCGCCGGGACAAGCCATAATCTCTATGAAATCGTATTTCTTCGCACCGGACTTGATGGATTCAAGCAGAGTGCGCGCGTTTTCAAGACCGGAAGTTACCGCGACTCTCAGCGTATGACCCGCGACGAGGTAAGTCGCCTCCTTTATCGGCTGAGTACCGCGTACCGCAAAGAAGTCAAGCACTTCAAAGTTGCCGTCCAGCATGTGAGCCGCCGTTCTCAAAGCCGCCTCCATAACGCCGCCTGTTGCGCCGAATATAGTGCCTGCGCCCGACGCTGTTGCAAACGGATTGTCAAAATCTTCGTCCGGAAGTTCGTTGAACTTGATGCCCGCCGTCTTTATCATGCGCGCAAGTTCTCTCGTTGTAATCGCCGCGTCTACGTCACCTGCCAGCTGTTCGCGCTTGCACTCCGCTTTCTTAGCCGTGCAGGGGATAACGCTTACGACGTAAAGAGTCTTGGGGTCTATGCCGTGCTTTTCGCACCAGTAGCTCTTGAGCAAAGCTCCGAACATCTGCTGAGGCGATTTGCAGGTGGACAGGTTGGGTATGAATTCAGGGTATGTCTGTTCCACAAACTTAATCCATGCTGGGCAGCAGGACGTGAACATCGGCATGGGCTTATTGGTCTTTATGCGGTTGATAAGCTCGCTTGCCTCTTCCATAATGGTAAGGTCTGCGGTTACGTCCATATTGAATACCGCGTAAGGATTGAGCCTTCTTATTGCCGCGACCATCTTGCCTTCGACGTTTGTGCCTATCGGCATATCGAAAGCCTCGCCCAGAGTAGCGCGGATGGAAGGAGCGGTGAAGAATACAACTTTTTTCGTTCCGTCGCCTAAAGCTTTCCACACTTCGTCGACCGTGGAATTTTCACTGAGCGCGCCGACGGGGCAGGCGACTATGCACTGACCGCAACCTACGCAGGGAGAGTCTGCGAGAGGACGGTCAAACGCGCTGCCTATATGTACGTTAAAACCTCTTCCGATAGGTCCTATCGCGTTTACGTGCTGTTTGCGGCACGCCGCAACGCAACGCATACAGTTTATGCACTTGTCGTTGTCGCGCACGACGTAAGGAGTGGACAGGTCTATCGGCAGAACAAAGTCTTCGCCTTTGAATCTGTCTTCGTCAACGCTGTAACCCAGCGACAGCTTTTGCAGTTCGCAGTTGTGGTTACGTTCGCATGAAAGACATTTTTTCTTGTGTTTGCTGAGGAAAAGTTCGAGAGTCATTTTGCGAGAACGACGGCATTTTTCGGTATTCGTTCTGACTTCCATGCCCTCGGCAACGGGGTAAACACATGCCGCGACAAGACCGCGCGCACCTGTAGCCTCAACCACGCACATGCGGCAGGAGCCGGCACAGCTTACGTCTTTGAGAAAACAGAGGGTGGGAATTTCGATATGAGCTTTTCTCGCAGCCTGCAATATAGTTGTACCTTCGGGTACGCTGACTGATATTCCGTTTATCTTAAGATTAATCATTTTTTCCATATTTTCCACCTCACTTTCTCTCTATCGCGCCGAATTTGCAGTTTGCTATGCACAGTCCGCACTTGACGCATTTTGACGTATCGATAACGTGCGGTTTCTTGACTTCGCCGCTGATTGCCTTGACAGGGCAGTTCCTCGCGCAAAGAGTGCAGCCCTTGCATTTGTCCGGTATGATATGGTATGTAAACAACGCTTTACAAACACCGGCAGGACAAATTTTGTCGTTTATATGAGCCTCGTACTCTTTTCTGAAATAGCGCAGAGTGGAGAGAACCGGGTTGGGTGCTGATTGTCCCAGAGCGCACAGAGAAGACTGTTTCATATGGTTTGCAAGCTCGTCGATTTTTACTAAGTCTTCAGGTTCGCCTTTACCTTCAGTTATTTTGGTGAGGAGCTGGAGCAGACGTTTTGTTCCTATACGGCACGGCGTGCATTTTCCGCACGACTCGTCTGCCGTGAATTCAAGGTAGAATTTTGAGATGTCTACCATACAGGTGTCCTCGTCAAGTATAATCATACCGCCGCTGCCCATCATGGAGCCTATTGCGAGAAGGCTGTCGTAATCGATGGGGGTGTCAATGCACTCGGCAGGGATACAGCCTCCGGAAGGTCCGCCCGTCTGAGCGGCTTTAAACTTCTTGCCGCCCGGTATGCCGCCGCCTATTTCTTCGACGATTTCTCTGAGAGTCGTTCCCATAGGAACTTCGACAAGACCCACGTTGGTTATCTTACCGCCCAGAGCGAACACCTTTGTGCCTGAGGAAGTCGGAGTACCGATAGACGAGAACCATGCGGCTCCGTTCATAATAATCGGGTTGATGTTTGCCCACGTTTCGACGTTGTTGAGTATAGTCGGTTTGCCGAAAAGACCTTTGACTGCAGGGAAGGGAGGACGGGGACGAGGTTCGCCGCGATGTCCTTCGATACTTGTCATAAGCGCGGTTTCTTCTCCGCATACGAACGCGCCTGCGCCCAGTCTGATTTCTATATCGAAATCGAATCCTGAGCCGAGGATGTTTTTGCCTAAAAGGCCGTATTCACGAGCTTGTTTTATTGCTATTTTAAGACGTTGAACCGCAACGGGATATTCGGCACGGACGTAAATAAAACCGTGATTTGAACCTATTGCGTATCCGGCGATAGCCATTGCCTCAAGTACGCAGTGAGGGTCGCCTTCGAGGACGGAGCGGTCCATAAACGCGCCGGGGTCGCCTTCGTCCGCGTTGCAGCAGACATATTTTACATTGCCGGGGGATGCCTTTGCGAAAGACCACTTTCTGCCCGTCGGGAATCCCGCACCGCCGCGGCCTCTCAGTCCGCTTGCCAGCATTTCGTTGATTACGTCGTCGGGAGTCATCTCTTTGAGAACCTTTTCAAGAGCCTGATAATCGCCTGCGCCGATAGCCTCTTCTATATCTTCGGGAGCTATAACGCCGCAGTTTCTGAGCGCGATTCTCATTTGCTTTTTATAGAAAGGAGTTTCCGCAAACGGGATTATGCTGCCGTCGCCTGCGACAGTTCCCTGATAGAGCAGTTCTTTTACTATTTCGCCGCCTTTGACAAGGTGCTTTTCTGCGACCGTCTTTACGTGTTCGGGCGTCATCTGAGCATAGAACGCACCTTCGGGATAAACTATCATAATAGGACCGAGAGCGCAAAGCCCGAAACAGCCTGTCTTTACGACCAGGATATCGTCTATTTTGAGTTCTTTGAGAGATTGCTCAAGCTGAGCGATTACCTGCATTGAGTGAGAAGAAGTGCAGCCCGTACCTCCGCATACAAGCACCTGTTTGCGGTAACCCGTTTTTGAGGCAAGTTTTTCTCCTTCTTCTTTGACTACGCGGCGTACGCGTATAAGGTCCTTTTTCTTCTCGCGTATTGCGTCCAGTTCTGCGTTCGTCATTATTTCGCCCCCCTGTATTTATCTAAAATTTCCTTGACGGATTCCGGTTTAAGTCTTCCGTAAACCTCATCGTCTACCATCATTACGGGCGCAAGTCCGCACGCGCCGACGCAGCGGCAGCTGTCGATAGAGAACAAGCCGTCTTCGGTACACTCTCCGCATTTTATGCCAAGTTGTTTTTCGACTTCGGCGAGAATTTTGTCAGAGCCTTTTACATAGCAAGCCGTGCCAAGGCATACGCTGATGCGATGCTTGCCCTTGGGTTTTAAAGAAAACTGAGAGTAGAAAGTGGCGACGCCGTATACTTCAGAAAGAGAAATCTCAAGACCTTCGGCTATCATAGTCTGTACTTCGATAGGCAGATAACCGTAAATCGACTGAGCCTCCTGCAGTACGTGCATAAGACAGCCCGGTGTGGAACGGGATTCTTCGATAACCGTCATCAGGCGCGCTTTCTGTTCGGCTGTGCCGTGAAACGCAGAATTTTTATTCATATAACCTCCTTATCCCCGAGATACCGGAAAAACGGCAAAAATATCGGGTTACAACATAACTATTGTAACATATGTTAAAAAAATATCAAACATAATTTTTTAATTTTAAACATAATTTACACTAAATATATGTTGCGCAAATATATATCGAGTACAATATTGAAAAGTTCAGCATTTTGAATTGAGGAAAAAAGAGCAAAATAATGTTTTTAAATAGAGCCCTAAGTGAAAAACAAAGAGAGAGAAGGAGAGTGTTTTATTTTTGTTTTCAATAATCAACAACACGATTAAAAAAGGCAATCCTGACGGATTGCCTCTTTTAATGGAGCTGCTAACCGGATTTGTAAGGAGCGCACGTTGTGTGCGACGGAATAGCGAACGATGTGAGCGTCACCGGTGACTTTTGAACCGGTGTCCAGGTCGCAATTGTAAATTGCTCCCCGCTTTGGCTAAAAACGTACCACCGGTACGTTTTCTTAACGCGTCGCGCCTCGTCCGTTTTGCTTGCGCAAAACCAAGTACGGACTCGGTCACCGGTTTCAATAATCAACAACACGATTAAAAAAGGCAACCCTGACGGATTGCCTCTTTTAATGGAGCTGCTAACCGGATTTGAACCGGTGACCTCGTCCTTACCAAGGACGTGCTCTACCTGCTGAGCCATAGCAGCATACGGGAATTAGTCGCGTTTTGCGCGATGTCTAATATATAATAACCGATAAATAATCAATTGTCAATGTTTTTGAAGTCAAAAAGTGATTCAAATATATTGCATTAAATGATATAATGATTTTGTTTTACCAGACGGTTTCGCATCTCCCTATTACGTATTCGACAGAACAATCAAAATAATCCGCAAGAATAATAAGACTGTCAAGTTCAGGTGAACAATCGCCTGATTGCCAGCGGTATAGCACGCTTTGGTGAAGAGCAGTCGATTTTGCGACGCGATATTTGTTGGTGTTGAATTTTTCAAGGAGTATCGGAAAACGCTCTTTGAAAGGCTGAGGATTTTGAGGAATAAATTTGCGCTGTTCGTCCGTTCTTCCCAAAAGATAGTCTATGGTGCAAAGGAAATAACCTGAAAGGACAATTGCCATTTTCAGGTTTGGTAACTGTGCGCCTCTGGCATATCTGCATATTGTGTTTTTTGGTACGCCGAGAACAGAGGCAAGGTTTGACGGTCTGAGGTCGCGTTCTGCCATCATTTCGTTCAATCTTTCCGTAAAAGTTCTTAATGTATTCATTGATTTTCCTCAATCAGAATATATTGAATTATGGTTACTTTTTGTTGAAAGTAACTGTATTGCGATATATAATATGTTTATAATCAAAAGGAGAAGATATTATGGAGTTTAATAAAAACGAAGGATATTGCGAGGAAAGATATACTGAAAGCGAACTTGCAAAAGGCATATTGATTTTGCTCAAGGAGTTCTATATAGGAGATTTTGAAACTGACGGAAAAACTATTGTCGCAATGTTTGAAAACGGCCAGAGGTTTGTTTTGCAGATAACCGAATTATGATTATCCTTATAATACTCGCGGCGTACCGTTTATTTTGAAGTACCCATTAAAAAAGCTATCGCGGCGAGATAAAAATCGCGGAGTTGAACGATTGAGTTGTACGGTAAAGCGGTGGAGTCTGCGTAACGGACGACAAGTATCAAAACGATTGAGAACAAGCCCGTAATTCCAACGATGTTGGTTTGTACTGCAAGGCGCGGTTTTGTTGAGTACGACGGCTTTTCAGATGCGAAATTTTTGCTTAAAAAGTATCCTACAAGCACGGCTGCGGAAGTTCGCATGACTATATCCAGTACGGATTTTTCATCGCCGGAGGACAGAGGGAAAAAGACGTTGAGTGCGATATACGCTATATGTATCGCGAAGAAAACCAGCAACCATATATCGTTGCCATTTATAGCTCCTATATGTCGTTTTGCAAAGCATTTAATATTTGTCTGCATGTTTCATAATATGAAAGAGGCGTTTATATTGTCAAATCAGTAAAAAGACTCTGGGAGAAGTTGTTGGCGCATAACATAGCAGAAAAGGATAAAACTAAACGTATGAGAAAGGTTGCGTTGGTTTTGGTTGCGTTTGTGTGTGCAATTCTGACGGCGATGCCGCAAGTCTGTGCTGCCACGGCGAAAACGCAAGAAATACTGTGCGTAATAAGTGCGGTTCTTGACGATACGGGAGTCGAACAAACCGTTAAGGTCGCGGGAGTGAGATATTCTGAGTATTCTCAGTATTTTACTGATATAAAAATTCTCATTTCCGACGGCAGAGAGATAATTCCGTCAACAGACGAAGGGTACGGAGCGGGGATTGCAGCGTTCGATTTCAAAGGAGAAGGGTATGACCAGCTTTTTTTTTGCAAGCAGCGGAGGCAGCGGAGGATACGGGTATTTTTATGTTTTCAATTGTGCAAAAGAAAAGCCTGAAGTGATGTTTGATTTCAGAAAATTCAAAAACGTATATACTGCAGAATACACAGATGATAATCGGTTGAACGTATATTCCGGAGGTGAATTATTTTTGACTTATGCTATATCCGGATGTGAAAACAAAGAGAGTTCCCGATACGGAGAAAAGACAAATTACTCAGATGTGAAACCCTATGTTACAGATTTAAATTTTGTCGAGCCCGTGTTTGTTTACGCTTTAAACAGATACAGGCTCAACGTCTGGCAGAACGTAATCGGAAGAGTGCAGACCGACGTTGTCGGCAGAATAATCACGACTCTTTCGTGGGATGCAGAAACAGGTTGTTTTGACACGTTTCTGACGGCGTCTGTTTCTTCCTCCGAAAACCGACGTTGCTTTTGACGGTTTTTTAAAGTCGTATCCGGGCAAAATGCAAAAAAGTTTTTCAGCGACAGAATTCTCTGTTTTTTCGACTCTCTCCGCCTAATTAAGAATATATTTATTTTATATTTTATTGCACATAACTTTTTCGTGTGATATAATGAGTTAGAAATAAAGCAAGAAGGAAATATATGAATATCAAATTTTCACCGCCCGATATCAGTCAGGCAGAAATTGACGAAGTGGTCGACACTTTAAGGTCCGGCTGGATTACGACAGGGCCTAAAACAAAACTTTTTGAAAGACAGATTGCTGAGTTCTGCAATACTCCTAAAGCCGTTTGCCTTAATTCTGCTACGGCAGGGCTTGAACTTATACTCAGAATTTTCGGTATAGGCAAAGGCGACGAGGTAATAACAAGTGCTTATACTTATACGGCAAGCGCAAGTGTAATCGAACATGTCGGAGCAAAAATCGTGCTTTGCGACATAACTGATGACGGTTACGAAATGGATTACAGCCGTTTGGAAAAGCTTGTTACCGATAAAACGAAGGCGGTTATTCTTGTGGATATCGCAGGTAAAATTTGTGATTATGACAGAGCGCGCGCTATTCTGGAAAAGAAGAAAAATATTTTCCACGCCTCTAACGAGTTGCAGTCAAAAATAGGCAGAGTGCTGTTGATTGCGGACGCTGCTCACAGTTTCGGTGCGGTAAAAGACGGCAAAAAGAGCGGAGAACATGCTGATTTTACTTCTTTCAGTTTCCACGCTGTAAAAAATCTCACTACGGCAGAAGGCGGTGCCGTGGTATGGAAGGATGTTGAAGGTGTCGACAACGAAGAACTGTATCGCCAATTCATGCTATGGTCTTTGCACGGACAAAGCAAAGACGCTCTGGCAAAAAATCAGCTCGGCGCGTGGGAATACGATATAAAAATGTGCGGACAGAAATGCAATATGACTGATATACTGGCGGCGATTGGACTTGCACAGATGAAAAGGTATCCGGCGTTGCTTTCACGCAGAAGAGAGATAATAAATAAATATGACGGTTCGCTTAAAAAATACGGTGAAACCGTTCTGCATTACGGAGAAAATTTTGCGTCAAGCGGGCATCTTTATCTGTTGAGAGTTGACGGTATCGACGAAAAGCAGAGAAACGCAATTATAGTCAAAATGGCTGAAAAGGGAGTTGCCACCAACGTGCATTACAAACCTCTTCCTATGCATACGGCATACAAAAATCTCGGATTCGATATAAACGACTATCCCAAAGCATACGAAAAATACAGAAACGAAATAACGCTCCCACTTCATACTCTTTTGACTGACGAAGAGGTGGAATACGTCATAAATGCGTTTATTTCTTCGGCTGAGGAGGTGCTAAATGTATAAAAACTTTTTCAAACCGATGATGGATTTTTTCATTGCGTTAGTGGCGATGCCTTTTTTGCTGTTGCTTTGTATTCCTATAGCCATTGCAATAAAAATCGAAGACGGCGGTCCTGTCTTTTATTGCGGAAAGAGAATTGGAAAAGACGGCAAACCATTTAAAATGGTAAAATTCCGTTCTATGAAAGTCAACGCTCCCGACATAAGATTGGAGGACGGCTCTACGTATAATGCAGAAGACGACCCCAGGGTTACAAAAGTGGGTAATTTCTTGAGAAAGACGTCTTTGGACGAATTGCCGCAATTTTTTAATATTTTCGTCTTTCAGATGAGTCTTATAGGTCCGCGACCTGACCCTGTAGACTGGCTGGACAAATATTCTGAAGAAGAAAAAGAATTTTTGAAAGTCCGCCCGGGCATTACGGGCTATAATCAGGCATATTACAGAAATAATGCTGACGCTAAACTTAAAATAGAAAACGATATTTATTACGCGAGAAACATATCGTTTTTAACTGATGTTAAAATATTTTTCAAGACAATACAGACCGTTCTGAAGAGAGAAAACGTGTACGTTGATAAATCGCGCGAAGAAAGCGCGGTTTCCGATGTCGCAGAACAAAACAAAGAAGGTCAGACTTCGGAAGAAGAAAAAAACGAAGGAAAAGAATAATGAGGGAATTTGGCAGTGAATACGATTTGAGTTTCAGAAATTGCTCTTTGAGCGATTTATGGAAAGGACGTAAGCATACCGTCTTGCTCAGGAGCGGCAGGGATGCGATTTTTGCTGCCGCAGAAAAGCTGCTCAAAGAAAAATCAACAACAGCGAGAGCATACGTCCCCGCATTGTCGTGCGAATCGATGTACAGTGCGTTCAAAAATCTCGGCTATGAAATAGTTTTTTATCCGATAGACGAGGCGTTCAATCCCGTTTATCCTGATGAAATAAAAAAAGGCGACGTATTGCTTTTGATGTTGTATTACGGCATGACCGACGTGAAAAGTATTGAAAAATGGATTATTGAACACCCCGAAGTAAATACGGTGCTGGACATTACGCATAGCGTCTGGGACGATTATGCATACGGATTGTCCGCAACTTTTACCATAGGAAGTCTGAGAAAGAGTATGGGGACCGTAAACGGAGGATTGCTTGTTTCTGATATTTACGACGTTAAAGCCGAGAAAGGCGAAAACGTCTTTACCGAATACAGAAAAAAGGCTTTCAGGATAAAAAAACAATACGCTTACGACAGGACGCAGGACGTTAAGAACGAATACAGAAAAATGCTTGCAATTGCTGAAGAAGATATAGCAAAGAACGACGTGTTTTTCGCGGCGGACGAGGAAAGCGTAAGAGGATTCGATTGTGTAAATGTTGAAGAAATCAGGTACAGACGCAAGAGAAATTTCTCGGTTTTATACAGCGCAATCAACATTAAAAAACTGATTCCTGACAACATAGACGGCACTCCGTTTTCTTTGCCGGTTGCCATTGAAAATAGAGATGAAATTCAAAGAGAATTTGCAAAAAGAGGGGTATATGCTCCGGTATTGTGGCCGATAGACGAAACGGCAAAAAACGTATGCGGCTTTGCAGGTTACGTTGCAGACAATATGCTCTCTTTGCCGATAGACCAGAGGTACGGATACGATGATATGGTCGATATTGCATCGATAGTGGAGGAAGTTTTATCCAGATGAAAAAGTTGCTTATAATCGGGGCAAGCATATTGCAACTTCCGGCAATCAGAAAGGCGAAGGAGATGGGGTTTGAAGTTGCGGTGGCGGATTTTAATCCCAAAGCGGTAGGAATTCCTTTTGCAGACAGATATTATAATTGCAGTACTTTGGATAAAGAAGGGATTCTTAATGTGGCGAGAGAATTTTGTCCTGACGGAATAATGACGACGGCAACAGATATGCCTATGAGAGTGATAGCCTATGTCTGTTCCCGTACGGGACTTAACGGTCCAAGTGAAGAGTGCGCTTTTTGTTGCACCGATAAAGTTGCGATGATAAAAAAATTTGCGGAACACGGAGTTCCTTGTCCCAAATTTTTTGAAGTGAAAAACAGTTGCGAGTTGAGCAAGGCTTTGGACGAAATGAGTTACCCTTGTATAATGAAACCGGCCGATAATTCAGGAAGTAGAGGGGTTTATCTTGCAAAAGACAGACAGAGCGCAATTGACAATTACGGTTATGTTACTGATTCTTCGAGAGGCGGAGAAATTCTTGTGGAAGAGTATATGGCAGGACCTGAAGTAAGTGTTGAAACGTTTGTCCGCAAAGGTATTGCGCATGTGTTGCAGGTTACAGATAAGCGTACGACGGGCGCGCCTCATTTTGTGGAAACGGGACACTCTCAGCCAAGTAAACTCAACCCCGGAACAATACTCAGGATAAAAGAAGTTGCCCAAAAGGCGTGCAATGCGGTGGGGTTGAAGGACGGACCTGCGCATATAGAAATGATTATAACTGAGCAAGGTCCCAAAATGGTTGAAATGGGAGCAAGGATGGGAGGAGATTGTATCACTTCTCATCTTGTACCGCTGTCTACCGGAATAGACATGGTAAAACAGACTATCTTGTACAGCATAGGAGAAGAAGTCGATTTGACTGAAAAAATAAACAAGGGTAGCGCGGTAAGATTTATTTCTGCATATAAAGAAGGAATATTAACCGATATAAAAGGACTCGAAAGCGCAAAAAATATTAAGGGAGTACAGGAGATAGGATTTTTTAAACAAACAGGAGAGAAAGTCGGAGAGGTGTTGTCTTCTTCTGACAGAATAGGTTATGTAGTCGCTCAGGCGGACAACGCGGACGAGGCGATGAAAATCTGCGAAACGGCGGTAAAAGAATTGACAATATATATTGAATAATAAACGTATGGAAAAGAAAAAAGTCTGGCTGGTCAGCCATTATGCGATGCCTCCGCATCTTGAGGTAAGGATAAAAACGATAAGATACGCTCAGATTTTGCAGGAGCGAGGATATGACGTGCTGCTTGTTACTGCAAGCACAATTCACAATACCGATATAAATCTGATAACGGATAACAGTCTGTATATTGAGAAGGAATACGAAGGACTCAAATACGTTCATATTGCATGTTCCAATTACAAAGGCAGCGGGCTGAAACGTATTGTCAATATATTGCAGTTTCAACGCAGATTTAAAAATGTTATGGCAAAGTTTGAAAAACCCGATGTAATCGTTGCCGACTGCAATTGCATTAATTACAGAGGATTGCAGAAGTTTGCTAAAAAGTACGGCATCGCTTTTGTTACCGAAGTCAGGGACTTGTGGCCGCTGTCGATAGTAGAATATATGGGGATTTCTGACAAGAATCCTGTGATAAAGTATCTTTACGGGCAGGAAAAACGCATGTATAAAAATTCTGACGCGATTATATTTTCAATGCAGGGCGGAAGGGATTATATAGTTGAAAAAAATTGGCAAAAGAGTGTCGATTTGAACAAAATATTTTATATCAATAACGGTATCGACGTTGAAAAACAGGATAAGATTGCTCAGAGCATAGTTCTGGACGACCCTGATTTGGAAAAAGAAAACGATTTCAAAGTTATATATGCAGGGTCTATCAGAAAAGTTAATAATGTCGGATTGATTGTTGACGCAGCAAAGGAAATTAAAGATAAAGGATATGATAATATAAAATTTATCATATTCGGCGACGGAACTGAAAAAAACGACCTAGAAAGCAAATGCATAAAAGAAAAAATAGATAATGTTGTCTTTAAAGGACGTGTCGATAAAAAATATATGCCGTCAATTTGCTCTCGTGCCGATGCTAACGTGATAAGCGTTCAGCAAACAGGAATTTCCAAGTACGGAGTAAGCTGGAATAAATTGTTCGATTATATGAACGCAGGAAAGCCTATTATATCGACAACAGAAGTAAATTACGACCTGATAAAAAGTTACGGATGCGGAATTGTTTGCGAAAATCAAAAAGCCGAAACCATTGCTGATGCTATCGTCAAATTGTATAACATGCCTGAACAAGATTATAAGCAAATGTGCATAAACGCAAAGGAAGGAGCGAAAGACTTCGATTATGAAGTCCTTACGGACAAACTTGAAGAAACTATAGATTACGCGATAAAAGCGAAAGAGAGGAATTAAATGCAATTTATCGATTTAAAAAAGCAGTACGAAGTACTTAAAGAACAAATCGACAAAAACGTTGTTACTGTTATGACGGAAGGTCGTTTTATCGGAGGAACCGAGGTCAAACAGTTGCAGAGCGAACTTGCCGAATATTGCGGCGTAAAGCATTGTCTTACGTGCGGAAACGGCACTGACGCGCTGACAATAGCACTCAGATGCCTCGGTGTAGGAAAAGGCGACGCGGTTTTTGTGCCTACTTTTACCTTTTTTGCCAGTGCGGAAACGGTGGCTCTTGAAGGTGCTACATGCATATTTGTGGATGTTGACGAGAGAACTTTCAATATAGACCCGAAGAAACTTGAAAAAGCCGTAGAAGAAGTCGTTAAAGAAGGAAAACTCAATCCCAAGTGCGTTGTCGCAGTAGATTTATTCGGTCAGCCTGCGGATTTTCCCGCTCTCAGAAAGGTTACGGACAAATACGGACTCAAAATTCTTGAGGACGGAGCGCAGGGATTCGGAGGCAGCATAAACGGTAAAAAGGCTTGTTCCTTCGGCGATATATCGACAACGTCTTTTTTCCCTGCAAAGCCTTTGGGATGTTACGGCGACGGAGGAGCGATTTTTACCGATAACGACGAATATTTTGAACTCATGTCGTCGCTGGCTGTTCACGGCAAGGGAAGTTATAAATACGACAACGTAAGAATAGGTTACAATTCAAGACTGGATACCGTCCAGGCTGCCGTTCTTCTTCCAAAACTCGACGCTTTCAGAAAATACGAACTTAAAGACAGGAACGTCGTCGCCGCAAAATATACAGAGGCTCTCAAGGGCGATTACGTTACTCCTTTAGTCCCTGAAGGATTTGAAAGCAGCTGGGCGCAATATACACTCATATTGGACAGTGCGGAACAAAGAGATGAACTGCAGGCAAAGCTTAAGGAAAAAGGTATTCCTACAATGATATATTATCCTATCCCTATGCATAAGCAAACTGCGTTCAAGGGGTATGATTTTAACAACGACGACCTGAAAGTGTCTGAAAGTCTGTGTGACAGGGTCATGAGCATACCGATGCATCCTTATCTTGACGACAAAGCTATAAACGAAGTCGTTGCAGCACTTAAAGAGTGTAAATAAATTGCGGAGAGAATATGGAAAAAGATTATTTCGTACACGAATCGAGTTATGTAGACGAACCCTGCAAGATAGGCAAAGGCACTAAAATATGGCATTTTAGCCATATTATGCAGGATTGCATAATAGGTGAAAACTGCAATATAGGACAGAACGTCGTGATTTCTCCCAAAGTCGTGCTTGGAAATAACGTGAAGATTCAGAATAACGTATCTGTTTACACGGGCGTCAAGTGCGAGGACGACGTTTTTCTCGGTCCGAGTTGCGTATTTACAAACGTAATCAATCCAAGAAGTCATGTGAGCAGAAAGAGCGAATACAGAGAAACGATTCTGGGCAAAGGATGCAGCATAGGAGCAAACAGCACGATAGTGTGCGGACATAACATAGGCAAGTATGCTCTTGTAGGAGCGGGCAGTGTAGTTACAAAAGACGTACCCGATTACGCTCTCGTCAAAGGCAATCCCGCGAGAGTGAGCGGTTATGTGTGCAATTGCGGAGAAAAACTTAATTTTGAAAACGGACAAGCCGTTTGCAAATGCGGAAGAAAATATATAAACAAAAACGATAAAATTGAGGAGATTTGATTTTTATGGCAATGAAAGAAGAACTTTTGAAGAAAATAAAGGATAAAACGATTGTTGTCGGCGTATGCGGACTTGGATATGTAGGTTTGCCGCTCGCAGTCGAAAAAGCTAAAGCAGGATTCAAGACAATAGGTTTTGACGTGCAGGAAGGCAAAGTCAAAATGGTGAACGAAGGGCATAACTATATAGGCGACGTTGTGGACGAGGACCTTGCGAAACTGGTAAAAGACGGGATGTTGAGGGCAACCAGCGATTTTTCGTTTGTCAGCAAAGTTGACTTTATAGCTATTTGCGTGCCGACTCCGCTGGACATACATCAGCAGCCGGACATCAGTTATGTCAGAGATAGTGCGATAGCGATTTCCAAACATCTTAAAAAGGGAACTATGGTGGTTCTCGAATCTACCACTTATCCCGGAACAACCGAAGAATTGCTCAAACCTATACTTGAAGAAGGCAGCGGATTGAAGTGCGGGGAGGATTTCTATCTGGGATTCAGTCCTGAAAGAGTTGACCCGGGCAACCTTATTTATAAGACTAAAAATACGCCCAAGGTCGTAGGCGCGATAGGCGATGACGCGAGAGAAGTTATTGCGACAATGTATCGCGCAGTACTTCAGAGCGATATTCATGAGGTTTCTTCTCCTGCCGTTGCAGAGATGGAAAAGATTCTCGAAAACACTTACAGAAATATCAACATAGGATTAATCAACGAGCTGGCTCAGCTTTGCCATAAGATGAAGATAAGTATCTGGGAAGTTATCGAGGCGGCAAAGTCTAAACCGTACGGTTTCCAGGCGTTTTATCCGGGTCCCGGACTGGGCGGACATTGCATACCTCTCGACCCCTATTATCTGTCATGGAAAGCACGTGAATACGGATTCCATACCTCTATGATTGAGGCGTCGATGATGATTAATGACAAGATGCCGGAATATACCGTGGAGAGAACGTCCGACATACTCAACCGTTTCAAAAAGTCCATGAACGGGGCGAAAGTTCTTCAGATAGGCGTAGCGTATAAGCAGGACATAGATGATTACCGCGAAAGTCCTGCACTGGTAGTTGGCGACCTGCTCAGAAAAGAAGGGTGTGACGTAACGTATTATGACCCGTATATCCCCAAGTACAGATATAAAGGACAGTGGTACGAAGGAATAAAAGAAATATCTCCCGAAATCGTATCCAAATTCGATATAGTCATAGTAACCAGCGGACATACTACTATCGATTACGAAATGGTTGCGAAATACGCTCCTGTCGTATTTGATACCAAAAACGCTATGAAGAACGTCAAAAACAGAGAAAAAATCGAACTTTTGTAAGAGGTGATATAAATGAAATACGCATTGATAGGCTGTGGAAGGATTTCCACAAATCATATTAAAGCGGCGGTAAACAATAAGCTTGAGATAGTCGCCGTCTGCGATATCGTACCTGAAAATATGGAAAACGTCCTTGCAAAACACAATCTTCAGGACGATAAAACAATCGCAAGATATACCGATTACAAAAAGATGATTGCTGAGCATCCGGAACTGGAACTGTGTTCTATCGCTACCGAAAGCGGTATTCATGCTGAAATCGCTCTTTATTGTATTGACAAAGGTATAAACGTCATTATAGAAAAACCTATGGCGATGAGTATTGCGGATGCAGAAGAGATAATAAAACGCAGCGAAGAGAAAGGCGTAAAGGTATCGGCTTGCCATCAGAACAGGTTCAACATAGCCGTACAGCAGATGAGAAGAGCTTTGGAAGAAGGCAGATTCGGCAAGATATCTCACGGTTCTATCCATGTGCGTTGGAATCGCAATAAGGATTATTACGACCAGGCGAAATGGAGAGGCACGTGGGCTCAGGACGGCGGCGCGCTTATGAATCAATGCATACACGGCATTGACCTTCTGCGCTGGATGATGGGCGACGAGGTTGATGAGGTTTATGGCGTAACAAAACAACAGTTCCACGATTATCTTGAGTGCGAAGATATCGGTATGGCGGTAGTCAAATTCAAGAACGGCGCGGTTGGAACGATTGAGGGAACGACAAACGTATATCCCAAAAATCTTGAAGAAACGCTCTATCTTTTCGGAGAAACCGGAACGGTAAAACTCGGCGGCAAGTCGACCAACGCGATTGACGTCTGGGATTTTGCCGATGAACAGGCTCACGATGCGGGTAATAAAGGATTTTTTGAAGAAACTTCAAACGTCTACGGCAACGGACATACAAGTCTTTTTGCGGACGTAATAGACGCTATCAAGAACAACCGTAAGCCTTATGTGGACGCAGTTGCAGGCAGAAACGCTCTTGAAATGATACTTGCGATATATAAATCTTCTTTCAGCGGTAAACCTGTCAAGTTGCCGCTCGACAAATGCGCATCCATCGATTTTGTCGGAGGATTTGACAAAAAATGAAATTGATTTTGCTTGCGGCTAATTATCCTTACGGAAAAGGCGGAGATAATAACTTTATACAAAATGAGATATTTGCACTTGCTAAAAAATTTGATAAGGTAACAGTAATATCAACAGGAGAAGGCGAGTTAAGAACCGATGTGCCGGATAATGTAAAAGTAATAAAATGTAAAATCAATAAAATAAAATTGAAGGAATTGCTTGAGGCATCCACATTTCTTATAAAAAAATCAGCATGGAGTGCATATCGTGAACTTATAAGGTTTTATCCAAGAACAAGTTTGTTTGAGGCTTTAAAACAGATTTTTAAGTATGAATATGCATATTACTGCATGAAAAATTTTTTGATTGAAGAGTGCAAAGATGCTGATTTGGTTTATTCTTATTGGATGTCGTCAAGAGCATTTGCGATGGCAAAACTGATACACAAAAATGTTTACTCAAAGGCATTTATATCAAGAGTACATGGCTTTGATTGTTATTTGTTAGACGAGTCAAAGTTGCCTTATAGGGATTATATAGTTGGCACGCTAAATAAAATTATTTGCGTATCAAATGCAGGAGAAAAATATTATAGACAAAATATACTTCCTCATTTGACAAATAAATGCAAACTGGAAACAAGATATTTAGGCGTAAATAAGGATAGCGAAACGCAAAATATTAGCAAGAAGAAAAAAGATGTTTTACAAATAGCTACATGTTCATCAATAATAAATGTTAAGAGGTTAGATATATTAGTTGAGGCTTTGTCGCAAATTAATAGTATTTGTATAGAATGGACGCATTTTGGAGATGGCAACCTTAAAAGAGAGATTGAAAGCGTTGCAAAAGAAAAATTGGGGAACAAGGAAAATATTAGCTATGTTTTTAAAGGGAGTGTTGATAACAAAACGCTTTTAGAATATTATCGCAATTCATATTTTGATTTGTTTGTTAATTGTTCGGATAGCGAAGGAATTCCCGTAAGCATTATGGAGGCTTATTCATTTGGAATCCCTGCAATGGCAAGGAACGTTGGCGGGAACTGCGAAATCGTAATAGATGATACAGGAGATTATTTGATTGACGGGAAAGCTGCTCCGAACATTTTGGCAGAAAAAATAATAAATTATGCTAATAAAACAGAAGAAGAAAAGAAAATGAGGAGGATTGCTGTAACAAAGATATTTAACGACAAATTTTCTGGCAAAGCCATAGAAGAATTTGCGCGTGATATTTATGAGTTGGCAAAAGGTGATAATAAATAGTGGAAGTAACCATTATATCTTTAGTACTATTGGGAATACAATTTATTTCTTTATGGAGAGATATAGAAAAAGGTACAATCATATCGATTGTATTGATTTTGGTTGCGCCTAATATTTTTAGTTATTCCTATGAGTTATTAGGAACATTTCTTCTAATAGTAAGTTGGTTGATTTTAAAAAAAGAAGAGATATTCAAAGAACCTATTTTATTTGTTGATTTAGGGTATGTATTTGTTTTGTTATTAACGTCAGTAACTACGGTGCTGTATGCACAAAAATTTTCTTTAGGAATAAATTATGCTGGATTATTTGGATTGGTTCGAATTTTCGGAGCTATTTTTATTTATAAATTGTTTTTCAAAACAGATGGTGTAAAAAAACTAATAAAGATATTAAACATAGTTGTAGTAATAAATTTTATTGTATTCATTGTGCAGATGACAGTACCTTCGTCGGTAAAGTTATTCTATGATTTATATTGGAAACCAAGTTTAACCCCTCTTGAGGTAATGCTGGAACTTGGGGAATTTTCAAGACCTTTTGGCACTTTCGGTACATCGGTTTATCTTAGTGTATTATTGTTGATAAGCACAACATTATATTTTTATTTATGGATTACACAAAAGAAAAGTTTGAAATGGTTGGTTTATTTGGGAATGACAACATTAATTTCAGCTTTTTCTTATAGCAAAACGACTTATTTCGGTTTTGTTATAATTGTAGTGATAGAATTGATTTTAGTGAGTGTATGGGGACGATGGCAACATAAATGGATGAAGTGTACGGTAATATTTATAGTTGTTATAGTGGGTATAGCAGTTCTTTTGAAGATGGCTGAAACAAACCGTACATTGGAGTATTACTTATCATATTTCAAAGACCCATTGAGTGCTTTTGATACGAGATACGGGGAAGAGGGGAATTTACAGGATACTATTCAGGTAATAAAACAGTATCCTTTATTTGGAGTAGGGATATCGGCTGTTCAAGGTGAATTTGTTGGCGACAGTGCTTATTATACCGCATTACACGATAGTGGTATAGTGGGATTAGCAATATATATTTGCGTAAGTTTATATTTGCTTTTTTATGCATTGAAACAAAAAAAGGTAATAGCACTTGTCTTAATTATCGTTTATATTTTAATTGGCACAGCGATTCCAATTTTTTCTAATTATTTGGGTTCGTTGGTTGTAGGAATAGTTTATGGTATGATTTTAGAAAAAAGGAGATGTTTGTATGAAAGTAATGCAGTGTGTTAATTCAATGAATATGGGGGGAATCGAAACTTTTTTGATGAATGTTTTAAGAACTATCGACAAGTCAAAATATCAGTTCACATTTGCCTGTGTGGATGAGAATAAAGCTGCGTACGATGATGAGATTGTGGAATTAGGCGGAAAAATGATTTATATGCCTAAATTAAGGATGAATAATCCGTTGTTATTAATTAAAGATACTATAGAAAGGAAAAAATTTTTTAAGCTCAATAATGATTTTGATGTTTGCCACATACATGCTTCAAATGCGGCAAACGCATATTTTCGTGCAAAATATGCGTTAGAGGCAGGTATACCTAACGTAATTGTACATGCACACAATACCGGGGGAATAAATGCAAATATAAACAGCTATTTCCGAAAAAAATTAAATAAACTCAATATAAAAAGAGTTGCATGTTCGAAAGAGGCAGGTGAATGGCTTTTTAAAGATAAAACCTTTGACATTATTCTTAATGCAATCGATTTGGATAAATTTGCATATAAAGCTGAGGTTGGAAATAGAATAAAGTCTGAGAATTCTTGGCAAAACAGATTTGTCATAGGACATGTGGGGAGATTCTATGTTGAAAAGAATCACACATTTCTTATAGATATTTTTAAATCTTTTCACGACAGACATAACGATTCTTTACTTGTTCTAATTGGGAGTGGAGAATTGGAAAATGAAATAAGGGAAAAAATAAACAGATTGGGATTAGAACAAGATGTTGTTTTATTGGGGAATAAGAAAAATGTTAATGAATACTATCAAGCTATGGATGTTTTTGTTTTCCCATCGCTTTACGAAGGATTGCCTTTGGTTGTAATTGAGGCTCAGATTTCTGGTCTTCGCGTTTTATTGAGTGATATGGTAAGCAAAGACGTGATTATATCAAAAGAGTGTAAATTATTATCACTAAATGATACTCAATCTTGGATTGATGAATTAGAAAAAATATACAATAGTAGGAAACGGGAATTGGTTTATAATGAGAGTAAAAACAAGTTTGATATCAAAAATGTTACAAATCAACTGATTGATTTGTATAATAATTGATATAAGTTTAATTCTCAAATTAAACAAAGCGTATTTTTTATTCAAGCAGTCGCAATAAAAATTAATATCGAATTATATGAATAAAATATTTTTAGAGGAATACGGAAAGGAAAACATGAACGCCGGATTTAAGGCGAGAAAAGACGTGTGCGACATT
>CALWHB010000031.1 GCA_944380275.1 uncultured Christensenellaceae bacterium | reverse complement strand
CCTTCCGAATCGTTGTAGGAAATATCCTCGTCGTCCATATAACGCTTGACGAAATCACTCACTCTGGCATCGGGTGCTGTGGTTTGACTTCCGGGTGTTATAAGCTCAGAATATAAATCTTCATATCCGTTGTTGTACACTACCTTTGCCATATATCTGCCGTAGAGGGCGGTAACATCCATGCCGTCTGAATACTTCTGCGTAAAATTAGAGTCTGTATACCAACCGTCAAAAGTAAGATTTACTGCCTGTGCGGCACTTTCTTGCTCTGCTGTCACTTCAGATAAGTTTGCCAAAGAAGTACTTTCGAGATTACTTGAATTTCCTTCGCCGTCAGTAAGACTGAGAGTTACTTCTTGTTCCACCATCAAAGCATATACAGTCATATTGCTTTTTACTCCCGTACCGTCGAATTCATTGCCTGACGTGCAGTTTTCGTCAGTGTACCAATTGCGGAACACATAACCGTCCACTTCGGGTTGCGCAGGCAAAGTGATCTTGCCCTCCTTGTCTGATTGTACGGGGTTGCCGTACTGCTGATATTCGCCCGTGCCGTTTTCTCTTACCATAAACGTTACGGTATAGCTGTCTGCCGTCTGGTCGCAGGATGCCAGAAGCACCGTTCCCAAAGCAATCAACGCTACGAGCGTAAGCACTAAAAACAATTTGTTTTTCGCTTTTGCCATAAAACTTCTCCTTTTAAAAATTTTTTATTGTGAACCACTCCGCATTTTATTGCGGCGGTCGATTCCTTATCAAATATCGAACCTTGACAATATCTTTGCAGGCGACTGCCACAGCACAAACAGATACGGTATCAGAGATATCGCTATAAGTACGATCGTACTGACTGCAAACACTGCCGCAAGCAAACCTGCAAAGGCGCCGAAAGTTACGTTCATAACGGCATAACGCACACACATAAGCACTGCCGTAACAACGTAAAATACAAAATATCCGACAATATTATCCCTTATGGCAGATACGGTTTCTTTGAACAGAAGATTGCTTCTGTTTACGCCTATCGCTCTAAGAACTCCGTACTCTTTGCTGTTTTTGATACTTCCCGATTTCTCCGTAAAATAGTAAATTATCAGTAAAAGTACAGTTACTATTGCAAACACAGACAGGTTCTCAGCCGTATCCGATATAAGTTCGTCCTTTTCTCTTTCGTAGATCGCGTTGACGTCCACGGATGCTATACCTCTTTCCAAAAGTCTGTTTTTCAGATTGCTAAGCTGTTCTCCTCCGTCAGTCTTTATCTCAAAATAATACTGCGAATCCGACGAAGTGCCGAGAGCGTCAAGGTTGGGCTGAAGATACACGAATATATTGTCCATAGCAGTCTGATTGACGTATATGCGTATGTCCGTAGTCATAACGTCACGGGTTATTTCAAACCTCTGGACGTACATGGGTTTGCTGCCGGTTATCTGAATTGCCGTAGACGTTCCGCTTACCGAAGCAAGTATCGAATTTACTGTATTTACGGTAAAATCCGCCTGCGTTACGTCAGACATCATTTTGTAAAGCGAATTGCGGTTTATCTCTATTCTTACTTCGTTGTCTGCAAGCTGAATTCCGCTTGATGCCGTCAATATCTCTGCCGTAAACGTAGCATCCGCGTATTCGGAAGAAAGCAAAAGATTGTTATAGTCCGAAAGTGATACCGTATTGTACACGCCGAGATAGTTGACGTAATCCTCTTTGTTCAAATACACGGCAAGTTCGTCGCCGGCAGTAATGCCGCTGACCCTGTATCCTTCTCCGAAGGTCACCAGCAGCATGGCTTTGTCAGAATCCAATTCTTTTATTCTCAACAAAGATTTCAGACTCTCTGCCATAGCCGTGCTTATCAGTACCTCTCCGTCCTCAGGCATTTCTCCGAAAACAAGTCCGAGGCTTTCTGCCGTATCTCCGCTTTCTATCGCTTTGGGTACGTATTCTGTCTTTATACCGGACAAAGAAGAAATGCCGCCGTAAGAGAAACTGCCCTCTTTGTACCCTGTTTCAAAAAAATCCACGCTTTCGTAAAGATTCGTATCCAGAGTACGCAGATCCGAATAAGAATTCATATTTACATAGACGGCGTCTGAATCGAGTATTTTATTGCGTACCGTAATGTTGAGCACTTCAAAAGCCGCCAGCGCAAAAAAGCACATTATCACAGCAATGACCGCGATAAAAACCTGTTTGAATATGTTTGCCGTGGAATAAATCCTTTCATCCGACTTGTCTTTTGCTCGTTTCAGCGTACCTGCAAAAGTAAATAATCTGCCGTTTCTTTTCGAATCACTTCTGCTGAATTCAGGCAGATCTGAAGCAGGCTTTTCTTTCTCTTTCTCCTTTTTCCCGAAAACAACTTTCTTTTCACCTGCATCGTCCAGGATCGTTACGTTTCTGCCTGCTCGGATATAGACTTCTCCTCCGCTGCCGATAATCTGCAAATCCCCGTCTTTAAGATCGGGATTGCCGTAGACCTGAATATTCACACCCTCTTTAGATATTTTGAGGGAGCTGTTTTCGTCCACATAGAGTTTGTTTTTATCGGTAACATATGTATAAGTTTCTCCGAGGACGTCGTCTTCTGCGATCCTGCCGTCAACTATCTTTATATGACTGTCCGCATATTTTTCTATAAGCGTGATTTCGTGCGTTACCAACACCACAAGACGTGATTTCGATATCCTTTTTAGAATATCCATTACCTTTAATGTATTTTCGGCATCGAGATTTCCCGTAGGCTCGTCGGCAAGAATGATGTCCGCTCCCTTGATAAGTGCGCGAGCAATTGCCACACGCTGCTTTTGTCCTCCCGAAAGAGCGTCGCCCTGTTTGTTCTTAAAACGCTCCATGTCAACGATATTCAACACTTCGTGCGTGCGTCTTTCTATCTCTTTCTCGTCCCTGAAACCGGCAATAAGCATCGCGTTTCTCATGATCTCCGCTATTGTATAACCGCTTTCAAGGTAATAGTTCTGAAATATGAAACCTATTTTCGAATTCCTTATTTTATCGACGTTGCCGCTTATGTCTTTGCCGTCGATATATATTTTTCCGCTATCCTGTTTCTCAAGTCCTCCCAATATATTGAGCAACGTCGTCTTTCCGCTGCCGCTCTTGCCGTAAATAGCTACAAGCCCGTTTTCAGGCAGTTCAAAAGACACGCCTTTCAGCACCTCGTTGCGGTTGCGTGAATGAGGATTGAAAACTTTGCCGATATTTTCGATTTTTATCATAAGCACACCCCCGTAATACCGCTGAAATGACGGCGAAGATGCGAGCAAGTCGCGGAAGGCGAGGCTTTGAGACGGGGAGCATACTTTTGCGTATATGACCCGAGAAAAACGCAGCCTGACAATGAATTGCGAAGTATATGCGCCGTCATTTCGACCCCCTCCTCAGCGATTTGCGGATAGACTGTCCGTTTATGCTCTTATTGAAACCAAACGCCACAAGCTCGACGATGATAAACAGCATAAGTTCGATAAACGCAAAGTTCCACGCGCTTATAAAAGTAAATCCGCTGCCGGGAATTACCGTTGCGACAAGCGACACCAACGGAAGCAATACCAGCGTGGGAATAAAGATCATAAACATCTGAATATAGAGAGAACGGGACGATACCTTATTGGGTATACCCAGCGTACGGTACACATTGAAATCTGCCTGGTATATCTTTACCGAACGCATGAAAATAATACTGATAAGCACCCCGAAAAGCAGGCTCACCGCAATTAGCGCTCCGTACCACATAAGATCTTCGGTATACGCCTCACCCGGATTCTGTACATATATAGAGCCCGATGCAAGTAATCCCATGTAGCCTTCAGGCAACTTATTCAAGGCTTTCTTCGCGAGCTCATCCGATGCAAAAAAGAGCACTGACTGCTCTGCAACTTCGTTATCCGTTTCAAATACGGCATAATAATCTTCAGAATTCATTTCAACGATTATTCCGTTTACGCTTTTATCCCTCGCGCTTGCGTCTGCAACTGTATAAGCCTTCTCGGCTTTTGCAGAAAATACAGCGGTTTCGCCGACGACGTTGAAATAATTTGAATTGACAAGATTTATACTCCCGACTTCAAGCGTTTCGTTGATACGGAAAGTATAGACAGGCGTTTGGTTTTCGCCCAATCTCACAGTGCTGTATATAGCGGAAATTCTGTCCGCATTTTCGCTTGCCTCATTGTAACTTATATAAAGTTTTACAGCGTCCGACGAAAGCGTTTTAACGGTATTTATATTTTCAATACCTACCCCGGCGTTCAAAAAAACAGTTTTTATAGCTTCGGCATCGTGAACCGCAGACTGCGGAATGACCAGAACCGCCTCGCCTTTTTTCAGCGTATATTCGTAAGGCGAATAAATACATGTTACCGTATATTCTTCAGACAGATTTCCGCTTTCGGGCAGCGTTACGCTGAATTCGGAAGTTGTATTGTCAAAAAGAATATACCCTGCTCCCGTGATTGCCGCAAGTTCGTCAAGTTTGCTTTCCGATAATTTCCCGTCAGCCGAAGAAACGATAACTTTGCCCTCCGTTCCTGCTCCGTCAAGCGGTACGGTCAGCGGCTTGATCAACGATTGTCCGAATACGGATATGACCAAGAACAGCGTTACGGCACAGACAAAAAGCGCAAAACTCATCATTGCAGTAAACTTTGGTCTGCTTTTGTAATTGAGTACTCCTATATGTAATGTGTTTTTCAGACCGTGGAAACGACTGACTGATATTTCTTCTCTCTTTACGTCTTCAGAAGCGGGCTCCGGTTCTGAAAGCTGTTTGTCTTCGCTTATCTTACCGTCAAAAACGCGTATTCTTCTCGTTGCATATTCGCTGAAAAATTCGGGATTGTGTGTGACGACGATGACGAGCTTATCCTTGCTCACCTCTTTCAGAAGCGCCGCGACTTCTTTGCTTGCCTTGACGTCAAGGTTGCCGGTAGGCTCATCAGCGAGAATAACGGGGGCGTCTTTCGCAAGCGCGCGCGCAATGACCGTTCTCTGCTTTTCTCCGCCCGAAAGTTTGCTTCCTCTCCTGTTTATCTGCCCGGTAAGTCCTACGCGGTCTATCAATTCTTTCGCTCTCTTTCTGCGCTCTTTCTTGTCTTCAATACGCAACAGTGCAAGCTCTACGTTTTCAAGTACGGTAAGGTTTTCGATGATATTGAAATCCTGAAAAATCGTAGCGATATTCTGTTCGCGATACTTTTCCCAATCAGCCTCGGAATAATGGGAAGTTTCTTCTCCGTTTATATACAGCTCCCCTTCTTCATAAGTATCGTTCGCGCCGATCACGTTGAGAAGCGTACTCTTTCCCGAACCGCTCTCTCCTTCTATGGTAACAAATTCGTTATAGTCAAGACATAGATTTACTCCGCGTATACCGATGGTGAGTATCCCGTTGCTGTCATATATCTTGCCTATGTTTTTCAGCCTGAGTAACACTATTCTCCTCCACTCCACTAAGTTAGCATAAGCTAACTTATTTACAGAATGAACTTTTTACTTTTCAAAGCCATTATATTATATATCCGAATTAAAAATTACCGTATCGGTTAGCAATAACTAACTTGATTGCATGCAAAATCTGCCGGTCTTTATTTGCCTTGTCTTAAAAATTCTTTTACGGCACAAAACATTTCGTCGCTGATTACGTGTTCGATCCTGCAAGCGTCCGTTTCTGCCGTTTGTCTGTTTACACCTATTTTCTCAAACAGAGCCGTAAGCACTTCGTGCTTTTCAAATATGCCTTCGGCTTTTTTCCTGCCGTTTTCTGTAAGTATAATTCCTCCGCTTTCGTTTACTTTTGCATAACCTCTTTGCTGAAGCAGTTTTATAGCTCTGCAAACGCTCGGTTTTGCATATCCGAGATCCGCAGCAACGTCTATCGACCTTACGACAGGCAACGTTTTGCTTAGCAGATAAATAGTTTCGAGATACATTTCTTCCGATTCTCTCGTTCTCATTTTTCCTCCTTTACCCCAACGCTACGTCGAGTATCATCATTATTACGAATCCGCCCATTATACCCCATGTACCGAGATGCGGATGCTCTTCCATTTTCGAATCGGGAATGAGATCTTCAACCACAACGAATATCATTGCTCCCGCGGCAAATGCAAGAAGCCACGGCTGAAGTATCTCTATTTCCGAGGCAAGCAGATAACCGATCAAAGCGAATACCGGTTCTACCGCTCCGCTGAAAGTTCCGTATGCAAATGCTTTGAGTTTGCTTCCCGTAACGGTTTTCATCGGTAGCGACACCGCTGCCCCTTCGGGAAAATTCTGTATTGCCATACCGACAGCCAATCCGAGTGCCGCAAGATACGCGGACTTCTCTCCTATTACAGACGCGGCTCCGAATGCAAAGCCGACAGCAAGTCCCTCAGGGATATTGTGTATGGTGACCGCAAGGAACATTTTCATCGGCTTTTTCAACGCTACTCTCGGTCCTTCTTCTTCGCTTGTACCGAAATGGACGTGCGGCACAAGCTTATCAAGCACAACAAGAAACAATCCTCCGATCAGAAAGCCTGCGGCGGCGGGAACAAAATTAAATTTACCGTAACTTTCAGAGCCTTCTATCGACGGTAACAGTAAAGACCAGACACTCGCAGCTATCATTATTCCCGCGGCAAATCCGAGCAACGACGTATTTACTTTTTCGGATATTTCTTTTTTGAACAGAAATACCACCGCCGACCCTGCCGTTGTTGCAACGAATATAATCAAAAAACCGAGTGCTGTTATAAGTTCATTGCTCATATTGCCTGATCACCTTTATTTTTTTGATACGACGGTATAAATAAAGCCTTTCACCTTCCACGCATCCAATACTTTGAATCCGTTATTTTTCATTCTCGATGATATGCCTTTTATCCCGGACACATTGCAATCTCCGCTGTTCATAAGAGGGAAAATAATATGATTGTCTATCCATGCGCCTATTCCGTCCAGCCCGGTATCGGATAAAATGTAAACTCCGCCCTTTTTCAGAACGCGATAAACTTCTTTCATTGCCTCATCGGGATAAGGATAGTGGTGAAAACTCTGCACACAGGTCACAACGTCAAAACTTTCGTCGTCATACGGCAACATATTTGCACTGCCTCGGACAAATTCAGCCCCTTTAATATTCTTGCTTTTTGCTATCTCTATCATTTTTTCCGAAAGATCCAGCCCGTAATATTCCGCATCTCTTTCCTTCGCAAGATTATCTATGAGAAATCCTGTTCCGCAACCCACATCAAGCAATCGCTCAAACGGTACGTTTTCCAAATACTTTTGTATGTCGACGCAACTGATCTTCCCTTCTTTAGAGTAATAAATGGTGTCTTTTGAATCATAGTCTTTCGCCTGATTATTAAAATGAATTCTCGAAAGTTTTTCGAAATCCTTCATAAATACTTCCTCCGCCACATGGTTAGCAATTGCTAACTGATTATATGATATGTCATTTAATATGTTTTTGCCATGAATAAGCCAAAACTAACAATTTACAATATTAGCATTATTCAAACCAATATTTACTGACCTTTGAAAACTTGTATTCGACTTTGTGTAAATACGCTCCACCAAACACTGCCTGAACCGATTGATTCGGTTCAGGCAGTATTTATTTTAGTAGCGATAAGAGGCTGATGACCCGGTTTTTAACAACCGGTACGACGCAGAAGTTGGCTGACTGTCAAAAATTCGCCGTAAAACCATATCTTAAAACATGTTTTTTATGCGGTATTCTTTGTTTCAATCGGCTTTTGCGACGGTAACGGTTATTGTAGCGACGTTGCCTGCTTTGTCTGAAACGGTGAGGATGTATTCTCCCTCAGACACTTTAGAATTTTCAGAAAGCGACGTGCCGTTCAACGCGAAATTTGCCGCACTCACAACTATTGCTCCGTCATAGACGTCGTTCGCGGTGAACATCTCTGCCACTTCTTTTGCAGTGATTTCTCCGTCGACCGTAACCACAACGCTGTCGCCGACAGTTGCTCCGTTATAGGTTATCGAAGGAGCTGCCGTATCAACGAAAGTCACCGTAAGAACGACATTGCCGTCAACGTAAGAATAGGTGTTTACAAACTTGCCGCCGTCAGCAGGAATTTCAATCGAAAA
Source organism: uncultured Christensenellaceae bacterium (assembly GCA_944380275.1). Lineage (GTDB taxonomy): Bacteria > Bacillota > Clostridia > Christensenellales > UBA3700 > Ornithoclostridium. The sequence continues at coordinate 13,152 of CALWHB010000031.1, read as the reverse complement.
AGACGTAAATTCCGCAACAGGTACGTCTGCGATTTCTGACAATCTGAGCCACTTGTCGTCCTCGTACTTACCGAAGAACATCTTCAGCTCGTAAACCCCTTCCCGAATAACCGAAGGAAGAGAAACGCTTTTTCCTGCAAATGTCATCTCCTGCAAAGAGTATGTCTGTTTGTCTGAAATCCCCAGGTCGACTGCTCCTTCACCGTTGCCGAAACCGACATAAATGCCGTACGTCCTGCCCTCTCTCAAAATCACCTTTTTCGTTATCGTTGCTTGTACTGCAGAAAAATCGGCTGAAGTCTGACTGAAAGTTGCCTGTCCGCTGACAGAATCAGCAATATTTATAAGTCCCATATCGGCAGGCCTTTCAGGCATTTCTTCAAAAGCGACTATATCCTGAACGTTCCATACGTTGTTGAGTTCTTCTGCAAGCGCGTCAAAATCTTCAACTCTTCCGTTATATATGCTTACCAGGCTTTCATAGGAAAAATCTTTGCCGAAAATATTCTCAAACACATCTGACGTATAAGCCGATTTGTTTTCGTCAAGAACCTCTAAATTTGCAAAAATGTCTTCGTTGCCGAGATAAGAAAGCCCGTTTGCCTTCATAAATTCGTCAAACATACTCAGACAATTGCTCTCATCTCCAAAGTAATGCATATCAAAAAATCCCGTATACATTTCGTCTGTAATAGGGCTGCAATATCCCTCAAATCTTGTAACAGCTATATAGTCTTCGTCCTCTGAAACAAATATCGGGTTGCCCTGTTCGTCAACGTATCCGTCGGATATCGTTCCTTCTACGTAATTGCAGATTGCCCAACCTTTATCCTTGTACCACCTGCTCCACGGAGTGATTTTAGTCCCGTTTGATAGGAGAATATAATCTCCGTATCCCTTGCACATTATAAAATACGTACCGCTGCCGTAATAATCTAAATTCTGCTCTGAAGAAACTGACACTTCGTCCCATCCGTCAAGATAGCGGAAATCGAAGGTTACGCTGCCAGGGTAATTGTACCACACTCCGTCTGAGGCAGACTTTGACGTTTCAAAAGCCATGACGTCGTCTTTCGACGCTTCGGTATTGCTTATATATTCGCCGTTCCTGTATGCTTTCAGATTCTCTGTCAGATAAAAGAATCCGGATTGATTTTCAAGCAAGAAATCAAGATACAGACTGCCGTTGGCGGAACTGTACTCTCCCTCTTTTGTCAGATAAGCGTTGTCAACGTCATAATGTCCTCTCACCGCTCTCCAGTACCCGTCGGTATTAAAAGCATAAGTGTAATTGAACGTCCCGTAAGTGCCGTCGCCGTCATTGCGCGACCCTTGCGCAAAGCCGTAAAATTTGTCTGCACAATAAATGACGTTGTCTATACGAACAGAATCCGTCTTATTTTCGGGATAATAACTCATCCTGTCCATTTTGACGACTTCGTCGCCGTCCTCGTCGTAATATACTATTATTTTTTCTATTTCTACAAGTTCGCTGTCAGAATATTTTGATTGCCTGCAAACGGTTACGACATCGTTTTCTTTATCGTATCCCAGATAATAACTTTTTGAATAATAATTGACGACTCTGTTGAGAACGGTAATATTATCCACAACGAAATCGACAATCTCTTTTGCCATATCGCTCAACGACTTAAGATGCTGTTCTTCACTGTCAAAATATCCTTCAGGCACGTAATCTTCGAATTTATTGTAAAAATCCTCTTTTTTTACAGTATAGGTAGTGCCGTCCCCGTTGTCTTCAGCCATGTCGGGAACATACGAAGAATTATATAGCCCGTTCGCGCTTTCTGCGATTAAAGGCGTAATCTCGAAATTAAAAGACAGGTCTGCGTTTTCAAGTCTGTTATAACTCAAAGCGAGTTCGTCCGCATACTCTATATCAGTGGTATAATCGGTTTCTCCGCCACCCTGATTGCCGGAATCGGTAGTCCCTCCGACGTTGTCAGGATTTACCGTATCGACACAGCTGACGAACACCACGCTGAAAAGCATGATAAAACAAATCGACAAAGTCAAAAATTTACTTTTCATTTAAGCTCCCCTTTTATAATTTTCTGTTTGTCCTAAACGTCGGACAGACGTAAAAAGGCGTATTGTTCTTTTAAAGCGCATATTGTTTCCCTTCAGGCGAACAGCTGCTTTTTCAACCGTTTTCAGTCTTTGTATATCGAAAACAGCATACTCCGAAAGTGTTTTTATTATAACATAACCGCAACAAAAAAGCAATACGACCGTCCTCCATTTCAATCAGATTTCCAATGCTTTTGATTAAGCAGATTTCATCTGAAAATTTAAAAACTGTATTGAAAAAATAAAATCGGGTGCTATAATGAACAAGAAGACAAAATGTTCATTAAAAGAGGTGCGATATGCCTAAAATCCTCGACCTTTCAAAAGACAAAATAATGCAAGCCGCCGCCAAAATCCTCAAAGACGACGGCTACGCAAAACTGTCTGTCAGAAAAGTTGCAGAAAAATGCGGTATGGCAACGGGTACTTTTTACCTCTACTTTGAGTCAAAAGATTACCTCGTCGCTCAGATAATTGCCACCGACTGGGCATCTACTTACGCAAAAATGCACGACGCAGCCAAAACCGCAGTGTCTTTTGAAAAAGGATTTCTTACCTTTTTCAGACTTACTGAAGAATTTAGCGACCGTTACAGACACGTCTTCAAAGAATATTCTGAGTTTGTAGGCTCTCACGAAACTCTCTTGTCAAGGCACTCTGTGCTGAGAGCGCAGATTGCGGCATGCACACGGGAGCTTGCCTTAAATACAGGGCAGGAACATATAGCTATTGCAGCTGATATGACCGCGGAAAGCCTGCTTGCTGTGATAAACCAACCCGACCTGAACGAAAAATCGTTGACTGATTTTATTAAAATTCTGACTAAATAACAGGAGGCATCATTATGAGCGGTTTCAAAGATTTGCGTATTGTAGACAACTTTTACCAGACTTCGGCGTTCTTTCCTATGCCAACGGTAATGATTGGCACCCTTACAGACGACGGCAAAACCACGCTGGGCCCCTATTCTCTAATCCAGCCTTATTACATTGCGGGAAAAGATTATTACGCGATGTTACTTCTCTGCCGTAACTCTTCAAATACGGCACAAAACATACTCAAGCGCAAAAAATGCACGATAAACTTCATACCCGACAACCGCAAGTACTTCAAGGAGGCGGTGCGTATGGGATTCCCCGGCGACACCCCCGAAGAAAAAATGAAGGACTGCATTTTTACTCTTGAAGAAGGTCTTCGCAAACAGGAAGACCCGGACGGAGAATATCCGCAAGTCATAAGCGAAAGTTTCCAGGCGTTTGAGTGTACGTGGATGGACTCGCTGGACAACGCGCAGAACGACAAAGCCGGAGAACTCAACGGATACCCCGAACCTTATCACGACTTCAACGGCATCACATCTAAATTCGGGGCGCATTTTATACTGAGAATAGACAAAATCCTTATGAAGGAAAAATATTACAACGCTATCGTAAACGGCGTCAGGGCAAAGGACTTCCCTCCCGTCCCGGTAGATTACGGTTACCGCGACTCTAAAAACTTCTGGTACACAAAGCACCGCCGTCCTGTCCCGGAACTTCTGCCGATAAGAGAAACCAGCCTTGAATCCGTTCAATATGCAGCAAAGCGCATCGACCCGACGGTACAGTTTACCGACGAGGCTTGCGCCAAACTCGTGAAAGTCCCCAGAATATTTCTGCCTATGGTGCTTAAAGGCTGCGTAGCGTGGGCAAAAGAGAACAACGTAACCCTTATTACCGCTCAGCACATGGACATCATCAACGATAAGCGCGCAAAGGAAAAAAAGAAAAAATAACCGTTGCGCCTTATATGATTAAATACTCCACAAAAAAACAGCCTGCTTGCAAAAGCAGGTTGTTTTTTATCCGATATCAGACCATTATAATGTTTTTCATTGTGAATTCCGTACGCTTTAAAATAATTTGCCTGGAGTTATGAAGTAAATATTTCAAATCGTTGCCTCAATCTTTCAGATAATATACTCTCCTTTTATTGCCGCGTCTATCTGGCGGAGAAGAGAGAGTTCTTCGTCCTGAGAATCGCAACCGAAGTGCCATATCATTACCCCTCCTGCGCCGCTGTCGACAGCGAAACTGGTCTTATCGTATATCATCTGCCTGCCGTTATAATACGTAGCGGTTGCAGGACACTCCACTCCATCCTGATTCACATAGCTTTCAACCATAGTGTTTTCGTAAGGTGCGAGCTTTTCCGCAACGCCGTTATACCCTCCCCAAAAAGAATCCTTGTTTATCGGACGGGAATAAAAAGCAAGTCCAAGCCTGACTTTCTTCAGGTCTACTTTATTTTTATCCATCTTCTGCAAAGTCTGGAAAGCCGTCCTGTAAAACGCCGCATGATTGCCCCTCTCGTCGAAAAGGTCGTATGCCATCAGTTCTATCGCGTCAAGCGGTTCAAGGTCTTTTGCGGAAAAACCGCCGATGCGCATACACCAGTCTGATATTGCTGCGGTCAGCAGCTTGCCTTGAGGAAGCGCACCGTCCAACTTTTTGATATATTTTGAAAATGTATTGAAATCCTTTATTTTTTCAGGGTATTCGTAATCAAAAGACACTCCGTCAAGCCCGTAATCCTCTATCAGTTTCAAAAGACTTGCCGTAAGCGCGTCGGCATTGTCATCCATCGCTGCGTTGTATCTTTCTATAGTCGACAATCCGTCGCCGAAATCTTTGTTGCCGAGGACGGTAATCACCAGCGTCGCGACGGGATTTGCCTCTCTCAGATTTTCAACCGCAGTTGACAATACTTCTTTGCCAGTATAAGACTTGCCGTCGATTTCGTAATCTTTAAATATTATATCGCCTTTGTCGTTGAAATACGTGCAACCGAACAGATTGAACTGAGTAACCGTCTGTGCGAGCTTTGCCTGGCTTTCTGTAAGCAGATAAGCCGTATCCACGTTTATATATGCCATAACGTCAAAGTCATCTGCTTTTCTGTTTATATTGTAAGCCTCAACTTCGCTTATCTCCCACGCGCCGTCGCAGGAAGTAACTTTTATGCGGATTTTCGCAGCGGTTACAAGACCGAAAGCACAGTAACGGTAACCCTCGATATAATCGTTCCCGTAAACAGGAACGTCCCCGTCGTCAATATATATTTCAAAAGAAGTTATGTTGTTTCCTTTTTCTTTAAGCACGAGAGTGTTGAACGATACTTCTTTGCCGAAATCGAATACCGCCTCACCCGTGCCGCTGCCTGCGTCGGAAACAAACGTGCCGTCTTTTGCAAGATTCTCATAGTTGGACGCAATAACGTCAGGCGTCTTATCGCTCCCGGAACATGCCGTAAATCCTATAGCACAAAATGTCATTGTCAACAATATCAATACGCAAAGCAATCTCTTCATAATATACCTCTCAATTTGTATCTTGTCTTTATTCTTCAAACCGCACAACTTATCGTTTATCGCGGCTAAAAAAGAATAATGCCACTAATTTTTTACTGCCCGTGTTTATTATCGCAACATTTATCAAATTGTCCGGTTTTCAGTCTTTATTCAGAGCAAAACCTTTGCCGTTTTCGTATCTGAAACCGCCTGCGGTAACTCTTACCTCCGGACAGGTATCGAAAGACTGTATTTCAAGTCCCTCTATATCTTCAGGAATTGCTATGTCTTTCAGCTTTACACAGCCGAAAAAACCGCCTTCTGTCATCTTCTTCACGCTCTCTGGCAGCACTACCTTTTCAAGCGATATGCAGCCGTTGAAAACCGCTTCTCCCAATTCTGCTACTCCGTCAGGGACGACACACTCTTTCAACATTTTGCACCCCCTGAACGTCGCCTCTCTCAATATCTTTATGCAAGGAGGCAGACTTATCCGCTCAAGTGATATACAGTCCCTGAACGCCGCGACTCCTATCTCTTCAATCGAGGAAGGCAGAATTATATCCTTAAGATTTGCGTTGCCCGAAAACGCTCCGTCGCCTATTGCAGACACGCCGGACGGCAATACTATTTTCTTAATGCACGCGTTTAAAGAAATCGAATTGTGACCTATCTCTATTACAGCCATGCCGCTTATTCTGGACGGAACCACGACTGTTTCAGAAGTGCCGTTGTAAGCAGTAATCCTTATTCCTCCTCGCGTAACTTCGTATTCAAAATTGTCGTATACTCCGCTTTTTTCGATTACACCCGCGTTTTTGCATACTTCTGCGACAGCCTCCGTCGCATCGTTTATTTCAGGTATCACGGAACGGGATATAAACTTTTCGCTTTCGTCGAGAAGTTCTGCCACGCAACCTGTCTTTTCTCGGCAATAGTCATTAAGAGGCATATCCCCGATATGAATACTCACAACCCGTTTACCGTATTCTTTTGCTGTCTTAATCTCCCTTGCTACCGCTTGAGAACGCAAAGATGTTTCGCTGACGTACAGAAGAACGACCGCGCATCCGGGATTTTTTATTATGTTGAGAGCCTTGTCGTCCCACTTCTCTCCGTATATAACAGAACTGTCGTACCAAAGAACTATCCCGTGTCGTTTGAATTCAGTTATATCGTTTATCACCACGTCCGAATCGGCGTGGGAATAACTGACGAAAGCAAATTTTTTATCCCCTATATATGCCTCCGGCAGATTGTCCGGCGACGAAAATTTCAGCCTTGCCAGGTCAAGTCCTCTTACCTTTTGCACAAGAGGTTTTCTTGAAGGAGCCTTTGCCGCAGCCGCTGTATAGCCTGTTAAAAACAGTGCCGTTACCTCGTCTTTTGTCCCCAATATTTTTTTTGCCTCTTCTGCAACGCAGTCAACATCGCATACTATAAGACTGCCAAGTCCGGCATCAACGGCTTTCAGACACATGTTTTCAAGACACGCACCTATAGAAATATAGTCGCTCCTCGGACAGCTCTTTACAGCAGGCGAACACACCGCAATCACTACAGGCGCACACTGAATTATAGAGGCAGAAGAAACGACCGTGCCTTTTCCCAAAGGATTTGACTTTGCCCACTCTTTCATAGCATCGGCTATCCTGTGAGCCTCATCCTTTGTCAGCACGATAAACTGCCAGGGTTGCCTGTTTTTTGCAGAAGGTGCGGCACATCCAGCCCGGATTATTTCTAAAACGTCGCCATCTTTTACCGGCTTTTTCGAGAACTTCCTTATACTGCGTCTGTTCTTTATCGCCTCGTCCAAAAATAACACAACCGTCCTCCGAAATCATACTACGTATTGAATTTTACCACATATTAAAACCTTTGTAAATTCCGGGGCTGCATACAGCCCAATTTAATTTATATTCAAAAGAGAGGCGTAATCTACGCCTCTCTCCGACCTATCATCATTAAAAAAATCTAAACACGCTTTTAAAAATTTTACTTCTCTTCGTTCTTTTCGTCATATCCGAGCATGTAGTCAGTACTCTTGCCGAACAGTTGAGAAAGGTCTACCAAAGCCTGATAGCTGGGTTCTTTCAAACCTCTTTCCCAGTTGCTAATCGAAACCTGAGATACGCGCATATAATTTGCAACGTACTGCTGATTGTAACCGTGTTTGATTCTTTGCTCCTTCAATCTTTCTGCGAATTTCATATTGCCTCCTTCGCCGAATATACGGCATAATTATTTTATTCGTTAGACTGCTGAGATGCAATCATCTCCCAGTCAAACGCATTATCCTCAAAACTCATAAGTACCGCCTCTATGCTCTCTTTGTCGACCGGCAATCCCTTCTGCTCTGAAAAAATCCCGAAATATTCGTCCATATCGTTTATGATGTCGAGTACCTTCAGATGAAAGCAGTCAAGTACCTTTCTGACAAACGGATATGCGCTGTAGTAGTTGCCGACTGCATTGCACATCGCATAAGCTACAATCGCAGCAATATCCTGAAAAGGCAATCCCTTCTTTACTGCAGAAAAACACACGCAACAACACCTGTCGTCAACAATTATAAAATCGTCGAAATCCGCTTTCCCAAGTATCAGACCTTCGTTCAGCGTGTAAAACATCTGCAAAAAAATACAAAGTCTGCTGGCAAGATTTTCAAGAGCGTGTTCATCGTCGCTCATGGTCGCTGCCCTGTATGCCTCTGAAAGCAATTGTCCTTCTATAAATTCGGAAATAAGATAATTGTCACGGCTCTCGAGAACTCTCGGAGCGTAACCTGTCTTTGAAATGACTTCCATAATCCGCGCCTCTGTCTGCGGACGTTCGTTGTCATTGTAAATCTTTATCACACACTTGTTGCCTTTGTAGCTTGTTACCGATATGCTCTTGCGGTCGCTGTGCAACTGTGTCATCGCATTATAACTGTACGACATCTTTTACCCTATAAAATATTATCAGTCATTTGCCGCGATTTGTCAAAGACTTTATAATCAATTTCGTCCGTTTATTGACATTTTACCGCGAATAATCCGACCGTACGATATTTCCGAACAGCCTGGCGGCATTATTAAAGTTTAAAAAGTGCAACAGATACTTTTCCTAATGCACCACCTGTCAATACATCGGTTTTATATCCGTCAATTATAATATCAGACTTTTGCAAATTTGTCAACAATTTTCGCATACTTAGCCATATAGATACTATTATTTTACATAAAACCGCAAGAAGTCGGCTAAGTCACAATTTCGCGTTATTTTTATTCACAAAGGTTTGTAAACTTGCCGACTTTTAAATCCATACTCAAGGTTTTATCGTCTTACACTGTTGATTATTGCCAGTATACATACTCCCACATCGGCTATAACTGCCAGCCACATTACCGGCACCCATACGAGCGATATTACCATTATTGCCAGTTTAGCGGCAAGGGATAACACTATGTTTTGAACGACTCTTCTCTTTGTCTGTTTTGCCGTTTCGAAAGCAGCGGGAAGACCGGATACCGAACCCGTCGAAAGCACCACATCACTCGCCTCGATTGAGGCATCGTTGCCCAGTCCGCCAATGCACACGCCTATATTTGCGGCTTTTATCGCAGGCGCATCGTTGAGTCCGTCGCCGATAAACATCACCTTTTCTCCTTTTGCTTTGACTTCTTCAACCACATAGTATTTATCCTGGGGCAACAGCGACGCGCGGTACTCTTTTATACCCAACTCATTTGCAACGTATCCGGCGTTTTTCTCGACGTCGCCGGTCAGCATTATCACGTGTTTCCCTTGCGCTTTGAGAGCAGAAACCACTTCTTTTGCCCCATCTTTCACGCTATCGCTCAAAACAACGTAACCCAAGCTCTTTCCTTCTTCTGCAAAATACACCACGCTGCCGTACCCTTCGTGGATTTTGTTTATTTCGACACCGCGCTCCTGCATCAGTCTGAGATTGCCTGCAAGCAGTTTCTTTCCTTCGTACACACAGCCTACGCCTTTTCCCGCATACTCCTCATAATTACTGATACCGCTCACGTCGCGCTTTCCAACATATTCGGTTATTGAAAGAGCTATCGGATGCGTGGACATGCTTTCGCACACTGCGGCTGTTTCCTTGAGCTTTTCTGCCGTTACGCCATCGGCAGGAACAGCATCTGTAACCTCAAATACACCCTTTGTCAGCGTACCTGTCTTGTCTGTACATATTACGGTTATATCCCTCATCGCCTCAAGATAGTTGCCTCCCTTGACAAGTACGCCTGCCTTTGAACACTTTCCTATCCCTGCAAAAAACGCAAGCGGTATGGATATGACAAGCGCGCAAGGACATGATATTACCAAAAATACCAAAGCCTTTTTGAGCCACGTTTCCGTCAATGCGGTAACGTAACTGTCGTAAAACAGAGGAGGAATAAATGCTACGATAAGCGCAAGAGCGAATACAGCAGGAGTATATATCGACGCAAACTTTGTGATGAGTTTCTGCGCCTTCGGCTTACTGTCCTGCGCCTCCTCAACGAGTTTAAGTATCTTGGACGCCTGAGTATCTTCAAATTTTTTTGTAATATTTATCCTGAGAGTGTTTCCCGTGTTTACGGTACCACCGAACACTTCGCTGCCTGCGGTTACCGCGACGGGAACGCTTTCACCCGTCATGCTGCTGCAATCTATTGCGCTCTCCCCTTCTTCCACTATGCCGTCTGACGGAATTTTCTCTCCCTTTCTGACTAAAACGATATCTCCCGCAACGAGGCTTTCGCTCTTTACTTCGATTGCGGTATCTCCGTCCACCTTAAGACAACTCTCCACCTTGAGTCCGAGAAGATTGACTATATTCCCTTTCGACTTTGCTATCGCCGCATCCTGCAGAGTTTCACCCACGTAATACAGCAGCATTACGGCAACGCCCTCTATATACTCGCCGAGTGCCATTGCGCCTACAGACGCCACGGTCATAAGCATGTTCTCGTTGAAAACGTCGCCCTTGAATACTCCCTTTATTGCCATATAGATATACTCGTATCCAACCGCAACGTACGCAAGACAGTATAATACTATCGATGCAATCGTCATGCCTCCGCTGACATCGGTATTTGCACCGAACTGACATATCGCCGCAATCGCAGCAAGCACAAATGCAACGGATATTTTTATTAACGGTTTTTTGAAGTCCGCAATGCTGAGTTTCTTTGACTTGCTTATCTCTACGCGTCCTTTTGCGGCACAACACTCACACCCTCCGTCATGGTCATGATTGTGTTCATGCTCGCAATCATGATTGTGTTCATGCTTGCAGTCGTGATTGTGAGTATGTCCGTGGTCGTGATTATGTTTGTCGCCGTGGTCGCAACCGCAAGCGCAATCTGTTTTTTCTTTTTCTTTTTTCATATAGCAATCCTCACTTGGATTTTATGTATTTACCTACGGTAGATACCAGGTTTTGCACCGTGCTTTCATAATCGCCGTTTTCAAGTCCCTCTTTCACGCAATGTCCTATATGGTCGAACATAACGTCTTTCGCCACACCGTCAAGCGCACATCTCACCGCGCTAATCTGTGTGAGTATATCTTCGCAAGGGCGATTGTCCAGAACCATTTTGCTTATCCCGTTGACCTGTCCCTGTATCCTGTTGAGTTTTTTCTCTACCTGAGTAGAAAGTTCGCTTTTCAATTTGCAGTCCATATCTTACCTCCGCTTTTTCTTATATACCCCCATAGGGTATTTTACCTTAGCTTTTAATATATACCCTACGGGGGTATTTGTCAACGGTTTTTTTAATAATTTCTATTTATTTGTCGCTGTTCTATTTTGTCCGATTGTTCAGATAAAAAACTCGCAAAGCCTGCCAATAGAACTTCCCGTTCGCAACCCAGAATTTTTAATAAAAAAACGAACCTGACATTTTGTCAGATTCGTTTTCTGGTAGCGGTGATCGGAGTCGAACCAATGACCTGCCGGGTATGAACCGGCCGCTCTAACCAACTAAGCTACACCGCCAAATGGTTGCGGGGGAAGGATTCGAACCAACGACCTTCGGGTTATGAGCCCGACGAGCTACCACTGCTCCACCCCGCGACGTACGCGTTTCTTAATGCTGTATCATAATAAAATAAAAAATTTTTTTTGTCAAGAGGTTTGACGATATTTTTCAAAATTAGCGTTTTTATGAGCTGATTTTTGCAAGTCTGTATTTCAGATAGCCTTCTGTATTACTCGTTTCGCTGTTTATTATTTTGTCCGTTCCGAGGTAATCCATTATACTTAACAACCACACGCCGCTACCCACGGCAATATCCTTGCGTTTAGGCTCAAGCCCTGCGATATTATCCCTTTCTTCCATAGGCGTACGATGCACGTACTCAACTATTTCGCGTATTCTTTCTTTTGTCAATACGCGATGATGCAAGACTTTTTCGTCGTATTTTTCAAGCTTTGCATCAATGCTTGCTATGGTGGACGCAGAACCTCCTATGCAGTACAGCCCGTCAAATTTTACGCCGATTTCACCGTATCCTTTTGCCGCCTCGGAACAAAAGCCGTACAACTTTTGCATATCCTCGCCAAAGCTCTCCTTCAGTCTTACGCAACCCACGTGAAGGCTCTTGCCGTAAATTATCCCGTTTTCGTCGCCGACTGCAAGCTCTGTCGACGCACCGCCTATATCGAGAACGGCAACAGTACCCGAAGTATAAGCACCTGCAAAACCTATCTGCGCCTCAGTATCTCCGCTTACCACATCTATGTCTATCCCGTCTTCTTTGAGCAAAGCAACGAAATCCGCGCCGTTTTTCGCGCTCCTCACCGCCTCTGTCGCAAACGGATAGAAGGCGTCGCAGTTTTCTTCTCTCGCAACGTCTGCAAACCGTACGATTGCATCGCGCGTACGTTTCATTGCGTTTCTGTTGAGAACGCCAGTCTTGTTGAGTCCTTCTGCAAGACGAGTAATCTCCAACTTCCTCAGAAGGGACTTTTTGCCGTCCGTAACCAAAAGTCTTATGCTGTTTGAGCCGATGTCCACTACCGCGTATTTCATATTAGGTATTATATAATATTCAGCTTTGACGCGTAAAGTAATAAATAAAACAAATTTTCTGCAATTTCTCGTTTTTTAGTTGACAATTCGTTTCGATTATATTATATTGTAAAAGCAATTTTACGCGGCTCCATGGTCAAGCGGTCAAGACATCGCCCTTTCACGGCGGTAACCCGGGTTCGATTCCCGGTGGAGTCACCAAGAAAAAAGAAGAACACGGAAACGTGTTCTTCTTTTTTCTTGCATGCTCCCGACGGGGAACGGACGCGCACGCGCTTCAACTTCCTACCTGTAATAAATTACGCGCGACGCGTTCGTGCTCGTAGAGCTTTGCGACACACACGCAACAAGCCGATAATGCGTATAAACTTACTGTCGCAATCCCCCGGCGGAGTCACATTCTGGTGACTTCACCAGTCATCTCACCCGTGTTTGAAATATTGTTCGCTACGCTCCAATCTTTCACCCGCTGCACGCGATTGTCCGCTTTGCGGATTCCCTATCGGCAATCGCTGTAAGGCGATTCCCGGTGGAGTCACCTGTTTTCAGGTGCTTTTTTTGTTGCATTACTCAGACGGTAGCGAACGCGGAGCTTATATTTCTCTCATTACCCAACCGCTTTCGCGCGACGCGTTCGTGCTCGTAGAGCTTTGCGACACACACGCAACAAGCCGATAATGCGTATAAACTTACTGTCGC
>CALWHB010000030.1 GCA_944380275.1 uncultured Christensenellaceae bacterium | reverse complement strand
CGTAGGATATGGCTCACGCGGGTATACTCCTCGCTATTCCGTCGCAAGCTCCTTACAAATCCGGTCATCGGCTACCCCCGGCGGCTTGCCTTACGGCCGCAAAAAAATCAGACGAGTTTTTCTCGTCTGTTTTTTTACGCCACGTTATTGCCGCGCCGCCAAAGTGCCGAAGACACGGACAGTCCGAAATAAGAACGCTCGTCGTAGGATATGGCTCACGCGGGTATACTCCTCGCTATTCCGTCGCAAGCTCCTTACAAATCCGGTCATCGGCTACCCTCGGCGACTTGCCTTACGGCCGCAAAAAAATCAGACGAGTTTTTCTCGTCTGTTTTTTTTACGCCACGTTATTGCCGCGCCGCCAAAGTGCCGAAGACACGGACAGTCTGAAATAAGGGTCACTCAAAGCAGGGAGGGGAAGGGAGTAGAAAGCCGGCTTTTGAGTGATTTCGAGGTTTGCAGTAATTGGGTAAGAATAAGTAAGAGTATCAGCGAAAAGCTCGCACGGCTCGCTGTTTTGTCGCTCATACGTTCGCAGAGTACAAAACAAATCAGTCGTCACGGCAGAGCAGTAAACTGCCGTCATTTTTTGAGTTTGATATTAAAATCACTTTACTAAATTAAAGTGATAAAGTATAATAAAGAATATTGAAAAAAATTTTTTCAAGGAGAGTTTGTTATGAAGAAAGTAATGAAAGGTTTGTTGGTGTGCCTGATAATTATCGGATGCGTTGTTGCATCTGTTGCGTGCGCGCCTTCTGAAGAACTTGCAGTCGGAAAAGAGCTTATGAAATACGGTTCTCAGCTTGACGCGCTTACGCAGTTGCAGACAGGTTCTGTGGACGTTGCCATAATCGATTCTGTTATGGCAGGTTATTATACGTCGCAAGGCGACTTCGCGAAAGACCTGCAGATTGTGGATGAAGTGATTTTTGCCGAAGAAGAATACGGCATTGCCGGCAGAAAGAACGACAAAGCGTTTATGTCCGAGATTAACAAAGCACTTATCGCTCTGCGTACGACGGAATATCTTTCTATTGCTGAAGATTTCGGTCTGCAAACAGAATTGGCGATAACTGCGGAAACGGAAAATCCGCTTGCATCCGCAACTGATGACAGTTGGACGAAAATCAAAGAATCAGGTAAAATCATAATCGGATACACGGTATTTGCACCCATTGCTTTCACTCAGAACGGAGCTTTGACCGGTTTCGACATCGAACTTGCCCGCGCGGTAGTTAATTATCTGAACGAGATATACGGCATCAGTCTTACGCTCGAATTCCAGGAAATAGATTGGAATTCAAAAGAAATGCTTTTGAGCAACGGCACTGTGGATTTGCTGTGGAACGGATTTACAATCACGGAAGAACGCGCTCAGAACATGTGCATGTCCGTTGCTTACCTCTACAATAAACAGGTCGCCGTGATTCGCAATGAGAACGCTGACAAATATACTTCGAAAGAGAGCATGGCGGATGCAATTATCGGCGTTGAAAGCGGCTCTGCCGGCGAAGACGTGGCGTTGGGAAAATAAACAGTAAACCGCAATGGATAAATTTGTTAGAATTTTGCAGGAGTTGGCTGCCGGTTTCGGCACAACCGTTCTGCTGTTTGTCGTAACGCTTGTGATAGCACTTCCGTTGGGGCTGATAATATCTTTCGGTTCAATGTCGCGTTTCAAGCCTTTGAAATATCTGGTGAAAGGCATAATCTGGGTAGTACGCGGCACTCCGCTGATGTTGCAGATACTGTTGGTAAGTTTCTTGCCACAGTTTGTATTCCGCGTCATGAATAAAGACCTTACGGCATTTTTTGGCATAAGTATGAATACTTTGATGTTTATTTTCGTTGCCGTAGCCTTCAGCATAAATTATGCATGTTATTTTTCGGAGATATTCCGTGCAGGAATCGAGGCGATTCCGCGCGGACAATACGAGGCAGGGCAGGTGCTGGGCATGCGTAAGGGACAGATATTTTTCTCTGTCGTTCTCATGCAGGTCGTCAAGAGAATTATCCCTCCTATGAGCAACGAAATTATTACTTTGGTCAAAGATACTGCGCTTGCTCAGGTACTTGGGGTTATCGACCTTCTCAATGCGGCAAATCACGCTGTCAACGAATACGTTATACTGACGCCTCTTTTGTATGCGGCACTTTTCTACCTGGTGTTCAACGGCCTTCTCACGATTTTGTTCAGCGTGGTGGAGAAAAAACTTTCGTATTATAAGGTGCAATGATTATGTCCTTTCTGGAAGTGAAAAATTTACATAAGAGTTTTGGCAGTACGCAAGTACTCAAAGGCATTGATTTTTCCCTGCAAAAGGGTGAAGTCGTGTCTATAATCGGGTCTTCCGGCAGCGGCAAGACGACCCTGCTGCGCTGTCTTAATTTCCTTGAACTGGCAGATACGGGCAGTGTCTGGGTAAAAGGAGAGGAAATTTTCAACGCTCAGAAAAAATATGCCGACAGAGAACTGAGAAAAAACCGTCTGCACTTCGGGCTTGTCTTTCAGGGGTTCAATCTCTTTCCGCAGTATACCGCACTGAAAAACGTTCGTTTGCCTCTCGATATGCAGACAAAAGAACGTCTTGCCCGCATCCGCAAAGAGCTGAGCAAACCGTCGGCAGAAGATAAAGGCATGTCTTCAAAACCGTCTGTTTCTGCCAGGATTAACGCATGGATTGAAGGAAAGAAGACTTTCGCGGAAAAAAAGAAACAAGCGATGGATGAGAACGCCGTCAAAGCGGAGAGGATACTTCGCGATGTCGGTCTGGGCGAAAAAATGAACAATTACCCGTGCGAGTTGTCAGGCGGACAATGTCAGCGCGTAGCTATTGCACGCGCACTTGCGCTTGAACCTGAAATATTGTGTTTTGACGAACCGACCTCTGCACTTGACCCTGAGTTGACAGGAGAGGTGTTGCGCGTTATACGCAGCCTTAAAAGCCCCGACCGCGCAATGGTAATCGTTACGCACGAAATGCAGTTTGCCGCGGAAATTTCAGACAAAGTCGTGTTTATGGCAGACGGTGTGATTGAAGAGTTTGGCACTTCGCAGCAAATATTCTGCTCGCCGCAGAGCGAAAAGCTCAAGACATTTTTGCGCAATTATGCGGAAAACCGCTGAGGAGGTAAAATGGCAGATAAACGCGTCATGTACGAGTATCTTATCGACAGGTTGGTGAAATTGTCCACCCGCGAGGAGTGCGAACTTCTGCTGGAGGACCTATGTACCTGTGCGGAAACAGAGAACATGGCTCAACGCCTGTATTCCGCAAAACTGGTACTTGAAGGCAAAACGTATACTCAGGTTGAGGCTGAAACGCAGATATCTTCCGCAACGCTTAGTCGCGTTTCGCGTTGTATAAAATACGGCGGCGGAGGATACCGCACAATCATAGGAAAGGAATAGTTTCTGACTGAAAAATCCGGCAATGTCTGTGATTGCGATTTAGCAAGGCAGATTGCCGGATGTGTTTTTGTGCTTAACTGATTTTATCGATATCGGATACAGTAAAACGAAATATGCCGATAAAACAATTATTTCGGGTATTTCAGTAATTTTTTTATGGTTTTTCCTTTTTTTATAAAACAGCAAGCAATATTTTCTTTGTAATTTATGCAAATTGCCGTGTATCAGTAGCGGATTGCCTGAAGTCGTAAAAAATCAGAGAATTAAATCTCAATATAATTTACAGTTATTTTACGATAATTTATTGACATATATTACTTATAGAATTATAATAAAAAAGGTAAGTACGAGAGCCAACTCTTATTTCACTTTAACTATCATATAGGTAGACTGGCCGGTGTACTTACTTTTTTATACCGTTGAAAGGCGGAATATAAAGAATAAAGCGGAAAACGGAGGATGAAATGAACGTAATCGACAAAATACTTATATCGCGCGGTTGTGTGAGAGAATCGACGGTTGAAGACGAGCTTGCACCGTTTTACGCTACAAAATTATACGAAAAACTGGGGATAATATTTGATTTGCCCGCAAAGATAAATGCTGATACGGTCGTTATGCTATCCGCGTTTTTCGGGCTGGAAGTGCCTGACTCTTTTTATGCAAATCCTCAGGATACTGCGCATTTTGAGTGCGGGGAACTGCTTGTCGAGCAGCTTGTCGCTTATTTTAAAAAGGAACATCCTGAGCTTTTTAACAATGACAAAGAGTATGCAAGGATTCCCGTATTTCACAAGGTACTTCCTCAGTACGGAGAAGGCAAAGAAAAAGTCGTGAGATGGTTCAGGGTCATTTCTGCAGATGAGGCGGAAAGAGTATGTCGTCAGGCTGCTAAGGAATATTTGGTTTACTCTCGTCCGTGGTCGGAAGTAGAAGAAGACGAAGTGTTTGCTCTTTACAAAAAAGGGTATTGCAACGGTGTGCCGTCATGCAAAGACAATGCAGGCTTGATGTATTTTGAGTTTGAAGACGAAAGCATGCTGAAATACTTCGATTATAAAGACGTGGTTAAATTGAGCGTAAGAAGATATTACGATTCAAAGGTCATACTTATAACGCAAAAAGGAAAGAGGTTGCTTAAAAAAGCCGCTGAGATAGCAAAGCCTTGCCCTTTGACTAAAAAACAGGCGAAATATTTCAATAAGATAGTCAAAGTAACGGGTGCGGATATAGCAAAGCAGGATAACTCTCAAAGCCCGTACGCGATATCCAAAAGACTTGTCGAAAAAAGCAGGGTAACAGAGGCGGCGGAATTTCTTGACAAAAACGGTTCTTTGCTTGAACGCAATCTCGTATGGCTGTTATCGCGTGCCGACGAAAATGAAACGGAAAAAATATTATCGCTTGTCGACGGAAACAATCCGATTATATTAATGCAGTTGCTATGGATGCTTGCATCGCAGAAAAAGGGTGCGAGAGTTTTCAGTTTTGTAAACAACAAAATGTTTAAATCGCATACCGAAACTGATGAGGAGTGCAACGAAAGACGCTCCGTGTTGGACGATTCGGTACGCGAAAAGGTAATTGATTCCATCAGAAAGGCTTTGATAAAATATTACGGGGAGCGTCCTATAAGAGGCAAAGTGTTTTTGTCCGACAAATTTAAAAAAGTGTTCGTACCTGTTAATACCTCAGATTCGGGCAAGGGAATAGACGTTCTTCCGTGCGGTAGCCGCTTGCCGATAAAAGGAGAAAACATAAGAACTTTCTGTTACTGGGAGGGGATAGGCGACATAGATGCCTCTGCCGTGTTCAGCGACGGAAACGCAAAGACTGAGATTCTCAACTGGCAAACTTATGATATGAAACCTTTTGGAAACAGCGCGCTTGTTTCAGGCGACGACAGAGGGGAAGACGGTGCTGAGTATGCAGATTTCGTAATAGACGAACTGCTAAAAAAAGGGTGGAAATACTGCGTTTATTTCCTTAACGGTTTTGAGTCGCCATTGAATAAAGGCACGATATACTGCGGATATCAGAATAAGAGAGATTTGAGGACGAAGGCATGGCAACCTGACAATATACAGATGAAAATTCACGTTAAAGGTAACAGCTGGCAGTATTTAGGTTTTGCAATCGACCTTGAGAACAGAGAAATAGTCGTGCTGAACAAGATGAGCGGAAAACGCTGCAACGTGGTTGCAAGTTCAGATATTTATGCCGTGCAGAGATATATAGATAAGCGCAGCCTTGAGGCGTGGAATATGTACGACCTGATTTCTGCAAGAGCCGAACTCGTAGACGACCCGGAAAATGCCGACATCGTTTTCGATGAATTTTATTCTGAAACCGATAACAAAAAAGTCGTAAGACCGTGGGATGTTTCTACGCTTATTAGCTATCTGAAATAGGCGGTTTAAAACGACACGTTTGTAAATACCGTGATGAAAATTTTGAAAAGCTATGCGTTCCGTATTATTCGGAACGCGCTTTTCTTTCAGCCGACAAAAAAGAAAAATTGAGCGATTTTGCACAAACCGCCGCAGTTTTGAAGAAATTTTACGCCTGTTGTGAATAATTTTTGTAAAAAAGGTAAAAATTATTATTTATTTTTAGGAAAAAGGCAAAAATATTCGTATTTAACTAATAGAAGTATGAAGGAACAATCGTTTAACGAGTGGCTCGAAACCCTCAAATCAAAAGCTAATATCGTGGACGTCGTGGCAGGATACGTTCCGCTTGCGAGCAAAGGCGGCAGGTACTGGGCTTGCTGTCCTTTTCATCACGAAAAAACCCCCTCTTTTTCGGTCGACGAACAGAGGCAGGCTTTTTATTGTTTCGGATGCCACGTGGGCGGCGACGTTATAAAGTTCGTTATGGACATAGAGAATACTGACTTTATGAGCGCGTGCAAACTCTTGTCGCAGAAAGTCGGTCTGCCTATGCCCGAATTCAAGTCTAAACGCCCCGGTGAAAGCCTTCATAAGAAAAAAGAAAGACTTTATGAACTTATGCGCGTTGCGGCAAGATTTTACCGCGAAACTTATAAAAGCGAAAAGGGTATCGCTGCAAGAGAGTACGTCGCAAAAAGAGGAATAAGCGAAAAGACGGCGGGAACTTTCGGTATGGGATATTCTCCCGACTACAACGGTTTGCCGGCGCATCTTAAAGAAAAGGGATTCAACGAGGTCGAAATGATTGAGTCCGGCGCATGCGCGCAGAAAGACGGCAGAGTTTACGACGTTATGGCAGGAAGGCTTATCGTGCCGATAATCGACGGTATGAGGCGCGTCATAGCTTTCGGAGGAAGAGTTCTGACTTCTGAAAAACAAATGAAATACCGAAACACAAACGATACGGTAATTTTCAATAAAAAGTGCGAAGTTTTCGGTCAGGATACGCTCAAGAAATACAGATTGCAGAATACGGTGAAATACGTCATCATGGTAGAAGGTTATATGGACGTCATTTCTTTGTATCAGGCAGGAGTGCAGAACTCTGTCGCCTCTATGGGTACAGCCCTCAACGTAAAGCAGGCGGAAATAGTCAAAAGATATTGCGACACCGTATACGTATGTTACGACGGAGATACCGCAGGGCAGGCTGCAACGCTTAGAAGTCTTGATATTTTTTACGGCGCGGGTCTTAACGTCAAAGTGGTATCTCTTCCCGACAATCTTGACCCTGACGAGTATATTAAAGAGAGAGGAAAGGAGCAGTTTATACGTCAGCTTGACAACGCTCTGCCTCTGTTTGAATACAAATTGCGCACCCTTGCAAACGGGTACGATACAACTGTGGCAGAAGAACAGGGCAAATTTGTCGTCGAGGCTGTGAAAATTCTCAAAACGCTGCCTTCTCCGGCTCAGATTGACGCATATATTCCGCTGGTTGCAAAGCTTAGCGGACTGGGTACGGACACGGTAAGACGTCAGCTTATGCAGGAATCAGAGTTTACAGAAGAGGGCGCGCCTGTATTGCTGACTCAGCAGACAAAACGCAAGGACGGCAAATACTATAAGGCGATGAGGTTTATACTTTACGCGCTTTACGGAGGAGTGGACGACCTTCAGACATTTGACAAGGACTTGTCTTTGTATTGTGAGGACGAAGAGCATAAAAAACTTTACGATTATTACAGAGAGTGCGACGGACAGCCGTCGATTGACGACCTGCTTGCGTTTGAAAACGAAGTGCCTGAAGTCAAAGAAATTCTCGCAGAAGGCAGAAAAGTAAGCGGTGCAGTCGCAGGAGTATATTTCAATGACTGCGTAAGGTCGATAGAGAACGAATTTGTGAAAAGGCAGAGAAAATCGCTGCTGAAGGCGTACGCGGAAAGCGCGTCCGAAGAAGAGAAATCGCAAATACTTGCTCAGATGAGCAATAACCAAAAGAAAAAATAATTTTCGGAGGATATAATGGATAACGAAAAGAAAGAAAGCGAAAAAAGAATCGCAAGAGAGGAAAAAATCGCTCAGGAAGTCGCAAAACTCGTTGCGTCCGCAAAAGACGGCAAGCTGAACGACGACGAAATCAACGAGAAACTCGCGCGTTTCGACCTCGACGTTCAGGAAATGGAAAACGTCTTTACCGAAATCGAATCCAAAGGCATTACCATCGAGGAAACCACTCTCGAAGAAAAGATGTCGCTGGATTCTCTTGAAGGTACGACTGACGACTCTGTAAAGATGTATCTGAAAGACATCGGTCAGGTGCCGCTGCTTACTTCTGAAGAGGAAATAGTCCTTGCCGAAAAAATGGCAAAGGGCGACCAGGCGGCAAAGGACAGACTGAGTGAGGCAAACCTCAGACTTGTCGTTTCTATCGCAAAGAGATATGTGGGAAGAGGCATGCAGTTTCTTGACCTTATTCAGGAAGGAAATCTCGGACTTATGAAAGCGGTAGAGAAGTTCGATTACAAAAAGGGATTCAAGTTCTCCACATACGCTACGTGGTGGATAAGACAGTCTATTACTCGTGCTATCGCAGACCAGGCAAGGACGATACGTATACCCGTCCACATGGTTGAAACTATAAACAAAACGGGCAGAGTAACCCGTCAGCTCATGCAGACTCTGGGAAGAGAACCGACGCCCGCAGAGATTGCGAAAGAAATGAATATCCCCGAAGAAAAAGTAATAGAAATCCAGAAGATAGCGCAGGACCCCGTTTCTCTCGAAACTCCTATCGGTGAAGAAGAAGACAGCCACCTCGGCGATTTTATCGAGGACAACACGGCGGCATCCCCTGCGGAAAAAGCGGAGGCGAAGATGCTCAGAGAGCAACTCCTCCAGGTACTCGACACGCTGACTCCGAGAGAAAACGAAGTTCTCCTTATGAGATACGGCCTCAGGGACGGCAGACCCAAGACTCTTGAAGAGGTGGGCAAAGAGTTCAATGTAACGCGTGAAAGAATAAGACAGATTGAGGCAAAGGCACTCAGAAAATTGCGTCACCCCAATCGCACGAAGAAACTAAAGGACTATATAGGTAAATAAGCTTTTAACCTACACGGGCAGGAAAAATATGACGGTAAAAGATATAGAAGGAATACTGTGTGAATTTGCACCTTTTGAGTTGCAGATGAGCTTTGACAACACGGGTTTCTGCATAGGCGACTCGACGCGTGAGGTAACGGGAATAATGCTTTGCACGGACGTAACTCCGCGCGTTGTTGACGAGGCGGCAGAAAACGGATGCAATCTCATCATCAGTCATCACCCCGTTATTTTCAGCGGCATAAAGACTTTATGCTCTGACAAGGACCGTATGAGGTATGCCGTCGTAAGCGAAATGCTGAAAAAAGACATTGCGCAGATTGCTATGCATACAAACGTAGACATTTGCAACGGCGGTACCAACGATACCGTAGCGGAAATGCTGGGAGCCGAAGTTGTTTCAGGCGAAGGCGAGGCAATGCGCATAGCGTATCTGAAAGAGGAAAAAACGCTTGCGGAATTTGCATCGGCGGTGGCAAACGCGCTTTGCGACGAAACCGTAAGATATGTGGGAGAGCCTGATAAAAAAATATGCAAGATAGCCGTCAGTACCGGTGCGGGCGGAAGAGAAAGCGAACTTATTTACCGTTTACAGGACGAGGGAGTCGACGCTCTCGTTACGGCAGAAGTCAAACACAACGTCGCGCTTGAGGCGCAATATGCAGGCGTTGCAATCGTGGAAACGACTCATTATTCAAGCGAACGCTGTATCGTCGACATTATTGGCAGAGTGCTTGATAAACACAAAATCAATTATCGTAAGAGCGCGACGGAAGGTAATCCCTACCGCAGGGCTTGAAGGAGAAATTATGAATATAGAAGGCATGCTTAAATATCAGAGCCTCGACAGAGAACTCAATAAGCTCAACGAACAATTCAGAACGAGCGACGCGACCGTACAGTACAACAGATATATGAAACTGTACAAACAGACCATCGAAGACGGCAAGCGTATGAGCGGCGTCGTTGCGGAGCATTTCGTCAATCTGGACAGGCTTACAAAACAGTACGAAAAACTTCTCACGGATATAGAAGAGTATAACAACAGCGTGGACGAAATTGCAGACCTCAAACAGGCTGACTATTACGAAAAACAGCTGACAAAGCTGTATTCCGCGCTTGAAGGTATTGAAAAAGAGGTGGACAATGTGCGCAAGGAACTGCTCAAGCTCGACGCGGATTCAAAGGCCTTTTTCAATAACGTAAATACGTATTTCTTGTCTGTAAAAAAGGCTACCCCCGAAATGGAAAAGGTAAAGCTGGAGATACAGACTAAAGCAAAAGAAGTAATGCTTGCGCAAAAAGAGATTGAAAAGACGATTGAGCCTGAACTCGTTGCGAAATACAAGAAAGCGAAGGACATATCCAAATTCCCGCACATGGTAGCTTTTGACGAACCTACCAGCTCTTGCCGCGGATGCGGACTGGAACTTTCGAGAGATATTGCGGCAAAACTGCGTCAGGAGGGAGGACTTGAGTTCTGCCCCAACTGCAACAGACTGGTGTATAAGCAATAATATGAAAAAAGGCGGAGTAAGGTCAATAGTAATAGCCTCGGTAACGGGGCTTATACTTATAATCGCACCTATTGCGGCAATGCTTATCTGGAAGGACAGCGAAGGTATAAAGGGCGCGCAGGCGTCCCTTATCATCGCTATGATAGCGGGAGTATTCGCTATCGTATTTGCGGCGATTTATACGGCACGTTATGTTACCTACAACAAGGCGATGTTAAAGGGGAGAAAAGTTCAGGCAACTTATCTTACAAGTGAAATGAAGTCGTCAAGCGGTGCAAAGGATTATTATTGCGTAACATATTCTTATAAGGACGGCGACAAGGAAATAACTGCGACCACAGGCATTGTATATACCTGGGAACAGGCACTTGCGTTGAAATTCGCTAAAACATTTGAGGTAACGGTTTATAAAAAACACAGCTACCTGACGGAGGAAACAGAACCGCTGATAAAAGAACACAAGGCGGAAATAGACGAGTTCAAGCGTGCTTACGCAGAGGCTTTCAATAAGTATCACAATTCTTGAAAACCTTGAAAAGAACACAGAAAAAACAAGTATGTTCAAACAAAAAACACAGGCGATTTACGCCTGTGTTTTTTGTAGTTTATTATCCCCTTTTTTGCAAGGGAAAGAGGATTGACTTTGTCAGAGCGACGCAACGAGGTCGGGCATTGAATAAAGTCCCGGTTTCTGAGCTGCGAGAAAGATTGCGGCGCGGATTGCACCCTGTGCAAATACTGCTTTGCTGTGCGCCTCGTGAGTCAAGGTGATTACCTCGTCCTCACCGAAGAAATGCACCTCGTGTTTTCCTACGACGGTGCCGCCTCTTACTGCGTGAACGCCTATCTCGTCTTTCTTGCGCTTTGTATCGTTGCCGTGCCTGCCGAACGTGAGGTATGAATTTTCCTTTTCGTCTTTGATGGCGTTTGCGAGAGTAAGCGCGGTGCCTGACGGGGAGTCGACTTTTTTGTTGTGATGAGTTTCCACTATCTCAACGTCGAAACCTGCGCCGAGGAAAGCCGCAGCCTTTTTGCAAAGATGTACGAGAAGGTTTACGCCCAGCGACATATTGCTTGCGCGGAATACGGGAACGACTTCTGAAACCTTTTTGATTTCTTCTTCCTGTTCATCCGTATATCCGGTCGTTGCAAGTACGAGAGCGACCTTGTTCTGCTGTGCATAACAGAGAAGTCCTTTGAGAGCCTCAGGTCTTGAAAAGTCGATTACGACGTCTGCCTGTACGTTTACGTCCTGCGGTTTGTCGAACACGGGTACGGAAAATTTGCTTTTATCCGCGTATGCGTCGATGCCTGCTACGCAGGTTACGCCGTCAAACGATGAGAGTACTTCAAGCACCTTGTTGCCCATTTTTCCGCCTATGCCGCAAACGATTATCTTTGTCATAAATATCTCCTTAGAGGATAGCCAAATCCTTCATTGTTTTTTCGAGTTTTGCCGTGTTCTCCTTGCTCAGGGTAGTGAGAGGCAGGCGCATATACGGCTTGCACATATTGAGGAGAGCGCACGCTGATTTTACGGGTATCGGATTTACTTCAAGGAACATTGCGTCGAAGAAAGGCTGATACTTCATCTGCATGTCGAGAGCTTTGTCGTGGTCGCCGTCAAGCCATGCGTGTATCATTTCAGATACCGTGGACGGAATTGCGTTGGACGCTACGGATATGAGTCCGCTGCCGCCGACCGACATTATGGGAACGGCTATGCAGTCGTCGCCTGAATAGAGGTTAATCTGAGAGCCGCGTATGCGTCTTGAAGTTTCGAGAATCTGAGCGATGTTTCCGCTTGCCTCTTTTACGCCTCTGACGTTGGAAAGGGAAGTCAGTCTTTCTACCGTTTCGGGTTTCATGTTGACGCCCGTTCTTCCGGGTACGTTGTATGCGACTATCGGCAGGTCTATTGCGTCGTTGATTGCCTTGTAGTAGAGATAAAGACCTTCCTGAGTGCATTTGTTGTAATACGGAGTTACCGCGAGAACGCCGTCCGCACCCATAGCCTGAGCGTGTTTGCTCAGTTCTACGGCGTGAGCGCAGTCGTTGCTGCCCGTACCTACAAAGACGGGTATTTTGCCGTTGACCTGTTCGATGACGGATTTTACGACTTTTTCTCTTTCAGCCGCGCTCATTGTCGGAGGTTCTCCCGTCGTACCGAGTACGAACAGAGCGTCGACGCCGCCTTCAAGCTGTCCGTTTACTATTTTCTCCAAAGCGGGATAGTCAACCGCGCCGTTTTCGTCAAACGGCGTAATCATCGCCGTACCAAGACCCTTGAACATAAAATCACCTCAGTTGAATTCAGATTTTTCCGTTATTAATCATATATTCCGCAATCTGAACGGCATTGCTTGCCGCGCCTTTGCGGATATTGTCGGCAACTACCCAGAGGTTGACGCCGCTTTCTACCGTGTCGTCTATTCTGATTCTGCCGACGAATACTTCGTCGTGTCCCGTTGAGTCGATAGGCATCGGATATTTGAGGTTTGCCGTATCGTCGACGACAACGATGCCTTTCTGTCCTTTGAGTGCCTCTATGACGCCTTCTTTTGTGCAGGGCTTGTTGAACTCGACGTTGATGGACTCGCTGTGAGAATTGAGGACGGGAACGCGTACGGTGGTAGCCGTTACCTTGATGTTCTGGTCGCCGAGAATCTTCTTGGTTTCCTTAATCATCTTTTCTTCCTCTTTGGTATATCCGTTGTCGAGGAACACGTCTATATGAGGCAGACAGTTGTTGACAATCTGATAGGGGAATTTCTGAGTCTTGTAGCTCTCGCCCTTGCTGAAGGCCTTTATGCCTTCCATAAGGTCGTTGTAACCGGCTACGCCTGCGCCGCTGACCGCCTGGTATGTGCTGTAAACAATTCTCTTTATGCCGTATTTGTCATGGAGAGGTTTGAGAGCGACCATAGCCTGGATGGTAGAGCAGTTGGGGTTTGCGATAATGCCGTGATTCCAGTCTATATCCTGCGGATTGACTTCGGGAACTACGAGAGGAACGTCGTCGTGCATACGCCACTGGCTGGAGTTGTCGATTACAACCGCGCCGTGCTTAGCAAATACGGGCGCGAATTTCGCGCTGGTAGAGCCGCCGGCAGAGAACAGAGCGATGTCTATCTTCTTGTCGAGGACGTTTTCTTCGGTGAGCTCGATGACCGTGTGGTCTTTGCCCATAAAATTGATTACCTTGCCCGCGCTCTTTGCGGACGCGAAAAGATAATAGTTTTCAACGGGGAGATTTTTCTCCGCCAGAACTTCGAGGAATTTGTTGCCGACCATGCCGGTTGCGCCGACTACGGCTACGTTGTACTTTTTCATATATACTCCTGTTTTGGCAATGCGCCAATATTTTTATCTGTTTTTGCAGAGAAAAAAATCCGTTCACGCAAAGACGGAACGGAAAAAGTGGAAATCGAAAAAAGGTTTCCGCAAATAGCGCTCCATCATACGATGACAGATACGAAACTCTTAACTCCGCATCCAGCCGCAGAACCTTACAAGGCGGTAAGGCGACTTCGGCGGTAAACCCTTTCGGCGGCGTCCCTTGCGACGATGTCCCGCGTACTGATGAGTACCGCGCCTCTATTGCTTTGAACAATAATACCATAAAGATAACGAACTGTAAAGCATTTTTCGCTTAATTTTGCAAATAGTTGCCTATAATTCAATTGCTCTTTTTATAAAAGTAGTGTAAAATAATGTGTACAATATTTTTATTATCTTTAGGAGTATACAATGTCAAAACTGACCAAACTCGCCGCGAAGATGACTCTCGGCAAGGACCTGGGACCCGAAAGGGACTATAACGAAAGGGGCAGAATACGCAAAGCATTTTCGGTATTCGGTTCAAATCTCAAGAATATGCTTGTGTTGAACCTGTTCCTCGACATATTCGCGCTGCCGTTTATCATTATGTTCGTATTCCTTATGTCGCAGTACGAACAGAATCAGATTGCAGCGGCCGGATACAGCTTTTCAGGTTTTCTGGGTATAGGTTACGGGCTTGTCGACGATACCGTCGCAGGCATCAATATGATTTACGGCATAAGGAGCGACTTTTTCCTTTATTTCTTTACGCCCAGCATGATGATTTTTTCTATAGGTCTTGCGGGCGCGTACCATTGCATAAGAAATTATTACTGGGGCGTCGAAGTAAAGATAATCAAACACTTCTTCAGAGGTATTAAACTTCACTGGTGGAAGTTCCTCATCACGTTTACCTTCCTCGGACTTGCCGGAACAAATGCCGCTTGCGCTACGATAGAGCTTATGCGGCTTATGGCGACCACGGGCAGCGCGGGCGCGGGAATATGGATATGGAGCATAGGCTCGCTGCTTTTCTGCCTGTTGTCCATGCTGTTCTGTTCGGTATTCCTGCCTATGAGCATTTCCTTCAGGTTCAACTACGGGCAATACATCAAAAACAGCGTTATCGCCGCTTTAATAATGTTCCTTCCAAACGTGATACTGACGGTATTCCTCGTCGCGCCGATGTTGCTGATAATGGTAAATATCGTGAAGTATATCGTTTATATCGTTATGATTACGGTAGGCGCAAGCCTTTATATCGTGCTTAACGTCGCCTTTGGCAATTTCTGCAACGACCTTCTGATAAACGCGATGTACGAATACGAGCAGGAACAGACGGCAAAAGCTGCGCAGCTGCAGAGAAAACAACAACTCAAAGAGGCGGCGAAAGCTCAGCGCGCAAACCCCAAAAAAGGTAAGAAGAGATGAACGGATACGGCTGTCTTGCAGCGTATTACGACCGCCTTATGGCGGATTTCGATTATGACGGATACCTTGAAGTGCTTGACAGAGAACTCAAGGGCAGCGAAGGAACAGACCTTTGTTGCGGCAGCGGAAGGATTACCGTCGCGCTTTCTAAACGCGGAAAGCGGATGACCGGAGTCGATACGAGCGGAGAAATGTTGGGCGAGGCAATGAAAAACGCGCGCGCTGCCGCTGTAAACCCCGTTTTCGTTCAGCAGGACGCCTGCGTTTTCAGACCCCAGCATCCCGTTGATTTCGCGACATGCGTATGCGACGGACTGAATTACGTGAAACCCAAAGACCTCGCCGTGTTTTTTGAAAACGCGGCTTGCTTTCTCAAAAAGGGCGGCAAACTCGTGTTTGACATTTCGAGCGAATACAAACTCAAAAAGATTATAGGTAACAACGTATTTTACGAAGATTACGACGATATAACCTATCTTTGGACAAACAAGACTTTCTCTGGCGGAGTGAAGATGGAACTCACTTTCTTCATACGCGGAGAAGACGGAAAATATATTAAACAGACGGAGGAGCATACCCAGTACGCACATACGCAGAGTGCGGTGGAAAGCGCGCTGAAAGACAAATTTTCTTTCAGGGCGTACGACTTTGCGGATATGGGAAACGTCAAAGCAAAGACGGCACGTATATTGTGGGTTTGCGAAAGATTATAATGGACATACTTTGCAGGTCTATGCTTTTTGAAGGCAAGGCTATAGTAACGGCAATAAACTGTACCGAAACGGCAGAAAAGGCGCGTCAGATTCACAACACGTCAAAGAGCGCGACCAACGCACTCGCAAGAGTACTTGCAATGGGCGTATTTATGAGCGCGGGATTCAAAGGACTCAAACATAAGCTGACTCTGATAATAAGAGGCGGCGGCGCGGGCGGAAACATAATCGTATGCGGCGACTGCGGTTCTAAGGTGCGTTGTCGTATGGATAACCCCGATTGCCTTGCAGGCGACGAAATTGCTCCCGTAAGCGATGTCATAGGCGCGGACGGCAAGCTGACCGTAATAAAGGATTTCGGGCTTAAAGAACCTTATAACGGTATGGTGAATCTTGTAAACGGCAGCGTCGACGCGGATTTTGCATATTATTTTACCGTTTCGGAACAACTTCCCAGCGCGATAGCGACCGGGGTAAAGCTTGCCGATGACGGCAGCGTCGAGGCGGCGGGGGCGGTAATCGTTCAACCGATGCCCAACTGTCCTCCCGAAATAGTTGAAACGCTTGCGGACGTCGTGAGGAATTTCAAGGATATGGACGAGCTGGTGGCGACGCATACTCCCACAACGCTTATAGAAGAATACTTCGGACATTTTGAAAACAAACCTCTTCAGCCTACTTATCCTGCTTACGTATGCAGCTGCAGCAGAGAGGCTATGGAACGAATACTCGTTTCTATGGGAGAGAAAGACGCGGAGGAAATACTGGAGCAGAACGGAGTGATTGAATTTCATTGCGATTTCTGCCATAAGACTCAGCAATTTACAAAAGAGGACGTAAAAAAGATATTTGAGGCGGCAAATGACAAGAATAACGATTCCGACAGAGAATAATTTCGATTCCGAACAGATACTATCTCTTGCGGAAGGCATGCTTGCACGAGGCAAAGCGTCGGACTGCGTGAGGTTGCTCAACAGGTTCGGACTCAGGGACGTACGCGCCGATAAGGCGCGCGGCGTTGCTTTTGCCGAAATGAGCAATTATCCCGTGTCAAATTTCTTTTTGCACCGCGCGTTGAAACAGTATATGCGTACGGGCGGGAACGTCAAAGATGCCTCCGTAAAGCCGATTATCAGAGAATTGGTGAACAACAACATACAGATGGAAAACGCTGAGGCGGTGGGATATTACTTCGGACTAGTAAAAGACACTCTGGATTTTTCTTCCGCACCGGAGGGAGAGAGAAAGGTCCTCGAAAGGGCTTTCCGCGATTTCGCGATGTCTTTGCAGAATTTCTCTCAGCCTATGGACGGCCTGGACGGCGAACCTATGCCGGACGACAACGTATTTGCCGTTATGCAGGAGGCGAAGTCGCTTGCGGAAAAAGGCAAATTCCGTCAGGCTGCCAACTATCTGCTGGCAAAAATAGATATTGCAGGCGAGTATACGTGTGAGTTTTACAGACTTATCGCGCGCTGCTGCCTCAGATTCGACTGCGCAAAGGCTGCGTTTTATGCCGATAAAGTTCTTGAAATAGTGAGCGAGGACGTCGCTGCTTTATGTATTAAGTTCAACGCATCGTTTATGAGCGGCGACAAATTTGCCGCCGACGAGTGCGCCGAAAGGCTTATCTCTTGCGCCGACGGGGACGACCTCAAGGGATTGAGAGATATTTTTGCAGCTTTCGTATCGTGCGGATATTACGAAAAACTGCTTGAGCTTGCAAGGTTGCTTGCCCTTGACGACCCTGATTATTACTACTACAATAAGATGTACGCCATCGCGCTCAATCTTTGCGGAAAAAGAGAAGAGGCTCTCAAGGTGATAAACCGTCAGGTCGCGCTTATGGGCGATTGCGACGACGCGAAATTCGTCAAAATATACCTTGAGAAATACGCAGACTGCGTCGTATCTCCGGCATTTTACGACTTTGCTCCAAAAGAGATGAAGGCGGATATGAAGAATATGCTGGACGATATAATCCGCTTTTTACCTATGCGCACTACCGCGGAAGGGACGCGCATGACCGGAAGTACGAGAGAACTTAAAAACGCCTTGCTCAAGGTAAGCGACAAGATGATAGCGTACGAGTTTTTCGTCCGTTTCGGGCTTGAAAGCTACGCGGTTGACGAAAAAATGGGCATAATCACTTTCGCGCTCTTCCTTTGCGACAGCAAACAACTCAAGGATATGCGTGAAAAGGTGGAAGAAATGCTGCTTGACGACGACATAACTCCCGTGCTTAAAGAGGAAATAATCACCTGTATATTCCTTTACGCACCTTCAAGCCTGATATATTACGTACACGACGGCAGGATGTACAGGATGAATACGCGTGCGCCGAGGATAATCGACAATTCTGATTTGATTTTCAGACGTGCTTACGTAACTTTGCGAATAAAAGGCGCGATGGAAGGCAGATACTCTCACAAGCAGCTTGACGACGCGGTGGAACGCATTATGGCGGCTCTGATTTCTCAGGGAAAGGCGGAACAGATTGAAGAATATCAGACTTTTGTAAAAATGGTCGTATATTATCTCGAACACGCAGTAGGAGGAGGCGACAATAAACGCGTACTCGAAAAAGCCACTGATATTGCGTTTGTGGAAAAGCAGGACGATTACGAGTTGTTTACCTGAACTTTTCTGATAAAGGAGGAATTATGATAACGTACGAGGACGTAAGAAACAATAAAGAAATATCCACGCTTATCGACGGGGCAAACCACGTCCTTAGTGCGATGAAATATACAGAACACGGTCTGAGGCATGTCGGATACGTATCGCGTACGGCATATATGATACTCGACAAACTCGGATTTGACGAGAAAACCAAAGAGCTGGCGAAAATAGCGGGGTACGTGCATGACATTGGCAATATGATAAACCGCAAGGACCACGGCGTAACCAGCGCGATTCTGATATATCCTATTCTCAAAGAAATGGGCATGCCGCTTGAGGATGTCTGTCAGATATGTTCTGCGGTAGGCAATCACGAAGAGGAGATTGGCAGCGTAGTCAACGAAATCGCCGCGGCAATAATTATTGCGGACAAGAGCGACGCGCACCGTACGCGCGTAAAGAGGATAAACGAGCGCGGCAGCGACGATATACACGATATAGTAAATTATTCTATACGCAAAAACATCGTGCTTGTGGACGGAGAAAAAAAGATAATCAGCGTAAAATTTTATATGGACAACTCTTCGTCTGTCATGGATTATCTCAAAATCTTCCTGCCTCGTATGGTGATGAGTGAGAAAGCGGCGAGATTTTTAGGCTGCGAATTCAGACTGTATATCAATAACGTAATAATCAACACCGTCAAACGCATGAGCAAAAAACAGTTAGAGCAGGTGCCGAGGCCTGACGAAGACATAGACCTGTAAACCCTGACAAAGGCTTGTTGACGCACCGTCAGTAATTTCAGTCCGTCGTGGCAGAGGAGCTTAAAGACGAAACGGAATAGAAAAATAAAAACAATACATGATTTTAAATCGGAACGCGCGTACGTTACGCGCGTTTTTTTAACCTTATTAAATATGATTTCTTAAATCGGATACCTTTTTGCCGAGAGCAGGGCAATCGGATATAATTTAATTAATAAGTCCGCGGAAAAATAAAAGTGAAAAAATTTTCAGGCACAAATCATGACGAACTGTCTGATTTTTCGCCGTAAATTCTCGAAACGACAGCAATAATCAGCACTATTGCGGCAACAGTGATATAGTACGCTTTTAAAGGAGTAAGCATAGAAAGCGCGAACAGTATGAGAGAAACAAATGCAAAGCGGTATGAATTGCGCGTACTTAATACAATCGGCAGCAGCGTCTTTAGCGGTGAGCGCGGACGTCTTTCAAAGGTTTCAGTCAGCAGACCGCGCTTTTTCGCTGTTTTGTAAATAGGACGCAGGTTGCGGAATCTGAATTCTACGTCGGGTAAAGTACACGCTATCGCGACTCCGGCGCGCTCAAATTCCGCACACCATACCGTGAGCTTTTTTATGTTTTTCTTTCTGCATTTTTTATAAAGTGAAATTATGTTGTCGCGCGACGGCTTTGAGAATTTGAGATGAAGACACGCCGCACCGTCGGCGGTATCGTAAAATCCGTCTTCGCAAGAGTCTGAAGATATAAACCCCGCTTTTTTCATAATGTCTGCGACGATATGTTCTTCTGCTATTATGCAGTATGTAACGAAAGAGCGGTAATCTGTCCCGTTGCGCCTGATTTTTCGGGCAAGCATGGCAAGGACGCAGATTCCTGCGATTACCGAAATAAATGACACGGCGAGCTTTATGGCAAAACGCGCAGTAAAAAGTCCGCATAATGCGAAACTTAAAACGAATATTCCCAGCAATATGAAAAAAGTGTCTATATATCTGTGCATACTATGATTTTTGACGGGTAGCGGAAATATAAACGCAAGCGATTAAAATTTTCAAAAACAATTGATTGAATACGCGATTTGATATATAATAATCGTATGGCGAAAACGGGTATTTTTGGGGGTGCTTTTGACCCTCTGCACAATTCTCACATTGAAATGGCAGAAAAAGCACTGAATTACGGTATGGACAAAGTGGTTTTTTTGCCGTCAGGTCTTCCCCCTCATAAAAGTTGTAACGTATCTTTCAGACAGAGAATAGAAATGCTTGAAGAGGGATTGAAAGACATAAAGGATTTTTCTGTCTGTAATCTCGAATACGAGTTGGGAGGAGTGAATTATGCCTGCGACGTATTGCCCAAACTGAAAGAAATTTACGGCGAAATAGTATACATTATTGGCGGCGACAGCCTTATTGACCTGAATAAATGGAAAAATCCGCAACAGGTGATAAAACTTTGTCCTTTGCTTGTATTTCCGCGCGCGGACAGAGAGAAGGAGTTTGATGCCGCTTTGAAATACTGGAGGGAAAAAGGTGCGGACATAACGGTTGCCGACTATGTTCCCGACGCAGTGAGTTCCACTTGTCTGAGATATCTGATTAATATGGATAAAACGGACGGGTTGCCGCCTGCGGTCGCAGATTATATAAAGCGAAACAATCTCTATTCAAAATATGTGCCTGCGGCAAGAAAACTCAGGGAAGAAGTTCTTCCTAAAACGTACGACCATATAGCGAGGACGGTTGAGTGCGCGCTGAGGCTTAATTTCGAGTGCAGACTCGCGCTGGATAACGACGAAGTGTTTCTCTCCGCAATGCTGCACGACTGCGCAAAACTCAGGAGCAGACAGCCTCACGATATATCATGCGTGCCTTCCGACTGTGTAGGAAGTGAAGTGGAGCATCAGTTCCTCGGTGCGGTAATCGCAAAAGAGGAATACGGGATAGATGACGTGAAAATAATTGACGCCATACGCTGTCATTGCACGGGAAAACCCGATATGAACAATCTTGACAAGCTTATATTCTGCGCCGATATGCTTGAAAGCGCGCGCGATTTCAGCGGTGTGGAAGAGCTGAGAAAACTGATAAGAAGTGATTTTGAAACGGGATTCAGAGCGTGCCTTAAACGGTCGTACGACTATCTCGTGGAAAAAAACTGCGAAATATATCCGCTTACGCAACAAGCGGTGGAATATTACAATAAAACGGAGTAAATATGCAATCTGAACAACTTAAAGACTTGATTTGTAAAGTGCTTGACGACAAAAAAGGCGT
>CALWHB010000029.1 GCA_944380275.1 uncultured Christensenellaceae bacterium | reverse complement strand
ATTTTCAAGTGAGCGTCGCTGAAAAACGCATAAAAGGCGCGCCTCAGGGCAGGTTCGTATTATTCTGGTCTGGTATACCTTACACCTATTTAAATCAAAAGCTTTTCTCCATGCAAAATGTGTACCTTACAATTTTCAAGCAAATTAAATTTTATGCACCTCATAAAGCCGTTTTCCTCAATCTTAAATGAATTTGTCTTACTTACGCCGGTAATATACACCTTCTTTTTCTGTGAGATATAAATCTATCTGAACATAAGTATATTTTGTTTACAACCGTATTTTGTTTCCGATAATTTTCAGTCAGACCTGTGCTATTTCTTGTAAAACGACAATATCACAATACCAACTATTACTTTAATATGACAAACTTGTTTGCTTTTAAAGCGGTTCATTTAATCTTAATGCACTATAATTGAGCACATCCTCGTTATTGCATGCAATAGGATGCGGAAAACAAAAAGAAATAGTATTTTAAAAACACTCCACATAAAAGGCATTATGCAAAAATCACTTACAAAATAATACTACAAAAACCCGATTTGCGAAAAGCACTCCGCAAAAAGACACTCCGCAAACGGAAGTGCCTTTTGATTTCAGCAGAAAATTTACGTTTTCTTTTATCAGCCCTTTGTAGAATAGTTGGGAGCCTCTTTAGTAATGGAAATGTCGTGCGGATGGCTCTCGATAAGCGATGCGCTGGAAATTTTTACAAACTGAGCGTTCTTTCTCAGCATCTCGATATTGGGCATACCGCAATATCCCATACCGCTCCTCAGACCGCCCATAAGCTGGAACACGACTTCTGAGAGCGAACCCCTGTAAGGTACACGACCTTCGACGCCTTCGGGGACGAGTTTCTTTGCGTTTGCCTGGAAATATCTGTCCTTACTGCCTGCCGCCATTGCGCCGAGAGAACCCATACCGCGATAAACCTTAAAGCTCCTGCCCTGGAACATTTCGATTTCACCCGGAGTTTCTTCAGTTCCTGCAAACAGGCTGCCTATCATTACCGCGCTTGCGCCTGAGCCTATCGCTTTTACGATGTCGCCTGAGAATTTGATACCGCCGTCTGCAATAACACGCTTATTGTATCTGTCAGCCATTTCTGCGCAGTCCATAATCGCCGTAACCTGAGGAACGCCGATACCTGCGATTATACGGGTCGTACATATAGAACCGGGACCTATACCGACTTTTACTACGTCTGCGCCCGCATCGATAAGAGCCTTTGTAGCATCTGCGGTAGCGACGTTGCCGACGATATAAGTAACCTGCGGATAAGCAGCTTTTATCTTTGAAACGGTATCCAGAACGCCCTTGGAGTGTCCGTGAGCGGTATCTATCGTGATGACGTCGACTTTTGCTTTTACAAGCGCGTCCACTCTTTCAAGCACGTCAGCGGTTACGCCGACAGCCGCACCTGCGAGAAGTCTGCCGTTTTTGTCTTTCGCGCTGTTGGGATATTTTATTGCTTTTTCGATATCTTTTATCGTGATAAGTCCTTTGAGATTGTATTCTTCGTCAACAAGAGGAAGTTTCTCTATGCGGTGCTGACCCAGTATTTTCTGCGCCTGTTCAAGAGTTGTTCCTACGGGTGCGGTAACCAGATTATCCTTTGTCATGCAGTCACCGATTTTCTTGTTCATATCCGTTTCAAAACGAAGGTCGCGGTTGGTAATTATGCCGACGAGTTTAGTGCCTTTTGTAACGGGAACGCCGCTTATGCGATATTTTCTCATAAGCTCGTTTGCGTCAGCGAGAGTATGTTCCGGACTGAGGAAGAACGGGTTGGAAATAACGCCGTTTTCGCTGCGTTTTACCTTGTCGACCTGAGCTGCCTGTTCTTCGATACTCATATTTTTATGTATGATACCAATGCCGCCTTCGCGAGCGATGGCGATAGCAAGCTCATGCTCTGTAACCGTGTCCATCGACGCACTGAGCAACGGAATATTCAACGTAACGTTATCAGTGAGTTTAGTAGACAAATCGACCTGATACGGGAGAACCTCAGAATAACCGGGAATCAGCAACACGTCGTCAAAAGTCAAACCTTCTTTTACAATCTTAGCCATTTAAAATCTCCTTGTCGCTTTTTCTAATTTTAGAACTTTTTGACGATTAAAGTCAAACAAATAGATACCCCTTTTGACCTTTTAAACTAAAATATCCCCGTATTTATTTCCTCAGAGGCAAAATACGTGCGTTTTCGGACAAAACGCCTGATTTCGTCTTTTCAGATTGTTAAAAGATATACAAAATATAGCTTGCCTACCGTCGAGAAAAATGATATTATAATTATAATAAAAGAAAAACAGGTAAAAATCGGTTTTTTTATGGACGAAAATAAAATCAAAGAAATCATTTCTGAAATGACTCTGGAAGAAAAAGCATCTTTGTGTTCAGGCAAGGATTTCTGGACGACGAAACCTATCCCAAGGCTTAATATAGGCAGTTTTGTTATGTCAGACGGTCCTCACGGACTGCGCAAAGAAAACGAGGACGACGACAACGTCGGACTCAAGAGTTCTTTCCCGGCAACCGCGTTTCCTCCTGCCGTGGCACTTGCTGCCACCTGGAACGAGGACCTTTCAAAAGAGGTGGGTGACGCACTCGGAAAGCAATGCCTTGACCAGAAAGTTGACATACTCCTCGGTCCCGGCGTAAACATAAAACGTTCTCCTCTTTGCGGCAGAAACTTTGAATATTTTTCAGAAGACCCTTATCTTGCAGGCAAAATGGGTTGTGCATACATTGACGGCGTACAACAGAACGGTATAGGTACGTCGCTCAAGCATTTCTGTGCAAACAACAACGAGTATCTGAGGATGACCATAAGCAGCATCGTCGATGAACGCGCGCTCAGAGAAATCTATCTGCCTGCATTTGAAATGTGCGCTAAAAGACAGCCTTTCACCGTAATGGCGTCTTACAACAAAATCAACGGCGTATATGCGTCTGACAACGTAAGACTTCT
Organism: uncultured Christensenellaceae bacterium; assembly: GCA_944380275.1. Classification (GTDB taxonomy): domain Bacteria; phylum Bacillota; class Clostridia; order Christensenellales; family UBA3700; genus Ornithoclostridium. The sequence goes on along the minus strand of CALWHB010000029.1, from coordinate 18,786 downwards.
TGACGGCGTTCTTCGCAAAGAGTGGGGATACGACGGGCTTGTCGTCAGCGACTGGAACGCTACCAACGACCGCGTTGAAGGAATACGCGCAGGTATGGACCTTGAAATGCCTGCAAGCGGAGGCAAAAACGACTCTCGTATCGTTGAGGCAGTCAAAAAAGGAACGCTTGAAGAGTCTGCCCTCGACAAGGTTGTCGAGAGAATACTCAAGCTTTTGTGCAAGTGCGAAAAAGCACGCAAAAGCGGATACAAAGCCGATTACGATGCTGCACACGAACTTGCAAGAAAAGTTGCGGAAGAAAGCATAATCCTTCTCAAGAACGACGAAAACCTGCTGCCTGCAGACGAACAGAAAGACTTGCTCGTAATCGGTGCGCTTGCAAAGCACAGCCGCTATCAAGGCTCCGGCAGCAGCCGTATTAATCCTTATAAACTGGTTTCGTTTACAGATTGCCTGGATTCTATCGGCAAAAAATACGAATACGCTGACGGCTATACTCTCAAAGGCAACGGACACGACGAAAAACTTTATGCAGAGGCAATCAATAAAGCCAAAAATTTTGAAGGCAACATCGTATGCTTTATAGGTCTTACAGACAACTACGAAAGCGAAGGTTATGACCGCACTCATCTGTCGTTGCCTGCGGCGCACGACAAACTTGTCAATGCTCTCAAAGGTCTGGGAAAAGACGTCGTATTCGTGCTGTCAGGCGGTTCTCCCGTACTTATGCCGTGGCTGAAAAACACAAGCACGTTGATAAACGCATACCTACCGGGAGAGGCAGGCGGAGAGGCCATATACAACGTCATCTTCGGAAAGGTGAACCCCAGCGGAAAACTGGCAGAAACCTATCCTCTTGAAGAAAACGACTCTCTTGCTTCCAGATACTTCCCTATGGGTCCGATAAACGTCGAATACAGAGAGAGCATTTACGTCGGATACCGTTATTACGACGCGGCAAAAAAGCAGGTGGCTTTCCCGTTCGGATACGGTCTGTCGTATACGACGTTTGAATATTCAGACCTCAAATGTTCTCAAGACTCTGTCAGCTTTACCGTTAAAAATACGGGAAAATACGACGGCGCGGAAGTTTGTCAGCTTTATATTTCTGACAAAAAGCCTGTAGTGTTCAAAGCTCCCAAAGAGCTGAAAGGATTCAAGAAGGTATTCCTCAAAGCCGGAGAAAGCGCAAAAGTTACGCTGCCTCTCGACATGCGCTCTTTTGCCTTCTACAATACCGCAACCGGTAAATGGTACGCGCCTGAAGGCGAATACTGCATCCTGATTGGCTCTTCATCACGCGACATCAGACTGGAAGGAACGGTAGACGTCGATTTCGGCGAAGTGCAACCCTTGCCCGACTACGCGACGATATGTCCTCAATATTACGATATAGAAAACTCACAGACAATTGACGACAGTCAGTTCCACAATCTCTACGGCAAGACTATCGCACCCAACGTCGCGCCCAAGAGAGGCGAATTTACCTACAACACTACGATAGGAGATTTTTCTTGCTGTCTGATTGGAAAAATCATAATCAAGGTCGCGCCCAAACTGATTAAGTCGCAGGTCCCGGACGCAGATATGACTACTATGATTATGCTGACTCAAGGCATGAAAGGCATGCCTTTAAGAGGTCTTACCGGCATATCCAGCGGATTGATAGATTCAAGACTGATTGACGGTATGTTGCTGTGGGGCAATAAACACAGACTTCACGGGCTTATAAAGATGATAGGAGGAATTTTCGGTTCTATCTATAACATCAACAAAAAAGACGAGGCAAACGCAAGACGCAAAGAACTCAAAAAACAGCAAAAAGAACAGGAAAAACTTCTCGCGTTGCAGGAAAAAGAAAAAGCTAAACTCGAAAAAGCGTCCCTGAAAGATAAAAACAGCAAATAATACGAAGTGAGCCGCCTTTGTCTGGCGGCTCTTTTTTGTTTTGCGGACTTACCCGCGCTTATACTTTTTATACAATATTTATCTGTTTCAATCGCAGATTATCTCCCTCTCTGACTGAATATATCCCTTCAGGGTCTTACTCTGCTGTTTACGATTTCTTTGGTTACGGGGTCGATAAGCACAGACATATCGTCGTTTCTGTCCGCAACAAAGGACACATACCAGTAATATTTACTTTCAGCGTCCTTTCTGTCGTTAACATATCTGACGAAAATCTCTCTCTGCCATCCGTCCTCAGAGGCGATTTCTGCGTCAATCTGCTGTTTGTAATAATCGTAGGCAGTCTTTACAGCCTCTTCTGAATTTATAACGTCAGCCATCCTGTCAGAAAGCTCTATAGCGTATTGCGCCGCATCCTCTCCGCTGCCTTTGGTAATCACGAGAGTCGAAGGATTACCTATAGCGGACAAATCTGCAATATCCGCAATATACGCGCTGCCCAATACGTTCTTTGAAAGCGCGCCTTCTATCTTTCCGCTTTCAGATTCGAGAGAGAACGTATACTGAGCGTCTTCTGCTGCCGCAGGTTTTACCACAAGCGTGGTACGGGTAACTACGTTGCCCACTTTTCCGTCAGCAATAAAAGCCTCTTCCTGCGAAAGCGTGGTCAGTGTAACGTCAAACTCTTCTGCCGCTCCCGTATAGCAAGCCGTCTGACGACTGCTCACGCTGTCAAGCAAAATTTCGTCCGTGGTCTTTTCTTCGTCGCATGCGACGAAAGTCAGAAGACAACAGACAACCGCACAAACTACAATGATAATTTTCTTTGTCATAAACCCTCCGCTTTGTACACTAAAGCATATTTAGGAAAAGCCGTCTATATGACAATTATGCGCGATTTTATTTTTATTTTGCGCAGGAATTTTCATGCCCGTGTTCGTTTAAATATATAATGTAAAAAGCCGACGTTTTGCCGGCTTTAATCAAATATGCTATTTACAATTTTCTGAATTTAAATAATGACAACAAAATTTTATGCCTTACTGTTTTTCTGCAAGTATGGATTTTATCTTCATCAGTCTTACCGTATTTCCTCTCTCATTTTCGTCGAGTTTCATTGTGATGTATCTGATGGTTTCTTCAGTCTGCGGAATCATTACGTATTCAAGAGCGTTTACTCTGCGGCGGTTCTTTTCTATTTCGTCCGCAAGCATATTGCAGGTTTTCTCAATCTCTGCAAGCTTTATCATTTTTTGCATAAGCTCTGTCAGTACGGAGATTGAATCGTCGAGTTCTGCGGTTACCGAACCGTATGAATAAGGATATTTGTCCTCTCCCTGCGTCTTATGAAGTTCGAATTGCGGCACGACGACGCTCATAACGTTTTTTGTAGACGCGCTGAGCGTAATCTGCGACGACGGCATGACGACCGCCTCCTGTATGGCATATTCGTCGCTTACCGCCTTTGCGAGTACAAAGCTTTTGAGCGCGCCTTCGAGTTCTTCTTCTACCTGCTCGCGCAAAACCTTGTTCTGTTTGGCGTATTCCATAAACCGTCTTATCATTTCGTCCGACTTGTCTTTGAGAAGTTTATGCCCTCTGACAGCCGTTTTGAGTCTGTCCTTGAGCCTTCTCAGCTCCATACGGGTCGGATTTACTTTTAGTCTTTCTGCCATAATCAATCTTCTTTTTCAGGTTTTTTGATTTTGTCGTAATACTGTTCAATATATTTGTCCGAGATACGTTTCATTTCCGTCCTCGGCAAAATAGTAAGCAGTTCCCAGCCAATCTGCAGAGTCTGTTCAATCGTCCTGTTTTCGTTAAATCCCTGGTTGACGTATCTTTCTTCAAAAGCCTCTGCAAATTCAGCATATTTGCGGTCAACGGGCGTCAGAGCCGCGTCGCCGAGAATCGCAGAAAGTTCTTTTGCCTCTTTGCCTTGCGCATAAGCCGCGAAAAGCTGATTCATAGAGTCCGGATGGTCCTCTCTCGTCTTGTTTTTTCCTATACCCTTGTTTTTAAGACGGGACAGCGACGGCAATACGTCGATAGGCGGATTTATGCCTTTCTTATAAAGCTCTCTGCTGAGGATAATCTGTCCTTCTGTAATATATCCGGTAAGGTCGGGGATAGGATGCGTCTTGTCGTCTTCGGGCATAGTCAGTATGGGTATCTGCGTGATACTTCCCGCTTTGCCCTTTATTCTTCCCGCTCTCTCGTAAATGGTTGCAAGGTCTGTGTAAAGATAACCGGGATAACCGCGTCTTCCGGGAACTTCTTTGCGTGCCGCAGAAACCTCTCTCAACGCCTCGCAATAGTTGGTGATGTCGGTCATGATTACCAGCACGTGCATATCCTTTTCAAACGCAAGATATTCTGCCGCTGTAAGTGCCATCCTGGGGGTAGCGATTCTCTCTACCGCAGGGTCGTTTGCAAGGTTTACGAACATAACCGCTCTCTCGATAGCTCCCGTACGCCTGAAGTCCTGCATAAAGAATTCAGCCTCTTCGTAAGTAATGCCGATAGCTGCGAAAACGACCGCAAATTTGCTGTCTTTTCCGAGGACTTTAGCCTGCCTTGCTATCTGAGCCGCAAGCTGTGCGTGAGGAAGACCTGACGCCGAGAACACAGGCAGTTTTTGCCCTCTTACGAGAGTGTTGAGTCCGTCTATTGCGGAAACGCCCGTCTGTATGAATTCGTCGGGATAATCGCGCGCAGCGGGGTTGATAGGCTGTCCGTTGATGTCTATCCTCTTTTCAGGGATAATCGCCGCGCCGCCGTCCTTGGGATTGCCCAGGCCGTCGAAAACTCTGCCCAGCATATCTTCAGATACGCCCAGTTCAAGACTTCTGCCCAGAAATCTCGCTTTTGAGGTGGACATCTGTATGCCCTGAGAGCCTTCGAAAAGCTGAACCAAAGCGTTTTCTCCGTTTACCTCAAGTACCTTTCCGCGGCGGACGCTGCCGTCCTGTCCGCTGATTTCCACAAGCTCGTCATACTTGACGCCCTGAACGCCGCTCACCAGCATCAGCGGCCCGACTATTTCTTTTATAGATTTATATTCTTTAAGCATATCTTATCTCCGTTATTCCTGAGAGGACAGCGCGTTCAGCTGCTGACGCATCTGCTTGCCTATCTGTTCTATCTTTGACAACTCTTCTTCAGGGATATATTTTATTCTGCCTATCATTTCGCGCGCGCCTATCTTGAGTATATCGTCAAGGTCCACGTCTTTTGCGAGAGCCTCGCGGCTGTACTTGTCGCACTCCAGAATCAGCTTGAGCATCATATACTGTTTTTTGAGGCTCGCATAGGTATCGACTTCGTGGAAAGCGTCCTGATGCAGATAGTCCTCTCTGAGCGACTTTGCCGTTTCCATCGTAAGACGGTCTGCGTAAGAGAGCGCGTCCATACCCACGAGTCTGACTATCTCTTCAAGCTGAGCCTCTTCCTGAAGTATTCTCAACGCTTTGGCGCGGTTTTCTTCCCACGCTGCGTTTACGTTGTCCTTATACCAGTCGCCCATACTGTCGCCGTAAAGAGAATAAGACTGAATCCAGTCGATAGCCGGGAAGTGCCTTCTGTAAGCGAGCGACGCGCTCAGTCCCCAGAACACTTTTACTATTCTCAGAGTTGCCTGAGATACAGGCTCCGAAAGGTCGCCGCCGGGAGGCGAAACCGCCGAAATCGCGGTGATGGAACCCGTTCTTTCTTCAGAGCCGAGCGTCTTGACTATACCAGCTCTCTCGTAATACTCCGCCAGGCGCGAAGACAGATACGCGGGGTAACCCTCTTCACCCGGCATCTCTTCGAGTCGTCCCGACATTTCGCGCAGAGCCTCAGCCCAGCGTGAAGAAGAGTCTGCCATTATTGCGACGTTGTATCCCATATCTCTGAAATATTCCGCAATGGTTATTCCCGTATAAATCGACGCCTCGCGTGCCGCGACAGGCATATCAGAAGTGTTTGCTATAAGCACCGTGCGTTTCATCAACGGTTCGCCCGTCTTGGGGTCCTTGAGTTCGGGAAACTCGTTGAGAACGTCCGTCATTTCGTTGCCGCGTTCTCCGCAACCGACGTAAACGATTATATCCGCGTCCGCCCACTTTGCAAGCTGATGCTGAACGACCGTCTTACCGCTGCCGAAAGGTCCGGGAATACAAGCCGCGCCGCCTTTAGCAACCGGGAAGAAAGTGTCTATTACCCTTTGTCCCGTAACGAGCGGAGTAACCGGCGACATCTTTGTCTTATACGGTCTGCCCTTTCTGACCGGCCATTTCTGCGTCATAGTCAGTTTTTTCTCGCCTTTGTCCGTCTTTACAGTGCAAACTACTTCGTCGATAGTGAATTCGCCTTCCTGAATCCTGCTAACAGTTCCTTCCACTCCGAAAGGTACCATGATGCGGTGCTCTACAATCTTGTTCTCCTGAACGGTGCCTATTACGTCGCCTGCGGTAACTTTGTCGCCTTTGGCTACTTTGGGGACGAACTTCCATTTCTTTTCTCTGTCAAGCGCGGACATGCTGACGCCTCTCGCGATACGGTCGCCCGTCGCCTCTACGAGTTTATTGAGCGGTCTTTGAATACCGTCGTAAATACCTTCGATAATACCCGGTCCGAGTTCTACAGAAAGCGGCTCGTTTGTAGATACGACGTCTTCGCCCGTACCGAGTCCGCCCGTTTCCTCGTAAACCTGAATAGACGCCTTGTCGCCTCTCAGTTCGATAATTTCGCCGATAAGATTTTTATCGCTCACTCTGACGACGTCGAACATCTTGCAGTTCTTGAGTCCTTCAGCGACTATAAGCGGTCCGGCGACCTTAACAATCTTTCCTGTTTCTTGCATAATCAGTCTTCCTTATTAAACAATATATCCGTGCCGACAGCCTTTTCGACATCCTTTTTGATATTCTCCATACCGTAACCGGTGCTGCCCGCCCCAGAAGGTATAGGCACGATTGCGGGATATGCGGTACTCTTATATCGACTTATGACGTGTTCGCACGCTTTGGCATAGTCTTCTGTAATAAAGATAACCGCATGAGTCTTTGCGAGTTTTTTTATAAGATTTTCGCATTGTTCGACGTCGGTAGCGGCAAATGTTTCCATACCGATAGCCTTGAACGCGAGTATCAAATCTCTGTCGCCTATTACGGCAATCTTACCCTCACGCATAGTAATCCCTCAGTCTTGCTTTTATTTGCGTCGTATCGACATGATTCTTTATGCATATAAGAATCATGCGCACGACCTTGATTTCCTGTTTTTTAGCGACGTAAAAGCCTGCGAGAGGACTGACGGAGAATATATCCGTACGGTCCTGTCTGAAGATGTCAAGCAGGTAGTTGTCCTGCGCTCTTTCAAACGCAACCATTGCGCCCTGTTCGCCGCTGAAAGCCTCGTATACGGTCTTGCCGTAAGAGGTGTATCTGAACTTTTCCTGAACAGCCTCGTCGCTTGCCTCGTAAGCTGCCTCAAAAGCGGAAAGAGATATTTCTCCTCCTGCTATGAACGCCTTGCGGAAAGAACGCAGCTCCTCTCCTTCTTTTCTGGAACGGATAAACGCGGTCACGTTGGCAAAATCAACGCAAGCGGTCCAGTAACGTATTATTGTCTTCTGTTTGCCTGCTTTCGCAACTCTGAGTATGTCGGCAAAGCACGCTTTGTCCAGCGTTACGTCTATAGTCCTGGGACTTTTGTCGCCGTTGGCGCGCGCAGCGTCAATCGAAGAAAGCGCGTCTGCCATAAGCGCGGGAAGTCTTGAATAGGTATCTGAATTCACGCACTCTTTCAAAAGAGCTATGTCCACCGTGCCTTCGGGCGCAAGCATGAAATCAGGGTCTTCTATACGCATATACTTTGCTTTTGTCAGAGCCTTTGCGTTGTGATAATCCTGTTTCATCAAAAAGCTCTCCATACCGCAATTGTCGGGCATGGATTCTGCCATAAACGCGCTTACCTTGTCTTCTTCCGCGCGGAGAATTATTTCGTAATCCCCGTTTTCCGCTATCGCACCGCCGCCGTAATTGGATTCTGCAAGCACCCTCAGAGCCTCGTCCACGCTTTCGCTGTAAACGAGTCTGTTGAATTTCTCCTGATTGAGAAAGGTGTTTTCCATTACCCTTACGCGGGCGTTGGAATAGACGGGCGATTTGTTTGCCATACGCTTTTACTCCCCGAAGAGAACCTTTGCGACTTCGCTTTCGCACTCCTCGCGCAGAGTCTGCAATTCGAGGTCGAGCGACAGATTCTTGTCGTAATTCTTTCCTACAAGAATAACTCCGCCCTTAATAGGCGCATATTCCTTGTCAAGAGTGAGTTTTATTTTGCACTTTTTCGCGACGGACTCTACGAAAGCCTTTGTCAGAACGTCTGCGTCTTCTTTGCAGATACGCACTTTGTCGCCGTCTTCCGCAGCTGCTGAAATCATCTTCGCCACGAGGTCGCAATACTTCTTCGAGTCTTCTTTCAGAAGTTCCGCCGCGCGGTCGAAAGTTTCTGCTACAAGCTCCGTTTTTGCAGTCAGAAGAGCTTTTTTGCAGTCGAGATTTGCAACTACCTGAGCGTTTGCCAGCACGGTGTCGAAGGCAGCCTTTTTCTTGGACTCGCCCTCTGCTATAATCTCGTCCGCTTTTTTCTTCGCCTCTTCAGCTATTGCCAGAGCCTTGTCCTCAGCCTCTTTCGCAATCTCTCCGGCTTTTAAAGTCGCGTCGCCTATAATCTTGTCGATTATCGCCTGTTTGCCGTTCATACGCTTACTTGATGAAGATTACGCCGAGGAACGAAATGAGCAGCGCGAGCAATGCGTACGTTTCTACCATGACGGTGAGCAACAGACCTTTGCCTGAAGTTTCTGCTCTCTTGCCTACCATCGCGATGGACGCAGCGGCACATTTACCTTGGTAAATTGCGGATACAAGACCTACTATAGCCATAGGCGCGCATGCGGCAACCATTGCCCAGCCCTGCATATCCGTCATCTGCTTTATCTCGCCGCCGAGAAGTCCCGTCTGCATAAATACGATAAACGCGATAATGAGTCCGTAAATGCCCTGCGTACCGGGAAGAAGTTCGAGAATAAGAAGTTTGCCGAACTTGTCCGGGTCCTCGCTCGTAACCCCTGCCGCAGCCTGACCTGCCGTGCCTACGCCGATTGCGCTGCCGCAACCCGCCATCAAAGCCGCCAACGCAGCCCCGATAATAGCGATATACGCTCCGTTCATTACTTTTTTACCTCCTGATTGTGGATATAGTAATATTTCATTTCACATCCGAGCGGACGGAACAACTCTCCTCCGCCGGTATAAAACTTTCCGAAAAATTCGACAAACTGCAATCTTGAGTTATGCACGTATGCACCCAGTGCGTTTATGCCGATATTGAACACGTGTCCTATCAAAAGGACTATTGCCGCCGCGATAAATCCGATTGCCTTCACCGGTATCAGATTCATGACGACCTGCCCTATTTCGTTGAACACCATGCCTATGACTGCTGACGCAAGTCCCAGACCGAATATTCTGGTATAGCTCATAAGGTCTGAGAAGAAGTTTACTATGTCGTAAAGCCTTGCCAACGCTCCGCTGATTTTTTTCGCGCCTTTCTTGTGTAGCGCGCCCGAAAGCATAAGCAACAGCAATCCGACGATAAGCAGCACGTATCCCACCGTCTTCAACCACGACGGCAGCGTTACCGCGGTGATAAGCGAACTGCCGAAGGCAAGTGCGAGTCCCAGCAGCATAAAGTACCACGAAAGCGTGCCTGAAATTGCGTCAAGCGGCTTTTTTTGTTTGAACATCGCCACCATGTTTATTCCGAGTCCGAAACACATCTGGAAAATACCCATTGCAAGACTCAGATAAAGCATATTCATAGGCTCTTCGATAGGATTGAACCAGTACCAGATTCCTATGTCGGACGCCGAAAAACCGAAATAACTTCCTAAAACCACACCCCATATCATGGTCGAAATTCCGCCCATAAATATGATTTTTATAAGGCTCGCCTGTCCTTTTGGCGGACGTTGCTTTGCAAGCACTATACCGGTAAGAACGGTAAGCACGAGTCCGTATCCCGCGTCTGCAAGCATCATGCCGAAGAACAGGAAGAAGAAGAACGCTACGAACGGATTGGGGTTTATTTCGCCGTATGCAGGCGCGCTGAACATATTCGTTACGCTGTGATACGGCTCCACCACCGCGTTGTCTTCAACGTAAGTGGGCGGTTTTTCTCCTTCTTGCGGTTCTCTCAATTCGTACATCAGCGCAAGACCGCTGCCGTCCAGAGCCTTATCAAGCTGCTCCGTCTTACCGGCAGGCACCCACGCCTCAAGAATATACGAAGTCTGCGTACAGCTGGTCTGCATTTCGCACTCAAGCTTGCGCTCTTCTATGAGGTAATAATCGTAAAGCCTCTTGCAGTCGTCAAGCACGTATTCAAAAGATATAATCTGTTCAATCAGTTTCGCGCGCATCTCCGCGTTTGCCTGCATCAGCTTTTCGCTTTCTTCGATAACGTCTTTAGGCACACCCGTAATATTGAGCGTGCAGGCTGAAAACTCTGCGTCGGAAAGAATTTTTGCAATTTCTTCGTATTTCTCTTTGAGGAATACGGCGACGATTGTGCAGTTTGCGCCGGAATCGTAATAAAGCATATATGCGCCTGCGTCTTCCGCTTTCTGAGCCGTCGCCTTTCTTGAAGAAGGCACCACTCCCAGAAGGATGCTGACGTTTGCGGTATCCTTGAACGATTCCAGCTTTGCGTCTATCTCTTTATACGGAGCAAGCTGATTTACCGTGTTCTTGAGTTTTATATCGTTGGCTTTGTTTTTTAACAGCTCTTCTGAAAGTCTTGAAAGCCTTGCGTATGCGTCGAAAACGTCTTCTTCAAGCTGCGGCGTTTTGTAAAATTCTTCCATTGTAAGCGACGGTTTGCCTGCAAGGAAGGGCTTTTTGACCGGATTATAATTGATTTTCTTTGCTTTTATCAGAGCCTGCGCCTCAATCTGGCAGCTCTTGAGAAGGTCGAATATAAAGTCGAGTTTTGCTTTTTTCGCGCCGAAAACCTCAAGCGCGCTCTGCTTGTCCGCATAACGCGTCCCTTCGGTTTTGGGAGCCGTAACAATCTGTACGCACTCCTCTGTATGCAAAAGTTTTATAAGCTGTTCTCTTTCGGAAGAATTGCCTATGAGAACGAGTTTTTGCATTTCAACTACGGGCATATTTTTCCTTCAGCCTCCCGATAACTACCTGAGCCGCTTTATCGCGGTTCTTTTTTGCGAGTTTGCCGAGAGCCTCTATATTTTTGCCGTTTTCAGCGACGGCTTTCGCGTAATTTTCATCGGCCGTTTTCTTTGCCGCGGCAGCGTTTTTCTTTGCCTCTTCCTTTGCCTTGTCCTTTGCGTCAGCTATCGCGTCTTCATAGTCGGAATTTGCCTTTGCAATCCTTTCTTTCGCCTTTGCGGTCGCCTCTTTCACGAGGATTTCAGCCTGGGTTTCTGCCTGAACGATGCTGTCGATTACTTCCTGAACCATATCTCACCTTATTTGAAGTATTTGTCTTCTATCGCCGTGATTTTTGCAACTCTGCCTTCGTGTCTTCCGCCCTGGAAAGGAGTGTCCAGCCATATCCCAACCATTTTTGCCGCCTTTTCAGGTGAAACCACTCTGCCGCCGATAGCTATCACGTTGGCATTGTTGTGAGCGGAAATCATTTCTGCCGTAAATTCGTCGTGAACAACGCCCGCTCTTATTCCTTTCACCTTGTTTGCAGCGATTGAAATTCCTATTCCCGTGCCGCAAAGCACGATGCCTTTATCGCATTTGCCTGAAGAAACCGCCTCAGCAACTTTGAGTGCGTAATCCGGATAATCTACGCTGCTTTCGTCGTAACAGCCGAAATCTTCTACTTCTATTCCCTTTTTTTCAAGAGTTTTAATTATTTCCGGCTTAAGTACGATGCCGCCGTGGTCGCATCCGATTGCAATTTTCATATATATTACCTCTTTATTTCGCTATTTTTAAGTATATCACGCTTTATCGTCATTGTAAAGATGCGATATTTTTTTAACAAAGTAATCCTGTCTTCCGTTTAATAAACTTCACTCAGAATCCTTTTTTTCAGAATCTTTCTGTAATTTGTCAGCTACTGCCACGGCAAGCCTTTCAAGCTGAGCGGCGCACGCTCTGTATCTCTCTATGTCCCTGCCGTAAGGGTCCTCAACCTCTTCCCCTATAAAATCTTTTGCCTCAAACAGTTTTTCTTTTGCTACATACGGCGCAAGTGCCTCTTTGTGCGGAGCTGTCATGCATATCACAAGGTCGCTTGAATCGAGAAGAGGCTGCGTAACCGGTCTTGACTGGTGCGTAAAGAATATTCCCTTTTCAGCAATAATCTTACGTGAATTTTCAGATACTTCTTCACCGTATCCGCAGCAAAGTCCCGCGCTGTCGCAATCTGCGTCTATCTTTCTTTCGTCAAGGGTTTTCTGCATTATTGCCTGAGCAAGCGGCGAACGACAGGTGTTTCCGGTACATACAAAAAGTATTTTCATACGACTTTACCTCCCGCAGATTTCATAACTCTGTTCATTACAGAACCGCATATTCCGCTATCTCCCAGATGTTCGCATATTATGAAATCGGCTATCTTTTCCGCTCTGTGCAGCGCAGCGTAAATATTGCGGCAAATCTCTTCGTCCGACGAGCCTAAATCTATGTGAGTTCTGTTTTCAAGCAGACCGCACGTGCCGCTTGTTGCGATTATTACCGGCGTGTGTCCTTCTCCCTCTGCGGTATCGTATGCGGCAATCGCACTTTCCGCATCTTTTGCCACGACGGTTTCGCAAGCCGGTGCGTAATGTTTGTATTTCATACCCGGAGCCTTTGCGACGACCACTTTTCCGCTGAAGGTTTTTACAGCACCCAGAACCCTGGCAAGCATCTCTGCGGTAATCGCTCCCGGTCTTAATATTGTCGGGACGTCTGTCGACATGTCTAAAATCGTCGACTCTATGCCTACCTGACTGTCGCCTCCGTCTATGATAAGAGGTATTCTGCCGTTCATATCTTCGAATACGTCTGCTGCACTCGTTGGACTTATATGCGTCGACCTGTTCGCGCTGGGAGCGGCAACAGGCGTGCCACACTCTTTTATAAACGCTCTTGCCGTTTCGTTTGAAGGCATCCTTATCCCCACCGTATCGAGTCCGGCAGTAACGCAAAGCGGAACGATGTCGCTCTTTTTCATTATTACCGTAATCGGTCCCGGCATAAACGTTTTCATAACGATTTTTGCCTCTTCGGAAACATCGGTTACCAACTCGTGCAAGCGGCTGTCGTCTGCAATATGTACTATGAGCGGATTGTCCGAAGGTCTGCCTTTCGCCTCGAAAATCTTTTTTACTGCGGCATCGTTGAAGGCGTCCGCGCCCAGTCCGTAAACGGTTTCTGTAGGAAAAGCCACCACTTCGCCGACATTTATAAGTTCTGCTCCTTTTTTCAGAGCGTCTTTACCTTTCATAACGAGTGTATGCATGTTCCCTCCGCAAAGATTTTCTACCTAATTATGATATACCCAATTCAACCAACTTGCAATAAATTTTAAAAAAAATTGTGCCGCCGGCAAGTTCTGAAAACGTTAGGTTTTGCCATAAAGACTTTTTTTGTATTAAAATGTAATAAAATCGCAATAAATTTATTCAGCTTTTTTTCTTTTTGCCTTTACAAGCGCGTACGAGTATGTTATATTAAATATATACCAAAAGGGAGAAGGACAAGATTATGACAAATATCATCAATTCGCTTGCAGCTGCGTCTTTCAGTGATTTCATGTCGCAAAGCGTAGTCGGCGGCCTCACCATGTGGATGGTTATCGCTATCACCGCGGTAATCGTAGTTATCTGCATCATACTTATCGCAATTATTTCAAAAAGCGGCACAAAGAAAGCCAAGAAAAAAGCAGAAGAAGTTATAGCAGTCGGCGACGACTCTGCAAAACCTGACCGTCCGTCAGAACCTGTCGAGGCAGTAAATCCCCCTGTCGTTCCCGACGTAACAGACACGGCAAGCGCACCTGAAGAAGTTGCTCTTACCGAGGCAAGCACCAATGCAGAGGCAGCTCAGGCAGAAGAAAAAATAGAAGAAACCCCTGCTGAAGAAAAACCTGTTGAAGAAGTTCCCGTAGCTGAAGAAAAACCTGTTGAAGAAGTTCCCGTAGCTGAAGAAAAAGCTGAGGAGCCTGCTCCCGTTGTCGAGGAAAAAGCAGAAGAGCCTGCTCCCGTTGTCGAAGAAAAAGTTGAGGAGCCTGCTCCCGTCGTCGAAGAGAAGGCGGCAGAGCCTGCTCCCGCAGTTGAAGAAAAGCCTGCTGAAACAGAGTCCAAAAAGGTTGTTAAACCTCCTGTCAAAAAGGCTGTGCCTGCAAAGAAACAGCCGCCCGTCAGAAAGCCCGCTCCCAAGCCGGAGCCTGCTCCCGCGTCTGCCGGCGACGTTAAAAACAACATTACCCTGCTCTTCGGCGACGCACCGGAACCGAGCAACGGCAAGTACGTTATCATCAAGGACAACAGCAATCCTACCCGTCCTTACAAATATCAGCTTAAGGCAAACAACGGTCAGATTCTGTACGAAAGCGAAGGCTACAAAATCAAGCCGAAGGCTAAACAGATTGACGGTTTCCGTAATACAATCAACAACGGTACATACACCATCGACGAAGAAAAGAACGGCACTTTCCGTTACAAAATTTTCAAGGTTGACGGCACTATGTACGGCGTAGGCGAAGGTTACAAGTCCAGAGCCGCAGCGGAATCCGCTATCGAATCCGTCAAAAAATTTGCAAACAATGCAAACTTCATTGAAGACTCCACCATTACCGATAGCGAAACAAAATAATCCGGTTGATATTCAACAAAAAAACTCCCTGCAAAGGGAGTTTTTTTATGTTTTAAAGCAATCACAAAACCCGACCTGTTCCGATTATCGCGCGCTTTTTATACAAAAACTTATTTTTATGTTCGGTATGATTTCATCTTTGTACCAAACGTACGTTTCAAAGCCGGCGTACTGCTTTGAGCGGCAATACTTCTTATAATATTGACCTGTCATTTATTGCTTTTTCCTGCAATTTTCTCTTGACAAAAACCGACCATAAAAAAGCCGCGTCGTTTACTTTTGACGCGGCATATATTTTAGTTTGCTCAATTCTCAGACTTTATACTCTTGCTGTAATAAGTTGTGCATTTCCCAAAGCCTCGACTTCTCCTGCTCCTGCAGGTAAGAAATACGTGTCGCCTGTTGCAAAAGAGTAACGTTTTCCGTTATATACAAACTCTCCTTCTCCTTCTACACAAGTTACCGTAACAAAACTGTCTTCTCCGGCAACAAGTATGTGTGAGCCGTTAAGCACAACCTTATCGGTAGTAAAATATTTACATGTCGCAAGCCTTGTTACCCCGTCACCCATGTCGCGCGTTTCCGCGTTGGGACTGACTACTTTTGACGTATCCGTAACGGCTACTGCCTTATCGATATGCAATTCTCTCGGTTTACCCGTCTTGTCAACCCTGCCGTAATCGTACAGCCTGTATGTCAGCGAACTGTTTTGCTGTATCTCACATATAACGCAGCCGCCGCATATTGCATGTACCGTACCTGCCTCTATAAACAGACAGTCGCCTTTGCTGACCTCGACGAAATTGAGCAGGTCTGTAACTGTTCCGTCTACAAGCGATTTGCGCAGCGTTTCTTTTGTAACAGGTTCTTTGAAACCGCAATAAACTCCGGCACCCTTTTCGCACTCCACGATATACCACATCTCTGTCTTGCCGAACTGGTTTTCGTTTTTAAGCGCGTATTCGTCGTCCGGATGCACCTGCACTGAAAGGTTTGATTTTGCGTCGATTAACTTTACGAGAATAGGAAAAAACGGGAATTTTTCGCTGTTTGTACCTTTGTAACGCGGGTTTGCCTCCAGAACCTCTGCAAGAGTAATGCCCTCGTACTGACCGTTTTCAATAATACTCGGTCCGTCAGGATGGCACGACACCTCCCAGCTTTCGGCAATCACATCGCTTATGCTTTCTTTTGAATAAAATTCTTTTAATTTGATTCCGCCCCACACATAATCTTTTGTTGCGGCTTTGAGTTTAAAAGGATACATATATTTTACCTCTTGAATATTATCGTAAATTTTGAGCCTTGTCCCGGCACGCTTTCAATTTTCATCTCACCGTTGTAATCGTCTGCAATATGTTTGACTATCGCAAGCCCCAGTCCGTTGCTGTCCAGCGACGTCTTGGAGTGCGCGCTGTTTACGCGGTAGAACCTCTCGCATATATGAGGAATATCTTTTTTATCTATGCCAATACCCGTATCGGACACGCTGACTGTTACCGCCTTATCCGTCTGAGATAACTCTATCTTAACGCTGCCGTTTTCTTTGTTGTATTTTATCGCATTGCTCACAAGGTTGGAGATAAGCGTGAACATCTGATTTGAATCTGCGTTCATGCTTGCCTCTCCTTCGCACGTCATCGTGACACCTATAGAGTCGGCAATTATTTTCAGCCTTTTGATTACGTCTTCGCTTATCTTTCTGAGATTGACGACCTCATAAGCCTTTTCAGCAAACTGAGCTGAATCGAGTTTACCGAGAGTAATCATCTTTTCTATCAGCGTCGCCATACGTTTTGAGCTTTCGTTTATGTCTTTTGCGCATTTTGTACGATTTTCTTCAGACAGCTTGGGATTCATCATAAGCTCTGAAAATCCCATAATTGCGGTAAGCGGAGATTTGAGTTCATGCGACGCGTTGAAGAAAAATTCACTTCTGACTTTTGCCAGCCCCGCCTCACTCGTAACGTCGGTAATGAGCAGGAAATATTTGATGTCATTGAACTCTTCAAACATCTCGTTTCCCACTATTCTGCAATCAACTCTGTAATATTTGTTGCCGACTACAGTTTCTCCTGCCATTGCATTTTCGCCCGTTTCAACCGCTTTTGCGACTGCGGTAAGTATCTTTTCGTCCTTTATCAGATAGTCAATCGGCACGCCTACGACATTTGCTCTCGTATTGAAAATTTCGGCAACGACATCGTTTGAAATCAGTATTCTGTTCTGGTCGTTGAGTGCGACAATACCCTGCGCGACGTTTTCAATAATGAATTTTGTCTTGCTCTGCTCATATCTGAGGTCTGCCATAGTGTTTGAAATTTTGCTCGCAGCCTCGTTTATATTGTCGACTATTTTGTTTATTTCAGTGTATTTCGCCTCATAATTTACCGGCTTGTAATTGCCCTTGTTGAAATTCTCAAGCATTATCTGAATTTTTTCAAGGGGAACAACTTCGTCCTTTATATAATTAGTAAATATGACATAAGTAATAATAGCGATTATAAGCCAGCCTGCAATACAGCCCCCGATGGCAAGCCAAAAATACAGGTCATTGAAATTCATATCCATGCCGTACGCCACGACGACGTAACCGTTTGCGTCAAGCGCGTCGTTTTCTATCGCCACGTATACTATCACCATCGTTTCGCGGTCGCTGTACATCTTTTCAAGTCTGTGAACGCTGCCTTTTTCTCTCACCATTGAGGTAAATTCTGCGTCTTTTACAGAAATATTGTCTTCAGAAAGAGTACTGTTTGAAGTAATCAACGTGCCGTTTGAAGAAAGCACGCCTATATACATCAGCCCTTCTCCTTCTCCGACAGCCTGTTCAAGTTCTTCAAGATTGCCTGCATGCGAAATGCGTTCGTTATAAGCAACCATATTTTTTGATATGGTTTCGTGTTTAGAAAAATATGTGATACCGTATATAATCAAAAAACAGACAACTACGCTGAGCAGCAAGACCAGCGCAGTCGACCAGAAAATTTTTCTCAGTATTCTTTTGTTCATATTTTACAGAATTTGTAACCTACACCTCTGACGGTAACTATATATTGTTTATCCGTCTTTTCGCCCAATTTACTTCTAAGCGACTTTATATGCATATCAAGAGTGCGAGTTTCGCCCACATAATCGTAATCCCATACGACAGAAAGTATACGGTCGCGCTTGACCACCGTATCCAGGTTTTCCATAAGCAGATGCAGCAGATTGTATTCTTTGAGCGTCAGCTGAACCGGCTCTCCGTTCACGTGTACTTCGTGTTCTCTGTCGTTGATTTCTATATCACCGTAAGCCAGAATATCAGAATCCTTCTCAATAACAACTGGAGATTTGCGCAAATTTGCTCTTATGCGCGCGACAAGCTCGTTCATGCTGAAAGGTTTTGCCACATAATCGTCAGCACCGGCGTCAAGACCGTCTATTTTATTCTTTTCGTCGTCTTTTGCACTTGCAATAATTACCGGTATTGCAGCGTAATCCTGACTTTTTTTGAGTTTATTCAAAGCATCCAATCCGCTCATACCGGGCAGCATGATGTCTAATATAATCAAATCACAGCGTTTACCCTCGTCAAGCCTTGCGAACATATCTTCTGCATTGTTGAATCCGCAAAACTCGAAACCGGCGTCTTCGAGAGCCATCGCGTATAACCCCATGATACCCGCGTCGTCTTCGATTACAAAAATAACCTGTTTCATATTTTGCCCTCACTTTTATATTATAATAATTATATCAAATATCATAAGATTTGTAAATACCAAATTATCAAAGCAAATAATGGGATAAACACTACAAATAATCCGTCTTATTTTGCTTAAGGAAATCAACAGCCATGAGAATTTTGCAAAATTATAAAAATATTTATGCTCGCTATTAAGTCCTTGGCTGTCCTCGTCCCGCTATTTATTTATCTATCGGGCAAAGAATAACAGCTATCGTGATTCTTCTTTTTTGTAACCGGCTATCGACATATCCTCCCGG
>CALWHB010000028.1 GCA_944380275.1 uncultured Christensenellaceae bacterium | reverse complement strand
AGTCTTGTTTCTCTCATACCTCTTTTTACTTTTTGAGAGAGTTCAGCCGAATAGTACTGATTCATGCCTTCCAGCATACTTTCGAGGATTATCCCTTCCGGAGTGTCCGGGATATTCTCCATAGCGGACAAAACTTTGACGCCGTTGTTTTTCAGCGTATTTTTATGTATTGCCGTTTCGTACTTATTACGAGAGAACCGGTCAAGTTTGTAAACTGTAACACATTTTTATGGACAATATTTTATTGAACAAATTAGGGAATAAAGACCAGCATTAATTCCATACCATAACAATTAATATTGTGCTATGTTAGATACTTATAGTATCAAATCTTTTTTAGTGTTACGTTGTTTTAACGCAATTAATTTAAAATTTTGGCTTGTTTTATCTATACTCATTTTATACACTGGAATACGCTGCTGATAAGCAATATTCCTTAGAATTAATTCATTATTTCTGCTAATTTTTCTTCCTAAATATAAAGCACATGGCTTTTTTAAAACATTTGCTACTTGATCAGATGAATACGATGGCGAATCATAGTTTATCGTCATTCTCCATTCTTTTTCTTCTTTCCATGCCGTAGACTTTTGCAACAGAATTTTTGTATGCATAAACACATCGTTACATATTACAGTATTTAGTATTTTTCCAATTAAGTCTTTTTCTAAATTTAATTTCTGTAACTGGTGTATCAGTATAGCATACTGCATCAAATAGTTAGCATACTCAGTTGAATCAAACAATGTATCACTATATACCACAGGAAATATTTCGTGAGTCTTTGGAGAAAAACAACTAATTCCGAGTTTAGGACAAATTGAACAATCATTATATTTGCCGTTCCTAAAATCATAAGCTAAAGCAAATCCTGTACTCTTAGCTGCATAATGTCCCCACATCGAAGGTGAATTAATATCTTCACTAAATGAAGAAAACTTGGTTACTCGTTGCACAACTTCAGAAACAAAGGGATACTGATTGTTAAATTCTTTTTCTAAATATATTTTTAAATCAACACTGGTTTTATGTATTTCTTCATCAGTTAATTTCCTTATATTTTCTAAAAATTTTTGAATATATTCTTGACCTAACTGATTTATAAAATTATCAGGAATTTTACCACCAGCTTTTAAAAAATCATATATTTTTAGATTTCCGTCGTGATCAAATTGCTCATCAAAATCTCTTTTTATTCTATCAACATCGCAAAATAATAAACTATCAAAATCATCATTCATTTTGGATGCTGTTGCGAACCAAACCTGCTTATTTGAAAAAGCCTGAATATTGTTCTCATTGCATTCTCTGAATTTAAATAATTTGGAAGGAATGTTCTTATTAACCCAATTTACTAAAGGTTGAAAAATCCTTTTACGCTCTTCTTCCACAATTGGATGAGGTAAAATTGTGTCAAAAAAAATTCTCTTATATTCATCATATCTTCGTTTATCCATTTGTTATCCTTCAAAAAATCTCAATAAATATTACATATTTGAAACTTCTCTTAAACTCGTTTATTAAATTAAATTTTATAATATTTATAAATTTCTTCCAATGTGATATCTAATCCAATAGCTTTATATTTGGGAGCACAACGAGCAAATAATTCGCTTATCATTTTCCTTTGTACCTCTTTCGTCCCATAATGAATTGCTTTATGACAAGTAGGACATAAAGAAACAAGGTTTTCCACGCAATCAATATTTATATGATACTTATCCCATACTTCTTTTTGGAAACATACCGGAATAAGATGGTGAGCTTCCATATATTTTTGTTGAGTTTTCTTTGAAATGAAAGTTTCATGCTGATAATTTTTTTCGCATGAATAATAAGCTTTTTTAATCGCAATTTTGCCGAGCAATGGATTCGTTCTAAATTTTCGACCGACATCAAATTTTGAAATTGCTATTGGCTCGACTTTATACGCCCCCTCACCAGCATTCTCATTAATATTTGATTCTTTTATACTATCAACTCTTTCAATATATTTCGTTTCATCCTCATCATCTATATAAGAAGATATGGGAATAATAGAGGGAGTTATATTTTCAACAACACCTACAGATGGAATATCAATTAAGTTTATATTAAAGTTTTGAGGATTATACAGAAAATAAGAATAATCGACATCTCTCAACAACTGTTCGTGCAATTCTTCAAAATCATACTTTAAAATAAAATTATTATAAAAATAATCGTCGAAAGCAGAATTGATAGATATGTGCTGTGAATCAATATTAAATAAATTAGTATTCTTTTTTATGCAGGTTAGAACACGGCTACGACTTTTAAATTCTCCAACAAGATCAGAAATAGGTGATTCTAAACGAATAAATTCTATTGCCTCGTCGACTTCGCTATAACTTTTACAAGTCATGACATAGGTATATAGTTGATCTATTGTAATTTCTTTTATACCATATTTTTCTTTAAGTCCACGCAAAACTTTATAAATAAACAAAACTGGTAAAATATTATAATCAGCATTATTATTTGCCGTATCAATAATTGCGTGAATTTTTAGTTTTAATACTTGCTCTGTTTTAAGAGTATTATACTCTTTGCTTGATGTAATCACAGATTTTATTGTATCAAAAACTGCCGTTGGATTCTCGTTATTATATGTCCCACCTCTTTCATAAAAAGGAGTTTTTGTTATTAAACCAAAAAATTGAGGTATTACTAGGATTCTATGTCTATCCGTTTGAATTGCATAGCGACTATGGTGTTTTACAAAATATGACTCAATATTTGTTGATCCTTTATTTGGTATTTCACTGAACAACAATGCCGATTTGTAAGATTCATCAAAATCGGTTTCCTGTTTTGTAAATACCCACACCGAATTTGGCTTGAGTTGTTTTAATTTATCACTTGCAGATTTCATCTAATACTCTCCTTGTTAGTTTAGCTAAAAAATATGCAATCTTAGGTGGAACAGCATTTCCTATCTGTTTACAAATAGAACTTTTCTTACCATAAAAGACAAAAGTGTCAGGAAAACTTTGAATTCTTGCCGCTTCTCTAGGCGTTAGTGTTCTATCCTCTATAGGGTGTATAAATTTTCCCCCAGACGGTGTATCGAAACGTGTAGTAATAGTAGGTGAAACTCCAAACTTTTCTAATCTTCCATATGCCCCACTATGAACAGAATGTATTTCTTCGTCCAAACAAGTCCAATTATCCCCTTGCTTTATATTTTTCATTCTTTTTACAGAAACACCAGTATGAGATGTTGCATTATTATTATACAATGTTTGTACATCGTTAGACAAGTACATTTGATAAATAGTTATTGCTGGAGATGCTAAACACATGCCATCATCTGTTGGATGTGGTATATTTGATATTGCATCCCATACGGTCACTTTATCAAAATAATTTGGTTGATTTTCAATAATAGCACTATAAGTTTGTTTAAATAAATATTCAATATCAAAGTCATGATTTTTTACGCCTATTATGATAACTCTTTCTCTGTGTTGCGGTATTCCAAAATTAAGTCCATTTACAACTTTGTGATGGACATAGTATTTATCACCATCAAAATTGTTTTTATCAGAAAACAAATTAACAATTTCATTAAAAATGGCACCTTGGGACATCGTTAGAATCCCTTTCACATTTTCAATTATAAAGATTTGAGGCTTTACAATTTTCACCACATTAAAATAATGTTTAAATAAATAATTTCGCGGGTCATCTATAAATCCGCCTCTGATTCTAGCTCCAGCCATAGAAAAACCTTGACAAGGCGGTCCGCCAATAATTATATCAGCTTCGCCCTCTGAAAAATAATCATGATTGTCAACCATTCCTATATCAGCAACTATCATTTTTGTGCTAGGATGGTTAAGCTGATAGGTCTTTGCAATAGATACATCAAATTCAACCGCTTTTGAAACATCGTATCCTGCCTGTATAAATCCAGTTGAAAAACCACCACATCCTGCAAATAAATCTATTACTTTCATTTTTCCTCCGTATTATTTGAAACGCTTAAACGATATTTTTCATTATATGTTTGAATATATAGTTTTTCTTCGTCGTTGAAATTAAAAATTTCTGCTACAACAGCATTGATTTCAGCGATTTCTTTATAACATAGGCGATGCATGTAAATATAGTCGGTTTGCTTACTATAAATATACTCGCGTGTTTGATAAAGTCTGTTTTCCAACCTTGTTTCAAGCTGTTCCAACAATAATTGATATTTTTCTTCAAAGAACCGTTTATTTATTCTAAGATTCTCCAAATCTTGCTGAGTAATATGCCAACAATCCGAATATGACTCCCAAATCAAATAAAACAACGATGAATTCAGCAATGCCGCAACAGCTTTGCTCTTTATTGAGCCTTTTATATTGTATGTCTTATATTCTTTTGATGGTTCTGGTGAAGAGAAACACTTCGCCCAGAAAGTCATTCTTTGATTTAAATAGATTCTATTATCATTTTTTGTATTAGAAATGATATCTTTAAACGAACTCTCGCTATCAAAAACCTTTTTTAAAATACTTAATTTGATTTCGTCACCAACCTTAGCTACTCCAAATGAGTTTACAAATTTTTTAATTGTTCTGCAATATGAGATAGAATTGAATAGTGATTCTCTTTCATTCTTGGACCAGTGTTTATATGTTGATGTGTAAAGTTTACATCCATTTAAAGGCTTTGTTTTTTTTATAAAAACAATTGATAGTTTTTGATGAACTCCTGTAAATAAACATGCAGGTCTATCGGAAAAGTTTGCAATATATATACTATCGCATTGTTCAAACAACATATTTCTTAATGGTTCCATTCGTTGAGTTGATGTAATAGAAATTGGCACAATCATACTCATATATGAATTGTTCTTTAAAAGATTGAGAGAGTTTTCGAAAATGTAAGCATACAAATTCCCACATCTTCTTGTCTTATATTCTCCATATTGTCGTATATCTAAATTAATCTTTGATGATTCAACATAAGGTGGATTACCTATAATACAATCAAATCCTCCAACTTTAAAGATATTAGGAAATATTCTTCGCCAATTAAATGTATCATTTTCTGTATTTGGCAAAGATAATGAGTCTCCCTGATAAAATTGAAAATTTATAGTTTCAACAACATTTCTTGATATTCCTAAATTGTAAAGATATAACATGCATCGCAATTGTATTAACGAAATTGCAGACTTTAATATATCAACCCCATAAAGACAATTTTTAAATAAATTAATAACGAAGTCATTCAAAGATACATACAAATACATATTAGTCAATTTATATAATTCGACCATTATATCTGCAGCAGCAATTATAAAAGCACCAGTTCCACAAGTGGGATCTAGTATTGAAAAATTTTGTATTTTATCAAAAACGTCTTTTTTTTCATCATAAGATAATTGATTAATAGCATTAGCTAATTTTTCAATAGGATTAGAATGGTTATTTAAAACACTTAAATTTGTAGGTTCATCATATTGCTCATAAAAATATACTGCAAGATTAGATGAATTACATTTATTCAATAGTGAAAAAACTATACTGTATTTCGCAATATAGTTTGTCGTATCCTTAGGGGTATAGTATGAGCCTGTTTCTTTCTGATTAACAACTTTCTCTATAACAGACCCTATTACATTTGGAGTAATCACATTATTCTGAGTTTCAATCTCATCAATCGACCAATTAAATTTTTTTAATTCAGAAATAATTAAATGATGAGTTTTTTCATCAATTCTTTCTTTATGATAATCAAATGATGTTGATGTAAAACAAGCTAGCAAATACTTATTCAATATTTGGACATTTTCCACTTCGCTCTTTTTTATCAAAGAAAGTAAAAACATATATGTCTTGTAAAATTTAACTATTGTATTCGCATTTGACTCTACAGATAATTTTTTTAAACTATTTTTTTTATTTTCAATGCCCAATAACAAACATTTCCTAATTTTATCGGCACGACTAGGCCCATTAATATACAGTTCAATTTGATTAATAAGCTGCTCTTCTATTCGTGTATTTACTACAACACCTATTTTTTTACGTCCTGCGTTTTCTCGCAATCCACCGCTCGACATATTAACCTCTGATTTTTGAAATTCAATATCGTTTATCAAATTATATAATTTCAATGATTCTTTGTCAATCTCTTTCATTTAGTATGACAATAATCTATAACCATAAATGGCACCATGGCGTGTGCTTGGCATAGACAAGTGGCGTTGCTGCGCTCCGCCAGACAAGCGCACGCCTGCATAAATCCGAAAGGTCGCAAAACGGAAAAGCAGTAGCGAGCGGAGATGCCCGCTGAACCGCTTTGGGCATTTCTTCGCTTTTCGCCTTCTTCTCTTTTCCTTCTTATGCTTTTTTCTCTGTCGCAAAGCTGAAACAACCAAAATGTTTTTTAATCTATGCGAGATGATTTTTGGCAAAAACATTAATATGTCTTTTAAAATTTATATTCAGCGATTAATGAACTGCTTATTTTTATTGCTGTTAAACTTGTCATATATCCAATGACCTGAGATATTGTAAGCCTTTTTGAGTTACTTCGTAAGGTTGAGGAGTTGTGTCGTGTTCTATCAGAGCGTAACGGGTGCCGCTTTGTTCAGCGGCGCGGAGAATTTCAGAAAAATTCAGTTTTCCCTCTCCCGGCGTCTTGAAACGGGGCAAAATGAGGCTCTTTTTCCAGTCCTTGACATGGATTGACTCAACTCTGCCCTGCAATTCTTTTATCGTCTGTGCGGGGTCGTATCCTGCATACCGACACCAGAATACGTCAAAAATAATCTGCGTAGACGGCGACTCGTCCTTTATGTAATCTATTATTCTGCGTCCGTCCTTGATTTTGCGAAATTCATAATAATGGTTGTGATAGCCGAATTTCAATCCGAAAGGCGCGAGTTTGCGCCCGGTTTCGTTGGCAAATTCAACAAATTCTTCAAGCGACGACTGTTTTTTCAATACCGCAGGGGACATCATGCCCAGCCCTACTGTTTTTGCACCCAGAACGCAATGCTCCTCAGCCACGCGCTGTAAATCGTTTTTAATCCGTTCGTACGGCGTATGCGTAAGCGGTATTTCCATGCCGTAAGAATCTGCAATTTCTTTTACCTCTTTTGCGGAATATTCAAAACGCAGTCCCGAAAGCTGAACGCACTCGCAGCCTTCCCCGCTCAAAAAGCGCATGACTTTTTTCAGGTCGTCCATACAGTCTATTTCTTTTCTGAACGTGTATAACTGAGAACCGTATTTTATCATATTCTTCTCTCCTTTGCAGTCAAGACAACTCCTTTAAAAATCCCCGTTTCTCAAATCAGCCGTTTTTACCATGGCACCGCATATACCATAAGCATAAGACTGTCCGGCTGATACGCAAAATAATATGCGTTTGGTGCGTTAAGCCTATAATACGGCTTTTCGAAGTCAGGTCTGTACTCTTCAGGGATATAACCCTCTTCGCCTGGTTCTATGCTTGAATTGACATATCTGAATACGGTTTCGAAATCCTCGTCGGCTCTGGCAGAAAACTCGTTTTCTTCAAGCCACTCAGACGGCTCTTCTTCAAACTTGAAAACGTAATATCTTCGCGGTCTTCCCGGAGCAAATCCGTGGTCGTCTTCTTGCCGATATATCATTTGCGCATTTTCAGGAATCGTTATGCCTGTTTGCTGTTCAATCCACTCTGCATCGCTTAATTTTTTCTTCCCTAAACCGAAGACGTCAAAAACGAAATATCCTATCAAAAGGATTATCAACGCAAGTATAATCAAAAAAACGCACAGACAACCTATTTTTTTTATCACTCCGCTCCTCATTTTTTCAAAGGTTTTTTGCCTTCGCAACTTTTCGCGTCATAAAAATCAATCTGCTTTTTTCGCATTAATCAGCCTTTCACTCTTTGGGCAAAATATGCATAATGCGTTTATACTCTTCAGGCGGAGCGACGACGGGGTCGTACTCATAGCCGGGCGAAACTTTGCCGTCGTAAGAAGTGGAAGACTCATATGAAGTCATAGAGTCGAGGACTTTGACGGAAGGGTGTGCTCCCATAGGATTTATAAGCGCGAAGATTATTATGCCGTCGCCCTCCGGACCGTTAAGCGGATACGGCAGATAAAGCGAGGCTCTCACGCTGAAAATAACGCACCCGTTGCCTTTCATATCGAAGAAATCGTCGACAACCTGACCGTGAACGTTTACAAGCACGGGGTTTTTCCCGTTTTCATCCGTTTCGTTGCGGTTCACGCAGGCGCATATCTCATACGGTCCCGGCGTCGTATAATTCCAGATAATCTCACTCTTCCCTTCCGTTTCGCAGACAATGCTCAGTTTGCCGGTAAAATCGTCCTTTATGTCTTCGCACAGAAAATAAAAAGAGTGCGCGTCGTTTTTATAAAACGGCGAACCGTGTTTTTTGAATACTTCTGCGGGAATTTCTCTTATCAGTTTTTCAGCGTCTTTCTTGCTTTCTTCAGAAATCATTTCGACAGCGTGAATATGGCTGATTTTTATCTCCCAGCCGAGGGGAATTTTTACGTCGTCTATATAGACCGGGACAATACGTTTTTTGTAATTCAGAGCCATTGTAAGCTCATTGTTCACGTTGGTGGACAAAACAGAATTTTTGCTGATAAAAAGCAACACCGTATGCGCCTTAACGAGGTGTTCCGCGATTTTTTCAGCCCAGTCGTCGCCGGCGTGATTTCCTTTGTCGTACCACAGATAGCACAACCTTTTCTGCAACAATTTAATGTAGCCTTCCACTTCTGCCCTGTCCGCGTGCGAATAGGAAACGAAAAGATAAGGCTCTCCTCCTTCGTATGGTTCCATAATTATCTCCTTAAACATCGGTTTTATTTTATTTTATCAGATTACGACGCGCATTTCAATAGCAATAAGCAATTATCCGACGATGCTGGAAATCTTGCGCCCGCCCGACGCGAACATTTCCGAATATTATACCGTATAGCCATCCCTTTTCCCTTTGACTTAAGCACTCTTTGGCTCAACAATCCTTTACAACCCGCGATTATCGGTGTATAATTGTTTTACAAGACTTGCGGGGGAAACTTATGTACGAAGTTTTTATTTCTTATTCAAGCAAAGACAAAACCTATGCGGACGCGATTGTGCATACTCTCGAAGAGTACGGCATAAAATGCTGGATTGCTTACCGCGACGCCGTTCCCGGAGAAAAATATTCCGCATCCATAATATCTGCCATAAGAGAGTCAAAGGTTTTTCTGCTCATCTTCTCAGAAAATTCAAAAGCGTCGCAGCACGTTAAAAACGAGATAAATTACGCCACAAAAGTGGGGTCTGTAATAATTCCTTTCAGAGTGGAAGACGTCGCGCCCGACGATTCTCTCGAATACTACCTGGGAGCGACTCACTGGCTTGAGGCACTGACAAAGCCTTTGCAAAATCATATTCTACGACTTAAAGACACGATAAAAAGCGCGCTTATGCACAACAACGAACAGGTTGCGCCGGTTACGAACGCGACCGATACGGTAAAGAGCGGCGCGCTCAGAGTCGTCGAGGCGGAATATCTGTATTCAAAAGGATACACTCCTCTTTCGATAGCTCAACGTCTTGTCGAAAACGACCTCAACCTTTACGAAGGAATAGGAGAACTCAACGAAGGAAGTCCTCAGCAGTGGGCGGACTTTGTAGAAAACTGCCCGGACTACTTCAGCTTTCTCGTCAACGATAACGACGAAATCGCAGGCGACTGGTCCATGGTCGCTCTTGACGACGAAACATACGAACGCGCAATAAAAGGTCAGACGACCGAAAGCGAATTTACCCTTGACACGACAGAATATATATGTTTCCCCGGCGACTATAACGGCTATATACTCAACATGTCGCTGAATATGGAATACAAAACCCTTGAAAACAATCTTAAAATGGTGGATAGTTTTTTCTCAAGACTGGAAAAATTTGCAGAAAACGGAATATTCTTCACACGTTTTTGCGTAAACGTATTCCGCCGCGACCAGCAGGCTTTTTACAAAAACTTCGGTTTCAGATACGTCTGCGACAACAAGGAGCTGGGCAAGATTTACGAAATAAACCTGTCCCCTTATCCCACGAGTCCGCTGTTTGCCAAGCACTCGCGTCTTAAAGAACTTTATGAGCATAAAGATTGTTAAAGGAAAAAACCTGAACTCTGCCCAATTGACCGACGCAGGCAGACTTCTTTACCATACCGACCCCGAAATTTATCCCACCGCTTTCGGCAGCGAGATAAATGCAGGCAAAGTGTTTCCCGTTTTATTTTCAATCGAAAACGGACTTTTTTCCCTCAAAAACCTGTTTGCGGCAACCGACGGCAACGGCAAAGTGCGCGGAGTTCTTGTGGGCTGCAACGGCGACTTATGGGAAAGAGGCACTCTTGCGGCGGCTTTCGCTCAATGCAAAATCCCCTTGCCCGAAGGAGCTGAGGACGCAGAAGAAAACTACTTTGCTTATGAGGCGGAACATGAAAAAGGCGATTATGTGCTGTGCCTTTGCGTATCTCCCGACAGCCGCGGACAGGGCATAGCGACATCTCTTCTTAAAACCTACCTCAAAGATAAAAAGAGCGTGTCCCTTGAGTGTCTTGCAGACAATGCCCCTGCCCTGCGACTTTATGAGTCTGTCGGATTTGAAATAACACGGCGATGCGAAGGCTACTCTGCTCCCGGCACTCCTCCCGTGCCCGTTGTAAAGATGGTTCATAAAGCGTGATTTGCTTGTTGTTTGATTGAAATTTTCCTGCCCGTGTTTGTTAAACATATATATGCTCTGAGCTTAGCAAAACTCCGTCGGCGAAAAAGATAAAACGTCTGTAAAAAGAAACATAGGCAAAGCACAGCTTTCTCTGAAAAACGGAACTCTTTTTTTCTCAAAAGCCGTTTGATTCGATTTTTGATTTTACGTTTAAAATCCGATGATTCAATCCCCTTTTCATAAAACCGTATAGTCTGATTTTACTCAAACTGCGCGTTGTATATTTCGCTGTAAAAACCGCCTTTTTCAAGCAGCTCTTCGTGTTTTCCTCTCTCCACGATGTCGCCGTCTTTGACAACGAGTATAAGGTCTGCGTTCTTTATCGTGGACAGCCTGTGCGCTATGACGAAACAGGTCTTGCCCTGCATGAGTCTGTCCATAGCGGCGCGTATCAGCAGTTCTGTACGCGTGTCCACATTGGACGTCGCCTCGTCGAGTATCAGCATATGCGCGGGCGAAAGCATTGCGCGGGCAATAGTCATGAGCTGTTTCTGTCCTTTTGACAGATTTACCCCTCCGTCCGTAACAGGAGTGTCGTATCTGAGCGGAAGTGCCTCTATATAGTCCTCTATGTTCGCCTCTTTTGCTGCTTTTCTAATCTCCTCGTCTGTCGCGCCGGACTTGCCGTAAGCTATATTTTCTCTGACCGTGCCTTCAAAAAGCCAGGTTTCCTGAAGTACCATTGAGAACGCCGCGCGCAGACTGCTCCTCGTATACCGCTTTATATCTTTTCCGTCAATGGTGATTCTGCCTCCCTGCGGGTCGTAAAAGCGCATAAGCAGATTTACGAGAGTGGTTTTTCCCGCTCCGGTAGGGCCTACGATAGCCACGGTCTGTCCCGCCTTTGCCTCAAACGACAGGTCGCGGATAATAATCTTTTCAGGGTCGTAACCGAAACGAACGTGTTCAAACGCCACGTCGCCCACGGGGTTTTCGAGTTCTTCTTCTGCGTTGTCCGCACTGCCCTCCGGCAATTCGTCCAGCAGTCTGAACACTCTTTCCGCCGCCGCGAGAGCGGACTGAATTTCGCTCATAATGTTGGCATACTCGTTTATAGGTCCTGAAAACTTTCTCGCATAAAGCAGAAAGGACGAGATGTCGCCCAGCATTATCATGTTGAACAGATACATTAAAGAGCCTGCCGTGCTTATCAGCACCGTACCGAAATTGTTGACGAAGTTGACCGAAGGACCTATCAGACTTCCCAGATAATCAGCGGCATAATATGCGTCCACGGCGTCTTTGTTCTTTCCGGCAAACTTCTCTATCATCTTCTCTTCTCTGCCGTAAGCCTTTATCGTCTTTATGCCTGAAATCATCTCCTCCGAATATCCGTTGAGCTGCGCGAGTTTGCCCGAACGCTTGCGGAAAAGCGGTCTGACCTGTCTGCTCCTCTGCACGGTAATGAATACCGAAAGCGGTATGGTTATCGCAAAGACTCCGAAAAGCGCGGGCGATATGGCAAGCATACCCACAAGCGCGCCTATTACCGTTATTATGCCCGTCGCAGCCTGAAGAATATCGTTGGAAAGCGACGCGTTTACGGTGTCGATGTCGTAAGAAATCCTGTTGATTAAGTCGCCTGCCTGCATCTTGTCAAGCGCGCCTACGGGAAGAGCTATAATCTTGTCGAACACGTCTTTTCTCATGCTTTTTATTATCTTCTGGCTGAGTTTAATCATAACGACAGAAAGGATATAGCTGAACACGCCCGACGCAACGTAAAAAGCCGCCATAAGCGAGCAATAAAATATCACGGCATTGAAATCCACGCCCGTATCGAGGTCTATCGCGTTTATTGCCTTGCCCGTGAGATAAGGACCCAGCAGAGCAAAAAGATTGCTGCCCAGCATAAGCAGAAACGCGAAAATCACACTGAATTTATACTTTGCGAAATATCCGGCAAGTCTTATCGCCACGGCACGGCGGTTGGTCTTTGCATTGTTTTCTACTTTTTTCATGCGTTACCTCCAGCCTCTCCCTGCGATTCGTAAATACTGCGGTAGACTTCGCATGTCTTCATCAGCTCTGCGTCGCTGCCCAGCCCTGCTGCCCTGCCTTTGTCAAGCACGAGAATTTTGTCCGCAAAGCGTACCGAACTTATTCTCTGCGCTATCAGTATGATTGTCGTATCCGGATATTTTTCTCTCAGCGTTGCTCTCAAAGACGCGTCCGTCTTGTAATCGAGCGCACTCGAAGAATCGTCGAGGACAAGTATTTCGGGATTGCCTGCAAGCGCGCGGGCGATGAGCATCCTCTGTTTCTGCCCTCCGCTGAAGTTTGAACCCCTTACAGTCAGTTTGCTGTCATACCCCTCGTCCAACTCCTCTATGAACGACGCCGCTTTTGCCCTCTCTGCCGCATCTTTCATATCTCTGTCAGAAATATCTCTTTCAAACTTTATGTTCTCTTCCACGCTTGCCGCCATAAGGAAGTCGTTCTGCAACACAACGCCGAATTTCGACCTCAGCTCTTTTTCTTCATAACTTCTGACGTCTGCGCCGTCGACGAAAACTCTGCCTTTATCCGCGTCGTAAAATCTGAGCAACAGCGCGAGCAGAGTCGTTTTTCCGCTGCCGGTTGCGCCTATTACACCCAGACTCTCTCCTTTTTTCAGTTCAAAACTTATGTCTTCGAGCGCGGGCGCACCGTCGTAAGAAAACGTTACGTCCTCAAACTTTACCGTCCCTCTCTCCCCGGTATTTTTTTCGGGAACGAGCGAATCGTCTTTTACGAGTTCTTCGGGCATATTGAGTACCGCGCAGATACGCTTTGCGGACGCGCTGCCTTTGCTGACGTTGACAAAAATTCTGCTTATGGAAATGACAGCGTTGAGGATAATCGTGAAATAGGACGTGAAAGCTATCAGTTCTCCCACCATAGCCAGTCCTTTGCTCACCCTGTAAGCACCTACAAGCACGACGACGGTCATACCCAGATTGAGAACCACGTTGAGTATAGGGTTGCTTATGCTCATCGTAACGCCGGCTCTTGTTTCTTTTTCAACGACGTTTTCGTTTATCGCGGCAAACCCTTCTCTCTCATAATCTCCTTTAGACAAAGCTTTTATGACGCGTATGCCCGTATAGTCGTCGCGCACCTTTCTCACCATTGCGTCGACAGCGCGCTGAAGGTCTGTATAAAGTACGATACCTCTTGACGATACGAATATAACGACAAGGCTGATAAAGGGCACTACCGCGAGAAGTACCAGCGCAAGCACGGGTTCTACGGTAAACGTCAGCGCGACTCCTCCTATAAGCAGTATAGGAACGCGCACTCCCAGCCTTTGTACCATGCCTATCATATTATGCACGTTGTAAGTGTCGGACGACAGCCTGGAAACCAGCGAAGGAACGGTTATCTCGTCCGTCTGTCTTGCGGAAAGATAAAGAGTGGAAGAAAAGAGGTCGTTGCGTATCACCTCCGTCGTATCTCGCGCCACTCTGGACGCCATACGGTTGGCTATTACGTTGCCGCCCCATGCGACGACGGCAAAGACAAACATAGCCGCGCCCCATAGCGACAGCGCGAGTATGCTGCCGGTGGGCGCGACCTCGTCAATCATATAAGCCATTATCATAGGCAGGAACAATTCCGCAACGGTACCGAGAGATTTTATTATAAGCCCCGCCGTCATGCGCTTTTTGTGTACAGATAAATAGCCCAAAAGACTCTTCATCCTCTGCCCTCCGTCTTTTTGTCATTTCCGTCAATCAGACCTTTCGCCCTTTCGGCAAGGCGCGCGGTCAGTTTTTCGGCAACTTCTTTTTCTTCTTCGGAAAGCCCCTCGAGAATAAGCGCGTCCCACTCAGCGTTTACCCTCTCAATTTCCTTAAGAGCGGCAAAAGCCTTGTATGTAGGATATACGAGAAGACTTCTTTTGTCCTGGGGGTCGCTCTCTCTCCTTATAAACCCCTTTTCTTCCAAAAGTCCCAGCTGTCTTGCCACGTTGCTTTTATGCACGAATATCAGCCTGCTCAATCCTTCCTGAGTTATTCCGGGATGAGCGCATACGTTTACTATATAAGAATCCTGATAACTGCCTATTCCCAGCGACTCGTACTTTGACGTACGGTAAAGATTGCCGCAACGCCATATCTGTCCTGTGTTTTTAATAAAATCCGACATATACTCCCCTTTGCGACGCTTTGCGCCGCGATAAAATTTCAGTCAGCCGTTCTGCAAATCCGGACTCCGCTGTTTGCGTCAGGCAAAAGGCTCGCTCATAAACAACCGTAAACGTCAGCGTCCCGGCAAAACCTTTCCGCACGTTTTTCTGCGTCGTAAACCGAAGAAAACGTAAACAAGTTGCGGCTGCAACTGTTGCGCTCGCAACTATATTGTATGCCGAAGAACCCGGTTTGTCAACCGTTGCAAATAAAATTATTACCAAATGTTTTTGAAAACCGAGGTCAACAAAATAAGTAATTTATATCGTTTTTCTTAATATCAAAGCAGGATATTAAAGCCGTTATTTTTTCTGATACTACGCAATGCCGCATATTTCAGCGGCACATTTATTCTGCATATAACAAACACGGGTGCAAAAATTTATACAAATCTTCTTTTATGCACGGCAATCTGCCGTTGCAGGACAACAGGTAAAAACTCAACGCCCTTTACGCCCGTTCTCTTATCCTTTCTACAGGCGTTTTATTCGCTGTCCCTATAGCCGCGCCGCAGAAAGCGATTGCGACAAACCCGGCAACGTACGCAGCGACGTACCCTGCCGCCGCAAGCGAAGATACGAATACCTTTACTTTTACCGCAACTCCCCACACAAGCGCGGCATTGAACAATGCGGGCAGACACAGCACGCAAGGAATCGCCGCCAGCACTCCGGCAAGGGCAATCGCTACATACTCTCCCAACAAAAATACGGCGCAGTATGCTCTGCTCTTTCCGAGGCTCATCAATATGCCTATATCGGTCGAATATAGTTTGAAATACTGCGAAACGCTGTAAAGCAAAAACAATAGCGACGCCGCGACTACCGCCGCCGCAACCACGCTTGCCGCGACTCCCACGATTGAGATGTTGTCAGACGCTTTCTGTATATTGAACATCCCTGAATACGAATAAGATATTACTCGCGGATTCTCGTCGATTTCCTCTCTGAACCGGCGGGAATTTTCTATGCCGGAAATATCAAGCAGCGCGTATCCTCCGGTCGGGATTTGACAGTAAGCCGAATTTACCGTCCTGTAGTTTTCGTCGCTCAGAAACAACGTTGAAGGCGATACCGAGGCATCTCCTCCCTGCGCGAGAGTTCCGCCCTTATAAAAGCACTCGCTGTCCGCGATATAAATACCGGTTATTCTCATCTCCAAATCGAAATAATAATATCTGGAAAACCTGTCCAGTATATCGCTTATGCCGCCGCTTTTTTCAAGTCTGTGATACAGCATTGAAAAGTAAACCGTCTTGTCTTTTACCGAAAGCAAAAGTCTTGCGACTTCTTTTTCTATATCCTCTTGCGTCGCACCGCTTTTTATCCAGTCGTTGTAAGACGTCTGCGACAACGCGTCGAAATTTACGATTGCTCCTTCAGTCGAACCGTAAATCTCAATATCCCGCGTGTAATCGCCGTAACCGATATTCAGAATCCCCGTGCCGCTCGCGTCGCCGTAATCTTTCTTCGCCGTCGACCAGTTTACTTTGGGATTGAAATACAGATTGCACCCTGCGTTGTAAGCCGCGCCGCATCCTTTTGCGTATATAGCTCCGGCAGAAGAAGAATTAAGAAGTTCGGCAAGCTCGTATATAAGCACGACTTTGTCCTCTGCATCGTCTTTTCTTCCCTGCGCCGAGATTTGACTCCACTCGGTTTTCGTATTTCTCAGCGGCTCGTATGCCGAAAGGTCGTCGTCCGTAATGCCTACGATACGGTATGTCGGATTGCTTTGAACAGGCACTTCGTAATCGTACGCGGTGAGCAATCCCTTTTCAACGACGTCCTCGTAAGAACCGAGGTCCTGCGTACTGCAATAATCTATGTACATATCGGCAAGATATTTGTTTATTACGACTTCGTTATCCGCAACGGGCAGTCGCCCTGAAACGAGTTCTTTTCCTTCAAGCAGAGCGGCGTCTGTAAAAAACGGAGTGTACAATCTGCATACCTGCCCGTAATCGTCTTTCAGCATTTCTCCGAAAGGGTCGTATTTCGTGTAGAACTCTTCGGGAAATTCTAACCAGTCGTATTCCCCGTATACAGGCACGGCTCTGTCCCCGAAATAAGAATAATCGTCAGTCAGCACGCTTATTTCGTCAAGCGACGCGGCTTGCCTGAACTCTTTGTCTTCATCGAAAAAATACGACGTTGCGCTCTCTCCCGTTACAATGCAGGCTATCCCTGCTATCAGCATAAACAGATTTACCGCAAACCTTATAACGTGCTTACGGGTTCTGTATGCCGCGCTGTATACCACCGCTGCAAAATCCTTTTTCTTTCTTTTTTCTTTGCGTTCTTTTTGCGTTAAAGGCGCGCTTTCGCAAATCCCGGTATCGGATACTATCCTGCCTTTGCTCATTACTATGTGTCTGTCGACACGTTCAAAATCTTCAGGATAATGCGTTACCACAATAACCGCTTTTTCCTTCGCAAGGTCGCACAGAATATCGGCTATCTCCTTTCTCGTCTGAGGGTCAAGACTGCTGGTGGGTTCGTCCGCAAGCAAAACAGGGTCGCCCTTTGCGATTGCTCTCGCTATGCATGCGCGTTGCTGCTGCCCTATCGAAAGCTCGTGAGGCATGCGGCTTTTCAAATCTGCCGTCTTTGCCTCTTCAAGAGCCTTCTGTGCCGACTCGTCGCTCTGCGCACACAGCTCTGTGTTCAAAGCGACGTTGAGCGTGGATACGAGATTGGACGTCTGAAATATATATCCTGTCGACAGGGCGCGCTCTTTAAGCTTGCTGCCGTCGCCAACCCCCGCAACTTCGACTTTGCCTTGCGACGGTTTATCCAGTCCGCCTATCACATTGAGCAACGTCGACTTTCCGCATCCGTTATCTCCCGTAATAAGCGTCAGCCCTGCGCCCCTTATCTCAAGGTCTATCCCGTCAAGCGCGTTTACCGTGCCTTGCTTGTCTTGATAAACCTTCGTAACCTTGCTCAGTTTTACAGCGATTTCCTGCATAAATTTTCTCCCCTTGGTTGTTTTGTCAAACAAAGTCTTCAGACTCGACTGCTCTTCTTTAAGTCAATTATAAATTGCTTTGCACGCAAGGTCTATACACATATCTTTACATTTGCGCAAACGCAAGTTTACATATCGTACGGCTCAATCTCTTTAATACGCAGGAGCAAAGGCTTTTCATAACGGGGAAAAATAAATATACAGATTTTTTGCAAATGTTTATTATGTCGCATTTTGACGCGCTTTTTCAGGCAAACGGTATTAAATATGTTCAAAACTTTACGCGAGTTTGACATATCGCGCGCATTGTTTTATAATTATTCCGTACCTATAGACTTACTCTGACTCAGTTTCAATTCCGCGCCGGGCGGCGCAAAGGAGTAATATGCTCGATATAATACCGCAGGTAAAATCCTGCAAAATTTACGGCGGCGACGTCGCCATGGAAAGACAACCCAAAATAATTTGTTGCGAAGGAGCGGAATTCTGCGAACCTCTCGCAAGAAAGCTTTTTCAGAACGTCTGCCCAGCCATTAAACCCGATTTTGAAAATGCCAAGGTTACGGTTTCGTTTGTCAAAGACGACTCTGTTTCAGAAGAAGGCTATCGCCTCGACGTCAACGGCGACGTAATTAGAGTTGAGGCAAGCGGAGTAAAGGGCTGGACTTACGCGCTGATTACGCTAAGACAGATAATGAAGGCAGACGATGAGGACAAGCCTTTCCTGCTTGAGTGTCCGTGCTGCCGCATAGAGGACGAACCTCGCTGTTCTTACAGAGGATTCATGCTGGACGAGGCACGCAATTTCCTGGGCGAAAACACCGTCAAGCGCGTCCTCAATCTGATGAGCTTTTACAAACTCAACGTGCTGCACTGGCACCTTTCAGACGACCAGGGCTACCGTATAGAAAGCAAAAAATTTCCGGAACTCAATCGCATTGCGTCGCGCAGAAACGACACTCAGGTCGGCGGTTTCGGCTCTGCAAAATTCGCGGGCTGCAAACACGAAGGTTATTATTCTCAAAGCCAGATTAAAAAACTAATTGCTTTTGCAAAAGAACGCA
The DNA here is from genome assembly GCA_944380275.1 of uncultured Christensenellaceae bacterium. Lineage (GTDB taxonomy): Bacteria > Bacillota > Clostridia > Christensenellales > UBA3700 > Ornithoclostridium. The sequence continues at coordinate 3,638 of CALWHB010000028.1, read as the reverse complement.
ATATCGACGTTCAGCCTGAAATCGACCTTCCCGGACATATCAGTGCGCTTACGGCGGCTTTTTCCGACATTTCCTGTTCAGGCGAAAGCCACAGCGTTCCGACCACCTTCGGCAACTTTGCGGGAGCTTTCTGCGTCGGCTTGCAAAAAGCGTGGGACTTTATCTTCTCTCTTCTCGACGAGGTCTGCGAACTCTTTGAAAGCAAATATATACATATCGGCGGCGACGTCTTTGACTTCTCTGACTGGAAAACCTGTCCTGCATGTAAAAATGTCGTCGAACAAAACAACCTCGGCGACGAACACGGACTTCTCGCCTATACTCTCAACAAAATAATAGATTACCTCGACAAAAAGGGTAAAATCGCCGTCGTGCGCACGAGTGATTTCATTGACAAACTCGACAAGCGCGCAATTATCCATCTTTTCAAGCAGATTCCTTCAGAAACTCTTGAAAAATTCGTCGGCGAAAAGAGAAAGTTTATCGTTTCTCCTCATCAGCTCTGCTCCTTTGACGTGCCTTACGTTATGAGTCCGTTAAAATCTCTTTACGCAATGGAACCTATGCATTACCTTGGGAAAAACGCAACAGAGGAAAACCTTTTAGGTACAGAGGGTCTGCTGTGGGGAGAGTGGGTTTACGACCTGCTCAAAGTAGAATTCAACAGTCTGCCGCGTATCTGCGCGCTTGCGGAAACCGCGTGGTCACCCAAAGAATCAAAAGATTTTTCAAAATTTACTAAACATTGGAAAGGCAACCGCAGAATACTCGATATCGTGGATGTGAACTGGGCTTGCGACAGACTTGTCAAAGGCAACCTGCTCTTTAAGAGCCGCGACATATTTATTTGGAAAACCGCCGACCAGTACGGCGAAGTCAGGAGAAATAAAAAATGATAACGCTTGAAAACGTTCGTCCTCTTTCAGGAGGCAGATTTCTTCCCTCATGCAATATTACTCTTTCCGACGACGGAAAAATCGTTGCTCTCGGCAATCAGAAAGAAGGCAAATGCATTAAATTCGACGGGAATCCCTGCGCCGCAGGCTATATCGACGTGCATACTCACGGCGGCTACGGCAAGGACTGCATGGAACCCACTTACGAGTGTATCGACACGATTGCTCGCTATCAGCTTGAAACGGGCATTACCTCTTTCTGCCCCACGACAATGACTGCAAGCGCGGCGGATATAAATAAGGCAGTCGACAATATCAGAAAGTACGAGAGCCGCTACGCACGTATCTCAGGCGTTCATCTTGAAGGTCCTTACCTCTCTCAGAAAGCAGCGGGAGCGCATCCGCCTCACCTGCTCATTTCTCCTCTTGACGACGATTCCTTCGTGAAAAACAATCTGGATATTGTAAAGAGAGTTACAATCGCCCCCAACGTACGCGGCAGCGCGCAATTCACCGCAGAATACAGCAAAAAAGGCGTGCAGATTTCAATCGGACACGACAACGCGATTGACGACGAAATTTACGCTTGCATAGACGCGGGCGCAACCAGCGTTACACATATGTACAACTGCACTTCCCGCCCCACCCGTCGCGATAATCCCAAAAAGCATCTGGGACTTACCGAAGTGGGTCTTATAGACGACAGACTGGTTACCGAAATCATTGCCGACGACAGACACGTCGCAAACACGCTGTTTAAAATGATTTACAAACTCAAGGGTTACCGCCGTATCTGCCTCGTTTCGGATTCTCTCAGCGTCGCGGGTATGCCTGCGGGCGACTATTATATAGGCGCAGGCGACAGCAAACAGTCGATACGCGTTGAAGACGGGGTTGCCGTTCTCCCTTCAGAAAACACTTACGCAGGTTCGGTTACCCCCGTATCCAAAATGGTCCCCAACCTTGTAGGCTGCGGCATCGCCCCTGCTCACGCAATATATATGGCAACAAAAGTCCCCGCAAAACTTATCTCTCTGAACAAGGCGGGCGACATAAAAACGGGCTATCTCGCGGATATCAACGTACTTGACGGCGACTACCGCGTAAAAGCCACTTTCCTCGGCGGAAAACAGGTAAACGTCTGACATTGTCTGACAAGGAGGAACAACCGTGAATATCGCAAAAATCGCTTTTGACTTTGACGACGCGTTCAAAGACGTGATGACGAACCGCGTAAAAACCGTAAACGTCATCTCTGCCGAAAAGGATATAGTTTACGACGCCTCCGACCCCGAAACGTGCGTGCTGGATATATACTACCCTCCGCGCGACGACAAAAAAATACCCGTCCTGTTCGACGTCCACGGCGGCGGATGGATTACGGGCGACAAATACTGGAGAAGAGGTCTTAACAAAGCTTTTGCCGACCTCGGTCTTTTTGTCGTATGCCCCAACTACGGGCTTAGTCCTAAATTCAAGTACCCTGCCTGCGTAACTCATCTTTACAAAGCTCTCGACTGGGTAAAAGACAATGCCGAAAAATACAACCTCGACTTAGACAACCTTTTCATAACGGGCGACAGCGCGGGCGGACAGCTTGCCTGCCTTATGCTCGCGGCGCAGAACAACCCGGTACTTCAACAACGTCTTAAACTCAAATCAGAACCCCTTGCTTTCAAAGGCGGACTCCTCGTATGCGGCGCGTACGACCCTGAAGGTATGGCAAAAAATCCGCTTTCGGAAAAAATGTGGGTGGAGATGACAGGATACGGAAGAAAGAACCTCAGAGAATTTCCTGACTTCGACCTTCTGCGCCCTTCTGACTTCATAACCGTAAATTTCCCAAAAAACGTATTTATCACATACGCGCGTTTTGACGCTTTTGTGGGTGGCAACGAAAAACTGGTGCTGAACAGACTTGAAGAACTCAAAATCCCTCACCTTGTCTACCGTGCCAAAGGCGCGGGAGAACACTGTTTCCATTTGTGGCATTACCGCAGACCGACCAGCGCGCTTTTCTTTGAATACGCGCGTCAGTACATAGAGCAGGAAATCGCAAACAAAACAGAAATAAAGCTGGTAAAGCCCCCTCGCAAAGAAATGAAAGCGCGCAGAAAGGGCGCAAAGTACCATAAAGAAAAATGATTAAAAAAGCTGACCTGAGCGACCTGGACACTATAGTAAATCTCGCCTCTTCGCTGTGGCAGGATAGTGTTGCAGGCGAACTTTACGATTCTTTTTCGTCTGTTCTTACAAACGACGACTGCACATGTTTTTTAAAACTTGCGGACGGAAACGCCGCGGGATTTGCTCAATGCGGACTCAGGCGCGACTATGTCGAAGGCACGTCTTCTTCCCCCGTCGGCTATCTTGAGGGCATATATGTAAAACCGTCTTTCAGAAAACGCGGTTTTGCGACAGAACTTCTGCAAGCCTGCGAAAGTTGGGCAAAAGCAAAAGACTGCCTTGAATTTGCAAGCGACTGCGAACTGAACAATAAAAGCAGCTTTGATTTTCATCTGAAAACGGGCTTTGAAGAAACCAACCGCATAATATGTTTCGCAAAAAAGCTGTGAGCGGCTCTGCCGTTTTCTCGTCCGTGAATTCTGGCAGATTGCTCTCCTGCGTATAAATCTGAAACCGTTTCAAAAAAGACAGCCTCGGCTACAAGGCTGTCTTTACCGTTTTTATTCATAATAAACCTTTACTCTTTAATTGACGGTTTGCCCTTATCTGTCGGCT
>CALWHB010000027.1 GCA_944380275.1 uncultured Christensenellaceae bacterium | reverse complement strand
GTCCCGAACCGCGTCGTTATAAGGCGAGAATAGCAACAAGCAACGCAAAGCTTATGCTTGCATGCCATAACGCCTTATAACTCCTTTTTCCCAAAAAGCACGCGTTGCTTTGCTTTTCGGGAACCCTTAAGTAAAGAGCGACACTTTGCCGGACCGGAGCCACCGTTAAATCATAGTGGTGACTGGATTTGTAAGGAGCGCATAAAATGCGCGACGGAATAGCGCAGCGAAGTATGAGCGGAGCGTCACAATTTCAAACAGGACAAGTTACCTCGACTTAGATTGCGCCCGGCGAAGACGGCAAAAAAAGAGAAGATATGTTTGCCACATATCTTCTTTTTTTGCCCGTAACGCCGAGCAATCGTGTGGTCGAGGTGACTGGATTTGAACCAGCGGCCTCTTGGTCCCGAACCAAGCGCGCTACCAAACTGCGCTACACCTCGAAATAAAAACTTACGACAAGCGTAAGTTTTTGTGGAGCTGATGGGCGGAATCGAACCGCCGACCTATTCATTACGAGTGAATTGCTCTACCGACTGAGCCACATCAGCTTATCAAGCTAATTCATTTTACTAAAATAATCAGCTTTTGTCAATTATGATAGACATAATTTTTATAAATATTTGCCTGAAGTGAGTTCCGCTGTAAAAAAGCAGGACTCACATCAAACTTACGGCTCAGTTTTCTTTTGAATCTTCCGTGTCGTTCAGATGTTCTTCTGAGGGTATTATTACCGCCGCGACTCGCTTTTTGTTGAGTTCGTACAGCTTTTTGCGGTTTACGATTACGAATTTGCCTTCAATCGTCTTCATTACAAGGCTAATCGGCTTGTATACGACAAAGGTGATTAACGCGCAGCAAATACCCTTGAGTACGGTAAACGGCATATTGAATATCAACAGACAATCCCAAAGGTCGTTTACTTTTGCGTAAAGTGCCTGATACATTGAGAGTATCACTTCGTAAGGCATAAAGTTGTAATATACGGGGTAGACAATGTAGTAGTTGGTAAGCAGACTTCCCAGTCCCATTACCACTGCGCCTGCGAGCGAACCTATGAGCGCGCCTGTGCGGTTGCGTTTGTACTTATATATCAGACCTGCCGGAACCACGAACATACAGCCGAGGAGGAAGTTGGAAAGTTCTCCTACGCATCCCGTCGTGCTGGACATCATGTTTATAAGGTTCTTAATAAGACAAACGAGTATGCCGGAAACGGGACCCAGTGAGAAAGACGCAATAAGCGCGGGGACTTCAGAGAAGTCGAGTTTCAGAAAAGACGGCATAAACGGTACGCCGAAGTCGAGAAACATAAGTACGGTTGAGATTGCTGCAAAAATAGCGGTGAACGCGATATAACGCGTACGCGAATAGTGAAACTTATTGGTCATAAACGTCCTTTTCCTGTCCGGACTTTACCGTCGGTAAGGGAATCGCACCCTTTCGGCACTGCATATTGAGTTATTTACAGTGTTTGCGGACTATACCGCCGGTGGGGAATTTCACCCGCCCTCAAAGTGTTCTATAACATTATGAAACGATTGCAAATTATTGTCAAGCGGTATATAATCATACTATGAAAATTTTGTCGAAAGGAATTGAAGATACTTACGCAATTGCGAAAAAAGTCGCGGATAAACTCAAGGGCGGAGAAGTCATATTGCTAAGCGGCGACCTCGGCGCGGGAAAGACGACTTTTACAAAGGGACTCGCTCTTGCGTTGGGCGTTTCCGAAACCGTTACTTCCCCTACGTTCACTTATGTGAAGGAGTATTGCGGCAGACTCAATCTGTATCATTTCGACATGTACAGGGTTGCGGACGCGGATGAGGTGTACGAACTGGGACTCGAAGAATACTTTTATAAGGGCGGCGTGGTCGTCGTCGAGTGGAACAAGTTCGACAATGTGCGCAATCCTATAAGAATCGATATAAAATCGCTGGGCGACAATCTTAGGGAGTTTGAAATAGACGATGAATATTTTGGCGATTGACAGCACTACCGACAGGCTAGTCGTGTGTGCGGAAATTGACGGCAGATATGTTGAAAAGGTGAGCGGCGACGAGCTGAAAAGACACAATGCGCTCATCATTGCTTACGTGGACGAAGTTCTCGCTATGCTTGGTGCGAAACTCAAGGACATTGACGTATTTGCCGCAGTCAGCGGACCGGGGTCGTTTATGGGCATAAGAGTGGGAGTTTCCACCGTCAAGGCATTTGCTCTCGCTTTGAATAAACCCGTCGTCGCAGTGGACGCGCTTTCGCTTGTCGGATACGGAAAAGAAGGGGATTTTATTGCCGCTATCGACGCAAGAAACGACAATTATTACGCTGCGATGTTTGCAGGAGATTACAAAAACGTAGTCTGGGAAAAAAGCGTAACCAAAACCGAAATGCTTTCATATAATGTCAGCGTAACTTATCAGACGCTGCCTTCAAAAGGCACGGACATTATTGCAATCGCGAAAGAGCGTGCGGAAAAAAAGTTGTTTGAAGTCAACCTTTCTCCCGTCTATCTCAGAAAATCTCAGGCAGAGAGGATGAAAGACGGTGATTGAAATTGTCGATATGGCAAAGGCGCACGCAAAGCAGGTCGCCGAAATAGAAAAAAATACTTTTGCCGAGCCGTGGAGCGAGGCTCAGATTGAGGAAATCTGCGGTAAGTTCGGCGTGGTGGCAAGAGTAGCGGTTGATTGCGACGGCTCTGTCGCAGGATATTACAGCTATAACTCCGTATGCGGCGACGGATATATAAACAACGTTGCCGTCAGGGAAGACCTCAGGGGAAAGGGCATAGGCAAAGCCCTTATGCGTGATATGATTTATACGGCATCCCTTTACGGATTGCAGGGGCTGACCCTGGAAGTCAGAAGTTCAAATGCCCGCGCAAGAGGACTTTACGAAACCTTCGGCTTTGAAGTCGGCGGAATAAGGAAGAAATTTTATCAGAATACCGAAGACGCGATAATCTATTGGTTGAACGTCGGAGGTAACGACAATTTTAAGCGGCAATAATCTCAATTACGAATACTTAAAATGCAATAAAAGCGGCGCGCCTGCCGTCGTGTTCCTGCACGGCTGGGGAGGCGGGGTCGTTTCTTTTTTGCCCGTTGCGCAGAGGTTGACGGGCTTTGACAGGTTGCTTTTTGACTTCAGAGGCTTTGGAGATTCTCCCGAAAACGGTGTTATGACGCTTGAAGATTACGCAAACGAAACTCTGCGGCTTATGGACGAACTGGGCATTGAAAAGGCGGTTTTTGTCGGACACTCCTTCGGATGCAGAGTTGGGGCGTATCTTGCTGCAAATTACCCTCAAAGAACGACGGGGCTGCTTGTTACAGACGGCGCGGGATTAAAACCGCGGCGAGGCTTTAAATATTATTTCAGAGTTTTCTCTTACAAATTGAAAAAAAGACTTTCGCTTGACGTTTCCGGTGCAGGGTCGCAGGATTACAAAGCCTTGTCGGGGCAGATGAAAATGACTTTTGTGAATATTGTAAACAGATATACTGACAAAGAGTGCGCGCGTATTAAATGTCCCGTCCTCGTGGTCTGGGGAAAAGACGACAAAGACACTCCTCTTTATATGGCAAAACGCTTTTGCCGGCTGATAGAGGACAGCGCGCTCGTCCTGCTCGAAGGCGGTCATTTTTGCTATATAGAAAATTTTTTGACGTATACGGAAATAGTAGAAAAATTTGTTTCGGGGGTGTCTTATGGAGTGGTTTGCGGCAGCGTTTAACTGTGTTTTTCTTACTGTCATTGCGTGGCGCGCTCTCAATTATTGGCAACTTTGCGGTTACAGATTCGACGGCGCGGAAAAACTCAAAAGAACTTTCGTATCCCAGTCGCTTTACGGCATTGTAAATGCCGCGGCGTGTTATTTCGTATACTTCATTGGGTGTGTAAAGAATTTTGAAGAGTGCGGTTATTATTATTTGCTTTTTTGCGCTCTCGGTGCGATATGGTTTTATTTTGACAAAAAAGAGAGGAGAGCGAGAACGCCTCTCAGAATTACAAAGAGATGTTTGCGTTTTATCGTCGCATACGTCATTGTTTCCGCCGCAGTATGCGTCGGACTGTGCGCTGCGGGAAGATTGGTTTATATCCGAGAAATCAGACTGGATTTTGTCTTTCTGCCGCTCGCATATCTGCTTTCGCCGTTGTTGTTTTATACGGCGGCAGGCGTCGTTTATCCGATAGAACAAGCCGTAGCCCGAATATATACCGAAGGTTGCGTTAAGATTCTGGACGCAAAAACGGACTTGGTCAGAATAGGCGTAACGGGAAGTTACGGCAAGACGGGCGTTAAAAACATACTTGCCGCGATGCTCGCGACAAAGTACAGAGTGTTTGCGACTCCGCATAGCTACAATACAGAATCCGGAATCTGCATAAGCGTAAAGCTTATGCCGGACGATACTCAGATTTTTATTGCGGAAATGGGAGCTAAAAGACGCGGAGAGATAAACCGTCTGTGCGAAATGGTAAACCCCTCGTGCGCGGTGATAACGGGCATAGCCGCCCAGCATCTTGCAACCTTCGGAACTCTTGAGAATATCATGGATACAAAAGCGGAACTTTCAGATTATGTCGCCGCGCACAACGGCAAGTCGTTTTTCAATACGGATAACGATTACTGCAAGCTGATGTACAGGGACGCTAAAGGTGAAAAATACCGCACCGGTGTAGGCGGAGAGTGCTTTGCAGATAAAATAAAAGTAAGCGGAAAGGGGAGCTGTTTTACTCTCAATTTCAGGAGAGGTGAGAGTGTGAACTGCCATACCTCGCTGCTGGGAGAACACAACGTCAGCAATATCGTTCTGGCGGCGGCGGTCGCTTATAACATGGGCGTTGCTCCTGAGAAAATCGCCGAGGCGGTCGCTTTGCTCAAACCTGTGGAACACAGACTTCAGCTTGTGGAAAATACGTCCGGGGTAACCGTTATCGACGACGCATACAATTCAAACGAAGAAGGCGCGAGAGCTGCCTTGCGTACGCTTGCTGCTTTTGAAGGGCGCAAGGTGGTGGCGTGTCAGGGACTTGTCGAAATGGGCGAAAGAACTCACGCGGCAAACTTTGCGCTGGGCAGAGAAATCGCGCATAACGCAGACGTCGCGGTATTGATAGGTCCTTATGCGGACGACCTCAGGAGAGGTGCTTTGTCTGCCGGTATGAACGACTGTGAGGTATACGTAAAGAAAAATCTGCACGAGGCGCAGGAGCTTTTCGGGCAGATATTGAGAAAGGGCGACGTTCTTCTGATTGAAAACGATTTGCCGGATAATTATTGAAAGGGGGTAAACGCTTGTGAAAAAAGAAGTGAAGACAAGGCTTGCGGTTATTTACGGAGGAGATTCTACAGAAAGGGATATATCTGTAATCACTGCAATCCAGGCAATGAAAACGCTGAAAAAAGAATACGAAATATTCGCGCTTTTTATGGAGAATAACGCGTTTTATTCTCTCGAAAACGCGGACGAAATAAAGACTTATATAAAAGGCAATATGCGCAAAAAGCGCGTTTATCTGGATAAGGAAGGGGTATTTTGCATCGGATTTTGTGGCAGAAAAACTCTGTTTGAACCCGATTGCGTTCTGCTTTGCACGCACGGAGGAAAGGGAGAGAACGGCGCGCTGCAAGGTTATTTAGACATTGTGGGGATTCCTTATACGTCCGCCGGCGTCGAGGCAAGTGCGATAGGTATGGACAAGATATTGTCAAAGACGGTTTTTGCGGCTGTAGGACTTGACGTGCTGCCGTATACCGTACTTGACGACGCGTCCGATAAAGAACTGAAAAAAGTCGAAAAAGAGATAGGATTTCCCTTAATAGTCAAACCTGCGGGGCAGGGGTCGTCTATAGGTATTGCGGTCGCAAAGAACGCAAAAGAACTCAAAGAGGCTGCCGGCATAGCTTTTGAGTTTGACGACAGGGTAATAGCCGAGCGTGCGCTTACGGATTTTGCGGAACTGAACTGCGCCGTGCTTATTAAAGACGGAAAACCGATTGCGTCGGAAATCGAAAGACCTTTGAGCTGGGAAGAGTTTCTGACTTTTGAGCAGAAATATATTGCAGGTAACGGCAAAATATCGGGCGGCGGAAGGATATATCCCGCAGACGTAAGCAGTGAGATAAGAGAAGAGGTTCGCAACGCAGCACTGAAGGTATACGACGCGATTGGCGCGAAAGGGGTGGTCAGAATAGATTTTTTGCTGGACAACGTTAGCGGAAAAGTCTATGTAAACGAGGCTAATACTATTCCGGGAAGTCTTGCGACCTACCTGTTTGAGGAGAACGGTATGGACTATGCCGACGTAGTTGAAAACTGCGTGAAAGATGCAATTTTACGCTCAAAATGCACAAAAACAACAAAATTCAGCTCAAACGTACTGGATATTTACGGCAAAAGTTCGGCAAACGCTTGCAAAATGCACGGCAAGATATTATAATCATTTCAAAAGAAAATTTTTGCGGCTTTGCCGCACGGAGAAATTCAATGGATAAAATCAAAATGACTACGCCTGTCGTCGAAATGGACGGCGACGAAATGACCAGGATAATCTGGAGTTGGATTAAAGATATTCTGATTAAGCCTTACGTCAATCTTCGTACCGAATATTACGACCTCGGACTGGTAAACCGCGAACGTACCGGCGATAAAGTTACGCACGATGCCGCAAACGCTATCAAAAAATACGGTGTAGGAGTAAAATGTGCGACGATTACGCCTAATGCGCAGAGAGTCGTCGAATATAACCTCTCGCAGATGTGGAAAAGTCCCAACGGTACTATCAGGGCGATTCTGGACGGCACCGTTTTCCGCGCGCCTATCCTTGTAAAGGGTATCAATCCTTATATCCCTACGTGGACTAAGCCTATCACTATCGCAAGACACGCATACGGCGACGTATACAAAGACGTCGAGGCTTATGTGAAGAAAGGCGAGAGCGCGAAACTCGTCATTGACGGCTCTGACAACGAACGCATTATTGAGATTTTCGACTTTGCTAAAACGGGCGGTGTAGTGCTGGGCATGCACAATACGGACAACAGCATTACGAGTTTTGCAAGGAGCTGTTTCAACTACGCTCTCGACACAAAACAGGATTTGTGGTTTTCTACAAAGGATACGATTTCAAAAACCTACGACCACAGATTCAAAGATATTTTCCAGCAGATTTACTATAAGGAATATAAAAACAAGTTTGAGGAGGCAGGCATTTCCTATTTCTATACGCTTATCGACGACGCTGTCGCAAGAGTCGTCCGCAGCAACGGCGGTATGATTTGGGCATGCAAAAACTACGACGGCGACGTTATGAGCGATATGGTGGCAACCGCCTTCGGCTCTCTCGCGATGATGACTTCGGTACTTGTTTCGCCCGACGGCAATTATGAATACGAGGCTGCTCACGGCACGGTTACGCGCCATTATTATAAATACCGCGACGGAAAGCCTACTTCGACAAACCCTGTCGCGACGATTTTTGCGTGGACGGGCGCGCTTGCAAAAAGAGGTCAGCTGGACGGCAATAAAGAATTGCAGGACTTTGCCGCTAAACTTGAAAAGGCGACCCTCGACACGATAGAAGAAGGCTATATGACGGGCGACCTCGCCGCGCTGTTCAAATCGGACAAAGAACCTGTTACCATGCAGACTGAAGACTTCCTCAGAAAAATCGCGGAAAAACTGGGCTGAAATTGTGTTGCGTAATATAAATGCTGAATCTGAAAAAATCCGGGAATTTCCCGGATTTTTCTTTTGTATAATCTTATTTCAGCCGGATTTTGCCGCTTATGAAAGACTGTCATTTGCCTGCGAAAAAATTTTTTTATTTAAATAAACGGAATAAACATCTTTCCGATTGCGGATAATGCGATAATTATGCTTATAAATATTCATAATTTGCATAAAGTTAAACAATGGTTATACTGCGGAACGTCTGTTTGCCAAACATGTCGGCAACACGTGTTTAAGCGCAAAAAAAAACGGAATACACTTGACTTTGACACGCTTTTATAATATTATATTAAGTAATCTGATTATTCTCGCGCGGGAAAGCTGTGCTATTGCGCAACTTTGTATATTTATTACGGCGCGGGAGTGTGAATTGTGAGGGATTATGAAGTTGAACGGTTCTCAAATTTTGGTAGAAACACTTCTTGAGCAGGGCGTAGACACTATCTTCGGTTATCCGGGAGGTGCGGTGCTGAATATTTACGACGCTCTGTACAAGAATCAGGACAGAATCAGGCACATAATTACCGCGCACGAGCAGGGAGCGGCTCACGCTGCCGACGGTTATGCGCGCGTTACCGGCAAAACCGGCGTCGTGCTTGCTACTTCCGGACCCGGTGCGACCAACCTTATTACCGGTATCGCTACCGCTTTTATGGACAGCGTCCCCGTAGTCGCCATTACCGGCAACGTTTCAAACAACCTTATAGGTCTTGACAGTTTCCAGGAAGTATATATCGCCGGCATTACGATGCCTATAACCAAGCATAACTTCGTCGTACGTAAAGTCGAAGAACTTGCCGACACTATCCGCCTGGCGTTTAAAATCGCAAAGAGCGGTCGTCCCGGTCCCGTCCTCGTCGATATAACCAAAGACGTTACGAGTGCGGAGTGCGAATACGAAAAGCAGCCCGCTGTAATTGCGGCTCCCGCTCCCAAGGCTGACGAAAAGGATATCGAAAAAGTTGCAGAACTTATCAATAATGCAAAAAAACCTGCGATACTTTTCGGCGGCGGCGTTCAGACGAGCGGTGCGCAGGACGAGCTGTCAGAACTCATGCATAAGGCTGAAATTCCCGGTTGCCATACGCTTATGGCAGCAGGAGTGCTTGACTGCAACGACAGCCTGAATCTGGGACTCGTCGGTATGCACGGCAGTATGAGCGCGGGTAAGATGTGCGCTGACAGCGACGTTCTCATTGCGGTAGGCACCCGTTTCTCTGACAGAGTGGCGACGGACAAAAACAGATTTGCGACAAAAGCGGCGATTATACACATAGATATCGATGCGGCTGAAATAAACAAGAATATCCCGTGCAATCTCAGCGTCGTGGGCGACGTGAAAGTAGTCCTCGAAAAGCTGCTGCCTCTCGTCAAAGAGAGCAAGCACTCAGACTGGATTGCTCAGATTGAAAAGTGGAGAAGTAAGGATTATAAGCCTAAAGACATTGCAGGCGTTCTGCGTCCTCATCAGATTATCGGCTGTGTTGCCGACAACATTACAGAGGACGATATCGTAACAACCGACGTCGGTCAGCATCAGATGTGGGCGGCTCAGTACGCAAGACGTACAAAACCCCGTCATTTCGTAACTTCCGGCGGCCTCGGTACGATGGGATTCGGTTACGGCGCATCTATCGGCGCGCAGGTGGCTAAGCCCGACCGCAAGGTGGTAATGATTACCGGCGACGGCTCTTTCCATATGAATATGAACGAGATGTGTACGGCAGTAACGTACAATTTACCGATAGTTACCGTCGTCGTCAACAACCACGTTCTGGGTATGGTCAGACAGTGGCAGACGCAGTTCTACGGCAAGAGATATTCCTGTACGACGCTGGACAGAAAAACCGATTATGTCAAACTTGCAGAGGCTTTCGGCGCGCTCGGTTTCAGAGCGACGTCCGTCGAAGAACTCGACGAGGCTCTCAAGAAGGCTCTCGCAAGCGGACGTCCGTGCGTTATCGACGCGGTTATCGACAGGGACGAAAAAGTACTGCCGATGATTCCGCCCGGCGGCTCTATCGACGACATAGTGATGTAAAAACGTCTTTTGACGTAAACAAATAAAAATAAACAAGAACTCAATTTTGATATAAATTCGGAGGAACAAACAATGATTACAAAGTATTACGATTGCGATTGCGATCTCAAAATGCTTGACGGCAAAACGGTTGCTATTATGGGCTTTGGCTCTCAGGGTCATGCTCACGCTATGAACCTTAAGGACAGCGGAGTCAACGTCATCGTCGGCCTCAGAGCAGGCAGCAGACATGAGAAAAAGGCAAAGGATTACGGCCTCACCGTTATGCCCGTTGAAGAGGCTGCTAAGAAGGCTGACATCGTTATGATGCTCGTCCCCGACGAAATCTGCGCAGATATTTACGACGCTCAGGTCGCTCCTTATATGACTGCAGGCAAGGTGCTTATGTTCGCTCACGGCCTCAATATCCACTTCAACCTTATTAAGCCCTCCAAAGACATAGACGTTATCATGGTCGCTCCCAAGGGTCCCGGTCATACCGTAAGAAGTCAGTACCTCGAAGGCAGAGGCGTTCCTTCTCTTATCGCTGTGGCTCAGGACGCAAGCGGCAGAGCTAAAGATTACGCTCTCGCTTATGCAAGCGGCATCGGCGCAGGCAGAGCAGGTATCCTCGAAACCACGTTCAGAGAAGAAACAGAAACAGACCTCTTTGGTGAACAGGCTGTGCTTTGCGGCGGCGTTACCGAACTTATGAAGGCAGGTTTCGATACTCTCGTAGCGGCAGGTTACGCTCCCGAAATGGCGTATTTTGAGTGCATACACGAAATGAAACTTATCGTCGACCTCATCAACGAAGGAGGCTTTGCAAAGATGAGATACAGCATTTCCAACACTGCTGAGTACGGCGACTACAGAACTGGCAAAAGACTCATCACCGAGGAAACCCGTAAGGAAATGAAGAAGGTTTTGAGAGAAATTCAGGACGGTACTTTCGTAAGCGAGTGGATGACTGAGAATAAGAGCGGCAAGTGCGCTAAGTTCCTTGCAACCCGCGCGCTGGAGGCTCAGCATCCTCTTGAGAAGGTCGGCGGCGAGCTCAGACAGATGATGTCCTGGCTCAAGAAGTAATTTATTACAAAAAAGATTACGTGTTAAGTCGCTTTGCCATGCCGCAAGGCGACTTGGTTTAAGGAGATAAAATGGAACTTCGCAGTAAATATCTTACAAGCGGCGCGAATACCGCTCCGCAGAGGTCGCTGCTTTACGCTTGCGGCTTTTCAAAGGAAGAACTCGAAAGACCCCTCGTCGGCGTCGTATCCGCACACAGTGACATCGTGCCCGGACATATTCATCTGGATAAACTCACCGAGGCGGTAAAAGCCGGCGTCAGGATGGCAGGCGGTACCCCTATAATGATTCCGTCTATCGGCGTTTGCGACGGTATCGCAATGGGACACGTGGGTATGAATTATTCTCTCGCGTCGAGAGAACTTATCGCCGACAGCGTGGAAACCATGGTAAACGCGCATTGCCTCGACGGTGTTGTGCTTGTACCTAACTGCGACAAGATAGTACCCGGTATGGTCATGGCGGCAGTCAGGATGAATATTCCCGCGGTTGTGGTAAGCGGCGGTCCGATGATGGCAGGCGTCGTCGACAAGTGCGAAGTTTCGCTTTCTAAAATGTTCGAGGCTGTCGGCGCGTACAAAGCCGGCATTATCGACGACGAAGGACTTACTCAGTTTGAAAAGAAGGTTTGCCCGACCTGCGGCTCTTGCAGCGGTATGTATACGGCAAACAGTATGAACTGCCTTTGCGAGGCTATAGGTATTGCTTTGCCCGGAAACGGTACTATTCCCGCAGTGATGAGCGAGCGCACCGTGCTTGCAAAACACGCGGGTATGGCTATCATGAACATGATTGATAAAGGCATCAAAGCGCGCGATATAATCAATATGACTTCTATAAGAAACGCACTGACCTGCGATATGGCTCTGGGCTGTTCTTCAAACAGCGTTCTGCACCTTCTCGCTATCGCAAACGAGGCAGGCGTCGAACTCGACCTCAATATGTTCAACGAGTTCAGCGACAAAGTGCCCAACCTCTGCCATCTCGCTCCCGCAGGTCCCACTCATATGCAGGACCTTTATGCGGCAGGCGGCGTTCAGGCTGTACTCAGCGAGCTGAATAAGGGCGGCTTTATCGATTGCAGCGCAATGACCGTTACGGGCAAGACGGTAGGTGAGAATATCAAAGGCGTAAAAGTTCTCGATTACAACGTAATCAGAAGTCTTGACAATCCTTATTCTCCGACAGGCGGTCTTGCTATCCTTTGGGGCAATATCGCCAAAAACGGCTGCGTCGTAAAACGCAGTGCGGTTGCGCCCGAAATGCTTGTGCATACGGGGCCCGCTAAAGTGTTCGACAGTGAAGAACAGGCTATTGAGGCTATTTACGGTCAGAAAATCAAACCCGGCGACGTCGTGGTCATCAGATACGAAGGTCCTAAGGGCGGTCCCGGTATGAGAGAAATGCTTAATCCTACTTCTGCACTTGCCGGTATGAAACTCGATAAGTGCGTCGCGCTCATTACCGACGGCAGATTCAGCGGTGCGTCCAGAGGAGCGTCTATCGGACACGTTTGTCCGGAGGCTGCCGACGGCGGAGAAATAGGACTGCTTAAAGACGGGGATATTATTACAATCAATATTCCCGAACATAAGGTTGACGCGGCAGTAAGCAAAGAAGAATTTGAAAAGAGAAGAGCAACGCAGGTCATGCCCGAACCTAAATTCAAGACGGGCTGGCTCAGCCGTTATTGCAGACTGGTTACCAGTTCGGATAAAGGCGCGGTGCTGAAATAAGAGGTAATAAAGATGTTGACGTTAGACAAAATATATCACGCGGCGTTCGTACTCAAAGAGGCGATTCGTCCCACAGATATGATTTACGCACCCAATCTCTGCAAAAAGTGCGACGTTTATCTGAAGGCGGAAAACCTTCAGGTTACAGGTTCGTTCAAGGTAAGAGGTGCGTATTACAAAATCTCGCAGCTCAGCGAGGAAGAAAAGAAAAAAGGTGTTATTGCCTGCTCAGCGGGTAATCACGCTCAGGGCGTTGCGCTTGCGGCTACAAAGAACGGCATAAAGTCGCTTATCTGCCTGCCCGACGGCGCGCCTATCTCAAAGGTTGAGGCTACAAGACGTCTGGGCGCGGAAATATGCCTTGTAAAGGGCGTATACGACGACGCTTACAACAAAGCTCTTCAGCTTAAGGAAGAGTGCGGATATACGTTTATTCACCCCTTTGACGATATTGACGTCATTGCGGGACAGGGTACTATAGGTCTTGAAATCCTCGACCAGTTGCCTTCTGTCGACGCGGTCGTCGTACCGATAGGCGGAGGCGGTCTTATAAGCGGCGTTGCGTACGCTATAAAATGCCTCAAGCCCAGCGTAAAAGTTTACGGCGTTCAGGCAAGTGGTGCGCCCAGCATGCTCAACAGCGTTCACGACCACAAGATTGAAAAACTGGACAGCGTTTCGACGATTGCAGACGGTATCGCGGTAAAAGAACCGGGCGTAAACACTTTTGAATTTTGCAGCAAATACGTGGACGAAATCGTCAGCGTGAGCGACGACGAAATATCTGCGGCTATCCTCAGCCTTATCGAACAGCAAAAGCTGGTTACGGAAGGCGCGGGCGCGGTATCGGTCGCGGCAGTTCTTTTCAATAAGATTCCCGTGGAAGGAAAGCGCGTATGCTGCCTGCTTTCCGGCGGTAACATAGACGTTACTATTCTTTCAAGGGTCATAAAGAGAGGTCTGCTTATGTCGGGCAGAAATACTATGCTCATGATAGAACTTCTCGACAAGCCCGGACAGCTCAAAGACGTGGCTACGATTATTGCCGACCTCGGCGGAAACGTGATTTCAGTTCATCACGAGAGAGCAAACGAGGGCAGCGACGTAAACGGATGTTTCTTGCGCATACAGGTTGAAACAAAGAATTTTGACCATATAGCGCAGATAAGAAAGGCTCTTACTGACAGAGACTTTAAACTGGTTTAACAGACACGGAGGAAGAAAAATGAAATATATCAGCACAGACAAGGCACCTCAGGCGATTGGTCCTTATTCTCAGGCAATCGTAAGCGGTGGCATGGTTTATACGTCTGGACAGATTGCAATCAATCCCGCGACCGGAAACGTGGAAGGAAACTCTGTAGAGGAGCAGACGGAACTGGTTTGCACAAACATCGAAAACCTGCTCAGGGCGGCGGGAACGGATATTTCCAAAGTTGTGAAAACCGTTTGCTTTCTCGCGGATATGGGCGACTTTGCACGCTTTAACGAGGTTTACGCAAAACACTTTGTGTCCAAACCTGCGCGTTCATGCGTTGCGGTAAAGACGCTCCCCAAAAACGTACTCGTAGAAATAGATACGGTTACGGAACTCTGATTTTGATATTGATATTCTGGTCTTGTATACGATAAAAGCCTCTCCGCACGGAGAGGCTTTTTTGCTGCGGTTGGTAAATTAGCTTTTGTAATTCTTGTTATATAAACGCGTTATTTCGTTATAGTGTTGCAAATATAATAAGGCTATGATTATTTTTCACGGTTTTCGCTCGCCGGTTTGTCAGAGAGAGTATATCAGACTGCCGTAACGTACGTATTAATTCGTATTGTCGCAGAAAAAGATAGCGTATATAAAAGAGCAGATTTGTTCGTTATTTTTTTATTGTTTTTATCACGTTTATTTTTTGCATATTTGTTTACGATATTTTATGTTATATTTTGTCAAGTAAATTTATAAAAAACTTGACATTAAAAGTTTACAAATTATATAATGATAACAGATAATAGAGAAGGAGGGACACTTTGTATGAACTATGCGGTAGAAAGCGCGTTGGCGGAATATTCTGAAAACGAGCTTATTTTTGCAAGCGAACTTTATAAAAAGCAGTTGACTGACAAAGTAAGCGAAGTGGCTTTCTATAAAACTCTTGAAAGGTTGTGCGACTGCGGTCGTCTTGAGAAAATATCCAAAGGCGTATATCATTTGCCTAAAAAAGGCAGATTCGGGACCGTGCCTCCGTCTGAAAAAGAAATTGTAAATGTTTTTGTGGAAGAAGAGAAAGGGGTAGTTGTGGGTTATTCTTTGTATAATGCGCTCAATCTGACTACACAGATTTCTAAAAGTACGGTCGTTTTGTCTTCACGTATCGACGGCAACGTAAAGAATATAAAAAACGTCAATATTCAAAAAGTCAACCTCAGATTTACCGACGAAGTGAACAGCGTGATTTGCGCTCTCGAAGTGTTGCAGAACCTGAAATTTATCGAAGATTTGAATCTGGTTTCGTATAAAGCGTATACTGAAAAAATAGCTCAATCGTTCAGCCAGGACGCTTTCGACAAAATTATCGGCGAAAGAAAATATAAAAAATCCACTATAGCCTCAATGAGGGACGTTCTGGATTATTACAAAGTCGAAAACAACTTGTCAGACGAGCTTTCTGACATTTCGGAATACAAATATCTGAGCATGAGGGAGCTTAATGAAATTACACCTGTTTAAGGACGAGTTCAGAGAATTGACGCAGCTTGTCGCAGCGGATAAAAATATACCCGAAACGGCTGTAGAGCTGGACTATAATATTGTCTTTCTTCTCAACAATCTTGCAAACAGCGAATATGCAGATTTGTGCGTGTTCAAGGGCGGCACGTCTTTGAGTAAATGCTATCCCGGTTCTATCGAAAGATTTTCTGAAGACATAGACCTTACTTTCTTGGGCATGGAAAAAAGCGACTCCTACTGCGATAAAACCATAAAAAAGATAGAAAAGGCGATTACAAAGGGGGCTAATACAGAAAAAATCATTGAAGAAAGGTCAAACAGAAGTAAAAGTATGAAGGTGTGGTTTGACGATATAAACAAATTTACCAAACTCGAAATAGGCAGCAGCGTCAGACCCGACCCGTATTCTGAAAAGACCTTGAAATCGTATATTCACGAGTATCTCGAAAACAACGGCTTTATTTCTGAGATAGAAAGATACGAACTTAGCGATGTAACTCTTAACGTCCTGAATATCGAAAGAACATTTGTGGACAAACTTATGTCTGTCAAAAGACACTCAATCTGCGGTACGATAGGGAATAAGGTAAGACATATCTATGATGTTATAAGGTTGTTTATGATGCCTGAAATAAAAGATTTTATGTCGGATAAGCAGGAACTGAAAAGATTGATGAGAATCACCAAAGAAACTGACGGATATTATCTTGAAAAGAGAGGGCTGTCCAATCAGGATTATAATGCGGACGCTCCGTACGAATTTGCCGCGTGGAAAGAGAAGTGCTTTACAGGTGACGTCTGCAACATATACGGAAAATTGCACGAAAACCTGCTTTATACTTCTGAAAAGCAGGATTATAATAAAGCGATTGATGCGTTTGAGCAAATAGACGCGTTGCTTAAAGAAATTGAAGAATAATTTTTTTTATTTATAATAAAAAGCTCCCCGGTTTCGGGGAGCTTTTTTTGTCGTTAGTCGGTGTAACGCTTGTTTCAGTTGTCAGAATTGTCCTCAATGAAGTTGGCGTTGTTTGCAAACTTCCTGACAGATTCTATTGCGGATTCCGCACTCGCTCTGGTCTTGTAACCTTCGCCTACGCCGTACATCGTGCCGTCGGCTTTGAAGAGTTTGTAGCGGAAGGTGCCGTTTTTCTCTTCGTCAATCGTATAGGTGCCGTTGTTGACAGTGCTACGGAAAACTTCTATCTGCTTTGCCTTGGGTTTGATTTTGTATCCTTCACTTTCGTAAAGTATCTGACCGTTGTTTGCCTTGAGCTGATACTTGTACGGGCGTTCGGGATTTCCCTTATCCTTTATTATAACGAATTTTCCGTTGCCCGGTTCCGGGGTTTCGCCAAAGAGCAGGGTAACGTTGGCTTTTGTGTTAGCAGCAGACGTCGCGCTTTCTGATTTTTTTGCCTCTGACGGTTTTTTGGAGCCTTCGGTTTTCTTTGCGGCAGCAGGTTTTTTAGTATTTTCGGCTTTGGTTGCGGTTCTCTTTACCGGACTTTTCTTCGCCGCAGGCTTTTTTTCAGGGGCCGTTTTCTTTTCTTTTGCAGCCTTTTCTTCTGTTTTGGTTTCAGAAGAGATTTCGCTGTCTTTGCTCTCTGCGTCGTCTGACGACGGTTTTTCAGCAAAAACGTCGGCTGTGTCCTGTTCCCGGCTTTGTTCTGTCATGTCAGGTTCTGCCGTCGTCGCTGCCGTTTCGTTGTCAGCAGGGGCAGAGGATTCTGTTTCCGTTGCAGAAATTTGTTGGTCTGCGATTTCGTTTTCCACGTCGCTTTCAGCGGTTTTTTCAGCTTGAACTTCGCTTGTCGTCATATCTTCTTCAACGGTTTCAGGGGTATTGTCGACTGTTGTTTGATTTGCAACCTGTTCGTCGCTTGCAGCCGTTATCTCTTCATTTGAAGAAGAGGAGCCGACAGATTCATTGTCTTCAGAACTGAAGACCGCATTTGCGTCCGCGCTTGCCGTTTCCTGCTGAGGATATATGACCGTTGCGGGTGCGCTCTGGCTTTCTTCGGGAATATCCGCCGCGCTTACGCCTGCGAAGATTACGCCTTTAAGTCCGACTTTTGCAGCTTTTGCAAGACCTTTAGCCTGTGCCTTCTTGTCGTATATAGGCACGTCGTCCTTGCCTTCGTCGGGGTCGCCTTTGCCGCGTTTGATGTATATTCTGCGGGTAGCTCTTTCTTTGAGCGACAGTATGGACGGCAGCAACGTGAACACTAAGATAAGGCTGAATACCGTGCCTATCGCTATCAGTCTTGTAATCTGCGCAACTATTACGTTGGTTGTAAGCGTGTTGACCGCGACGCAGGCGAATATCAGTATTGCCGCGGATGTTATAACGCTGGGCGCAGAGCGGTGTACCGCGTTTTTGACGGCGACGATGCCGGTGCATTTTTCTTTTTCTTCATAATATTTGCTGGTAAACAGTATCGCATAGTCGACCGTCGCGCCGAGCTGAATCGCGCTGACTATCAGGTATGCTATAAAGTTTATCTTGTCGCCTATCAGATATACAAGCGTCAGGTTTGCCCAGATACCGGTTTCGATGACGAGCAGCAGAATAACGCTCATTATCGGCTTGCGGAAAGTGAGGAGCAGTACCACGAATACTATTACCGCACTGAGTACGTTTACAAGAGTGAAGTCGTCGGGCGTTACCGTATAAAGTTCGTAAGCACCCTGCACAAGTCCCGTAATGTATACTTTGTCTGCGCCGAATATCTCGTTTGCAATGTTTCTTATTTTGAGCATCGCGTTGTAACTTTCAACGTCTTCAGGCGCGCCAGTCAGGTTGATTGTGTACAGCATATAGTGCTGTGAACCTTTGCTCGTGTCGCCGAGATTGGAGATAAAGCTGCTGTACAGCTGTGATTCCAGCTGCGACGATATCGCGGTATAGAACGGGCTGTCTTTCAGAGCAGCGAAGTCTTCTTCAGTCAGCATCGTTCCCAGAGAGAATACGTCCGTAACCTCAGAACATCCGTAACCGGCTATTGAGTTGGACGCGGTGTCGCCGGGTTTTCCTACCTGCTTTATTTTTTCTATGAAATCGTACTGAGTCGTAAGGTCGAGTACGTTCCTCGCCGAGAGGCTGTCTGACGACCCCTGATTTTCATAAGTTATAGGTACGCACATTATTATCTGGTTGTTGAGCGCGGTTATTTCGCGTTCTGGCAGCGACATTTCGTCTTCAGGCGTTTCCTGCGTCATTGTGATATAGTTGAGCGGTGCTTTGCTCTGCAATATGGAAGAAGGTATTGCTATCGCTATGCAAAGCACGAGTACGAAAATCGCTATCGCTTTGTTGGTAATCGTCTTGCCTACGAAGTTGAGTCTGGGAGTGATTATCCACTCGTGGTGAGTCTTGTCGATAAGTTTACGGCAGAAGAGTATGAGTATCGGCTGTACGAAGAGGACCGCGAGAAGTGAGAGCAGTACGCCTTTTGCAAGTACGAATCCGAGGTCGTAACCCATACCGTACGTCATAAAGAACAGCGCGACGAAACCGCCTATAGTCGTCAATGCGCTTGCCAGGATTGACTTCAGCGTTTTAGGCATAGCGGAAATCAATGCCTCTTTGGGGTCTTTGCCGGTGCGTCTTTCTTCGTAATAGGTGTGCATCAGGAATATGGAGTAGTCCATAGAAATCGCAAGCTGAAGTATTGACGCGCATGACGATGTTATCGTCGAAATCGTCCCCATAGGATTGCCGGCGATGAGGTTTGTACCCATATTGAGAAGTATGGATATGCCGAGGGTCGCAAGGAAGATAATCGGCTCAAGATAACTGTTGGTCGATACAAAGAGGATTATGAATACGCATACGACAGCTGCTGCGACAAATTTGGGCATATCGTTGACCGAGCTGTCAACAAGAACTCTCGCGTTCTGCGCCATACCGCCGATGTAATAGCAGTGGTCGACGTCGGTGTTCAGTTCTCCGGCTTTGATTTTTGCGGAATAGGTATCGCGAATAATGTTCTCAGCCTCGTCGAGAGCATCTATTACCGCGTTGTCGGAACCGGAACGTATGAAATACATGCTTACGACATACGTGTCTATGTTGCCCGTCGACAGATGAAATTTGTTGCCCAGCATCGTCATCATTTCTGACGTGTCAATAAATTCTTCAAGCTGATTGAGGTCGTCAAAAGTGCCTATCCATACCATCTTGCTCAGAAGATTGACTTCAACGCCGTTTTCCACTACTTTTTTCTGACCTATCTTATCGCTCTGTTCAAACTTGTCGATAATTTCTCCCACTTCTTCTTTTGTGAGAAAAGACAAGCCCAACGTACAGTCGCCGACGATAGAAAATTCCTGATTCAGAATCTCTTTGCCTTTTACGGTATCGCTGTCTTTGTCGAGGTAGGACAGAACGTCGCTCTCTTTCTGGACGAGCATACTGCCTACGACAGAGAGTGCAAGCAACAGAATCAGTACACCAAGTACTATGTATCTGTACTTCAAAAGCCATCTTGTAAACTTAGCCATAATCACTCCTTAAATTTTTTAACATATATAATATAGCACACTCGCTGAAAATACACAATCGTTGAATAAGTGAAAACTTACAGCGTATTGTCAAATTTTTGTAAACACATTTATATGTACCGCGCGGTGATAATGTCGCTCATATTTATACAGGGCTGATGATAATGCTAATCGGTTATAAGACGTATTATTCCGTATTCACGGCAACGTCCTGCGGCACGCATTATACGCGCTTTCGTCAAAGGTGTCCGTAAATGTATTATTGCATATGCTTAAGCTTGCAGAGCAGTACGTTTCATCTGTTAAACAACTGCCTGTAAAGTATTTTTGTGTGTAATCCTATGGCGGCAAAGGATTTTGCGACAGCCGGAAAGTTGCTGCAGCGTAAACGTAGGAATACTGCGTATTATCTGAAAATCACGATGCGCGTTTGCAGACCGAAACATATAATATGCGGACGGAAAAGCTTTAGTGCGCTTGTGTATGTTTATTTGTATGTTCATAGAGATGATGAGTGCAACCTGACTGTAAGCTTAAAAGTGCCGACAACCGAAATATTAGCCGAAAAGCTGTTGCAACAAACAGGAATAATGATATAATTATTAATATGGAAACAGGAATATCGACAGCCTCTTTCTTTCCGAGGCTTTTTACGGAAGACGCTCTCAGCGAAATTGGCAGACTCGGCGCGAAAAAATGCGAAGTGTTTTTTGCGTCGAGATGCGAATATACCGAGGATTTCGGAAATGTCCTTATAGACAGACTGAAAAATGCGGACGGACTTTCTGTCCACTCCGTACACGCGCTTACAAATCAGTTTGAGCCAGAACTTTACAGCCTGAATCAGCGCGCTTTCAAGGACGCTATGGATACGTTTGAATCGGTATGCCGCATCGCAGAGCAGATAGGCGCGCACAACTACACTTTCCACGGCGCGACCATGCTCAAAAAAGCGGTGAAATACAGCTTTAATTACGACCTCATTACGGAGAGAGTCAATCTTCTTTGCGACGTCGCTGCAAAGTACGGCGTAACGCTTTGTTACGAAAACGTGCATTGGGCTTATTTTTGCAATCCGGGTTTTTATGCAGAGATAAAAGACCGCTGTCCGAAACTGGGCGCGGTGCTTGACATAAAACAGGCGATGCAGTCTGAAATAAGCTGGAAAGAGTATCTTTCGGCAATGAAAGGAAGGCTGAAAACGGTACATCTTTGCGATTATGACGAACGCGGAAATCTCTGCCTGCCCGGGCAGGGTAAGTTTGACTTTGTGAACCTGTATCAGGAACTTGCCGACGCAGGATTTGAAGGTCCTTGCATTATGGAAGTTTACACAAAGAGTTACAGCGAAGAAAGCGAACTTAAAAGGGCTTTCGAATTTTTGAAAGAGTGCGAAATCAAAGCCTCAAGGCGTTGACTTTTCAATTTGCCGTCGTTATAATATTATTTCGGATGTGTGTGGGAATAATACGGTAAAACGAGTATTTTGCCGTATTTTCAAGGTGTTTTCAGGCGGCTTTATGCCGCGGAAGAATATATGCGCGCAAGACTCTTCATGCGCGAAAAAGGAGAATTTTATGCGTTATAACAAAAAAGAGCTTAAAATCCGCGTGGATTTCAACAATATGATGAGCAAGTCTATCGGACACGAAGGCTTTACCGAAAGACAAATAGCGTCTTACGTCGACGAGGTTGAGGCAGCTTTTGCAGCCGTAACCGCGGGTAGGGGTAAGGGCATGATGGGTTGGACGGAACTCCCGTACAATCAGGACGAAGTGGTTGAAGACATACTTGCTACCGCAAAGTACGTCCGCAAGAATTTTGAATATTTTGTCGTTCTCGGCATCGGCGGCAGCGCGCTCGGTCCGATAGCTGCTTTCCAGGCTATATGCCATCTGCATTACAACGACCTGCCCAAACGCAAGCGCAAGGGACCTAAATTTTATGTTGAAGACAACGTCGACCCTGAAAGGATGGCGGCCCTGCTTGACGTAATCGATGTGGAAAAGACTATGTTCAACGTCATTACGAAGTCCGGCAGCACTTCTGAAACCATGACTCAGTATCTCATCATCAACGATATTCTCAAGCAGAAACTGGGCGACAAGGCAAAAGACCATATCATTGCAACCACTTCTGCAAACAGCGGAAACCTTATAAAGATTGCTCAGAAAGAAGGTTACAAGACTTTCTATATCCCCGACGGCGTAGGCGGAAGATTCAGCGAACTTTGCCCCGTAGGTCTGCTCCCTGCGGCGGTAGTCAATATCGACATAAAGGGGCTTTTGCAGGGTGCGCGTTATATGGACGAGCAGTGCAATAACCCCAATGTCAAGAAGAATCCCGCCTTGCTTGCAGCTCTTATGCAGTATATGGCTATGAAGAGAGGCAAGAACATTTCGGTTATGATGCCTTATGCGGACGGACTCAAATTCGTCGCAGACTGGTACGCTCAGCTGTGGGCAGAAAGCCTCGGCAAAAACAAGAACCTCGACGGAACGGCTTGCAACAAAGGACAGACTCCCGTCAAATCCCTCGGCGTTACCGACCAGCACAGTCAGGTACAGCTGTATGCAGAAGGTCCGTTTGACAAGGTTATTACCTTTATCGGCGTTGACAATTACCGCGAAGAAGTGAAGATTCCTCAGGGCTGCGAAGAATTCCCCAACGTAAATTTCCTTTGTGGTCATACGATGAACGAACTCATCACCGCGGAAAGAAAAGCTACCGAGTACGCGTTGACAAAGGCAGGAAAGCTCAATCACACGATTATGCTGCCCGTACTCAACGAGTTCACTCTTGGCGAACTGCTCATGTTCTTTATGCTCAAAACCGCTTACGCAGGCGCGCTTATGGGCATAGATACCTTCAATCAGCCCGGCGTCGAAGAGGGCAAGAACGCAACTTACGCGCTCCTCGGCAGACCCGGTTATGACGAGAAGAGAGCAGAACTTGCAAACGCTCCTCAGAAACTCAACAAATATATCATTTAGTTAGTAGTCTGCCGAAGAAAACAGCACTTGCGCGCTGTGAACGACTTATTTGCAAAAATACTGTGGCAAACCCCCGCGATAATACCGCAAGAGTATTACCGCGGGGCTTTTTCTTGTCTTTTTGCAAAGCGTGCGTTCTCGCTTGCGTTCGTGCCGATTTTCTTCGGCATTTT
>CALWHB010000026.1 GCA_944380275.1 uncultured Christensenellaceae bacterium | reverse complement strand
GATGAAGGGAGTCGAACCCTTGACCCCCTGCTTGCAAGGCAGGTGCTCTAGCCAACTGAGCTACACCCCCACGGGTATTTGTTTTGCTGTTTTTTCGACAGCTTTTATATAATATCATTACTGTCGTCCGATGTCAAACAATTTTACAAGATTTTTAAGAATTTTTTTTGAACCTTTTTTACCCCGCTTTGAGCTTGCACTTATTGCGGTTTTCGACCTCGGTTAAACTACGTCTGCGACAGGCGGAAATAAAATCCTCTCCCCTATCGGAGAAAAAGATTTCCTACAAGCGCAAAACTTAAAGCAGCTTTTTCTTTTTGAGGAAAAGCGCAAGCACTAACGATATGACTGCGCTTATTGCCGCCACAACCCAGAATCCCCACCATTTGTTTTCAAACGGAACGCCGGTGTTCATGCCGAAGAACGACGCGATTAAGGTCGGAATAGAAAATACCAGAGTTACCGACGTCAACACTTTCATTACGATGTTGAGGTTGTTGGAAATAACAGACGCGTACGCATCCATAGTTCCCGACAAAATATCGCGGTAAATGCTACACATTTCCATTGCCTGCTTTGTTTCGACCGCTACGTCTTCAAGCAAGTCCTTGTCATCTTCGTAAATTTTTACAACGCTGCTCGCGCTCGTCTTTGTAGACAGCAGCCTTGCGATTACCGCATCGTTGCCGGTAAGTGACGTGCTGAAATATACGAGTGAATTTTCAAGGTCAAGCATCTGAATAAGCTCTTTATTCCTTGTGGACTTATGCAGCTCGTTCTGAATACGCTGGCTTGCCTTGTCTATCTGCTTGAGATAATTGAGAAACTTTGTCGCAATATTGTAGAGAATCTGGAACAAAAATCTCGTCTTTTTGTAAGTTGCGAAATTCTTGATGCGGTTTCTCGCAAAATCGCGCAGAACCGCCGTATCTTTCAGACATACGGTGATTATGCAGTCTTTTTTGATAAAAGCTCCCAGAGGGATGGTAAAATAGCTGTAATAATCCGCCTCTTCTTCTATAACGGGGATGTCGACCAAAATCATGGAATAGTCTTCTTCGCTTTCCACACGCGACCTTTCTTCATCGTCGAGGGGGGTCTTGAGAACGTCTTCCTCTATGCCCGTCAGACCCGCTATGTACTCTATTTCTTTATCGCTGGGATTTACGAGATTTATCCAGCAATCCTTGGGAGAAAACCCTTCTGCAGAAAATATCTCTTCTTGCAGGTGCTGGAGTTTTTCGAATTCGTCAGTCTTGAAAATTTCAATCATCGAGGGTCCTCCTTCCGCGGAAAAAACAACCGCGTTACGGGTTTTTAAGAAAATAAAGTCGCGCATTTCCGCCGTTACGCCGAAAAATCGGAAGAATATAACAGAAATCCGCGACTCCTATTCACTATAATAACACTACCTCGTCGGATTTTGCAACTTTTAGGCAGTATATTTTTTTAAAGCCTCGACAGCCTCTTTTACGCAAGCTTTGTCCTTTGCGTCGCCGCTTACGGCAAGTTCTGTCTGTACAAGTCCGCTCTCAACGACTTTTGCGACCTCTTTATCCGGATTTGCCTCGACGAAAGATTTCACGCTGTCTGCAAGCTTGCCCGCACACACTTCAGCAGGAAGGTCAGACGCTCTCTTTATTCCGTCCGCTGCCGCTGAATTTACTATAAAGACTTTTGTGCGCGACTTATCTTCCAGAGTCAGCCTCTTTTCAAAGATTCTCAGAATACCTGCCGCCGCACTCCTGTTTCTTTTATATTGAATATAGGAATAAAGCTTTGCTACAAGTCCGACGACCGCCCATACCGATGCGGTAAGCAACGTGTAGCACACCGCCACCGTCCACTCAAGCCCCTTGCACAAAAGCAAAGTCTGAAGAGCCGCTACGCAGGAAAAAGCGAGATAGTAATAAAAAAGCATAGGGCGTTTTTCCTTTGTCAGCACCTTGTTCATCCTGTACTGAAGGTCGCTGCCCGCATACTCGTCCCCGACGAGAGCCTGATACTTCCACGCCTTTCTTATACTACGCGGCATGTGTTTGACACACTTCTTATAAAAACGGTGCGAATTGGCGAGGTCGATGTCGCCTCTCTTGACTACAAACCTTTTGATTCTGCGATAATTTTTTATATTGGAAGAACAAATTCCGATATAAATAATCTGAAGAATAAAGGCAATTACGCTGAGTGCCGCGCACGCAACTGTCATGATTTGTACGGGGAGAAGGTCCAGTACTCTGTCAAGCGCGGCTCCGATTTGCAAAACGATGTTTTCCACAGCAAACATACTCCTTTTATATTGATATGTATGCCGCGCCTTTCACCCTGCCTGAAGTTTCTCCAAAAAATTTACGTCTTTGATAATGATTGCCCGTTTTTGAGTTTTTACACCTGCAAAACGACGTCCTGTCCCAAAATATATATCAGCTTTTTGTCAACTCTGAGTCCCAGACCGTTTTCTGCCGCCAGCGCATACAGTTCAAGCTGCTTGCGGTAACGCTCTGCGACAACTTCGGGAGGAAGTTTGCTCATCTTGAAATCGACCACGGTTGCCGTGCCGTTCTGCCTGTCGGGAATAAGCAGGTCGATAGTCCCCTGTATAAGTATCTTGTCGTCTGGTCCTCCGTCTATCACGTCTTTCGCGCTCACGCGTAACATAAATTGTTTTTCGCGCATATGCGCACACGCGCGCGCCTTGGTTATCACATCGCTGCAAAGACACCTGAATACTATATCCGCATTTACCGACTCTGCAGAAACAGGGTCTATAATTCCATTGCTTACCATCTCATTTATCTGAACGGCGACAGATTGCGCGTCCGAGCTGTCATAATCGACGTTTTCCATAACCTTATGATAAGCGGTACCCGTCTGCGCGCTGTCTTCTCCGAACCAGTCGGACACATAAGTCGTGCCGTACTCTTCCGGATTTTCTTTATTTATTCCCGTAACGGTGTGCTTTATACCCGTTTTTGTGCTTTGCAGATACGGATATTCAAAGTCGAAATACTCCTTTATTTCTTTTAGTTTTTCCTCTTTGGGCGGCGCGAAAGCAACTGGCGCGGCATCTTCTTCATTGCCGCAAAGTTCATCTTCCGGCTGATAGTTCTCGACATATTTGTCGTAAAATTCTCTGTCTGCCGCCGCAACGTTGTTGAGCCAGTTCATAAACGAGTTCTCACTCTTCTCGCTCTCCCCGAACTTATTAGCCTTCCCGGTAACGAAAAGCAGGTTTTTTGCCCTTGTCAAAGCGACGTAAAACAACCTCATGCGCTCTTCAGCATACTTTTTGGAGATTTTAGCCGCGCAGGCAATGTGTTTGAGCGTATTGCGCTTAAGACGTGTCTGCTCTTCAGGGTATCGCATCGCTATACCGAAATCCTTATCCAGCAGCAGGTCCGAAGGTCTGCTCTTACTGCTGAAAGACGACGCGGCGTCCATAAGAAATACGACTGGGTATTCAAGCCCTTTTGAAGAGTGTATCGTCGATGTCTGAACGCAGTCCTCGTCTTCAGGCTTTTCGGCACTTGCCGGAGTCAGCGAAACGTCTTCGCCGTAAGCCAGCATAGACTGAAGGGTTACGGCATAGTTCTTGTCTGCAAGTCCCGAAACGAAAGCGCGCATACGGTCGCACTCTTCTTTGCCGTAATGTGCGGTAACGTATTTGTCAAAACTGTATTTTGCAACCGTTTCTTCAAGCAGCCTTCCTACGGTAACCTGAGCCGATTTATCCCTGAGTTCGCTTATACGACGGAAAAAGTCGCGCAGTTTTTCAGAAAGTGCGTCCTCTTTCTCCACGGCATATTTTTCCGCGCAGGAAAAATAATAGTCTTCTTTTTGATATTCGCGCCTAATCTCTGCAAGTTCGGTACAGTCAAACCCGCCGAAAAGGCTTTTCATTACGGCAATCAAAGGCACGTCCTGCATAGGATTGTCTATTACTGAAAGCAGGTTGAGAAGAATCTTTACGCCCGTATTTTCGGCATCGCAGGAAATATTGGCACTCGAAAGCGGCAACCCCGTCTTGTGCAGATAATCTATGATTGCCAGCACTCTCGGACTTCTGGACGCGCACAAAAGAGTAATGTCGCCATACTTTATCTTGCGCGTTTTCGCCTCGTCGCCCTCATAATATACTATATCCCGTTTCCCTACGAGCGAGGCGATTTTTTCAGCGATGTACCTTGCCTCTGCGCTCACGTCCTCTTCTGCCGGAACGTCTTCTCTTACGCTGTAAATTCCGTCTTCGCCGAAGGCAGTTCTCTTTTCGGAACCCGTCTGTTTTACGGGGCATATCCTTACCACAGGCAAGCCGTCGACGTCAACGGGAGGTATATCCGTTTCAAGCATTGCAGACTTTGCATAATCCACGCCGCCTTTTTCTTTTGTCATTATTTTTGAGAAAACCTCGTTTACGAAATCCAGAATACGCTTGTCGCTGCGGTAATTCTTGTTGAGAGTAACCGTCCTTCCTCGTGAGGGGTCTGCGAGATAACCCTCGTATTTATTGAGAAATATCTCTGTTTCCGTCAGTCTGAACTGGTAAATACTCTGTTTTACGTCGCCTACCATAAACAGATTCTTTCCGTTGGATATTTTGCTCAGCACAAACTCCTGAACGTAGTTTGTATCCTGATATTCGTCAATACATACATACTTATAACGCGAAGACACTTCTTGCGCAACGACGGGATTTTTGAGTATTTTTATCGCGTAATATTCGAGGTCTGCAAAATCCATTTTGTTTTCCGACTGTTTTTCAACGCGGTATTCGTCTGCCACTTTCCCGACGATTTCGGCAAGTTTTCTGACATAAGGCTCAACCTTTTCACCGTATTCCTTCCATTGTTCTCCCGTATATCCCGCAAGTCCCTTGATTTTTTCTGCGACGCTGGAGCATAAACCGGCAAAATCCTTTTGTTCTTTTTTCAGTTCGTCGTATATCAGAACCGATGTCGCGTCGTCAAGTCCTGCCTGCCTGCCGCCCTGAAGTATTACGGCTTTCGCAGCTTTTCTGCCTGCCTTGAAAGTCAGGCCGATATTTGCCGCCGCGTCTGCGAAATATACACCGTCAGCCTTCAACGCCTCTTCGCATTTCTGAGCGATAAAATGGATTTTCACCCTGTTTTCGCTGTCAAAACCGGGATATTCCGTCATCCTGCTTTCCAAAGCTTTCGCCTTGTTTTTCAAATCGAGAACTGCGTTTTTACAGCTTTCCAGAAACTCTCTCGCCGGCTGGTCGTCCGTACCGTATCCCTTGAACGCGTCGTCAAGCCATGCCTGTCTGTCAGGCTGAGCCTCCAGAAAACCGTAAACTCTCTTTATTTGTCTTCTGAATTCAGAATCAGAACCGAAAGTAAACTTCAAAGAAGAAACAAGCGGGTCAGCAAGCTCGCCGTACTGTCTGAGTACGACGTCTACAGCCTTGTCAAGCATACCCTCTCTTTCAGACGGTTCGAGTATGGAATAAGACGGGTCTACTTCTGCCTCTTCAAAAAACTCCTTGACGAGATTTCCGCAAAACGAGTGTACGGTGCATATATCAGCCATTGAAACGTCGTCTATCTGCTCTCTCAGATATTCTCTGTCCGCTCCCTCTTCTTTCATCGCCTTTACGAGTTCCTGAGAAATCCTGTCTTTGAGTTCTGCCGCAACCGCGTTGGAAAACGCAAGCATGACTATCTTCTTTACCGGGGTAGGATTCTTCTTATCTGTAATAATGCGTATGATTCTCTCTATCGTTACCGCAGTTTTTCCGCTGCCGGCAGATGCGGAAACGAGAGTGTTTTTGTCTACGCTTTTTATTGCATCAAGCTGTTCGTGGTTCCATTTAGTCTTCATCTCTGTTCTCCGCGAAGAAGGGGTAATCTTCAAAATCCTTGCCGTCGTTATTCACACGTGCCTTTCCGCCGTTTGCCGAAAACATACATATATCGCCGTATTCGCAATACGAACATGCACTTTCTGTCGGAGAGGGTTTTATGTATCCCTCGTCTATTTCTTCCGCCGCCTTATGTACCAGCTTTTCGACGTAATCGCACAGCTTTTCAAATCTTTCAGGCGTGGCAACTACGCCTCCGCCCGTCGCAACGACGTCGCCCTCTTTTCCTCTTTTGTCAGAACGCCATACGGGATAAAGCGCGCTTTCGACACCGTTCACGGGGCTGTCGAATATATGGTCGAAATGTGACAAAATTTCTTTGTCCGTGTTTATAAAACCTACATATTTAAATCTGCCGGAATCAGACGATTCCTGCACGAACTTGTTGTTTATCGGAAGATAGAACACGCCTGCCGGTTTTGCGTCCATCTGAGAAGAGAGAGCCTTCATGTATATGAACAGCTGTATTCTCTCCCCGTACATTACCTGTTTAAGAGAAAATGTTATCGATGCCGCGCTTTTGTAGTCTATGACAGATATATAATCGCCGTATCTGTCCACTCTGTCTATTCTGCCCAGAAGGTCCACGCTCTTGTTTTTTAGGCTGATTTTTACAGGCTCGTATTTGCCGCCCATACCGAAAGCCTCTTCGAGAACGGCAGGTTCAAAGTCGCTGTTTTTCATCCTTTCGCACAAAGTCTGAATCAAAAATACGCATCTTTGCTTTATCTCTTCAGTTTCGCCTTTCAGGTGAGGTATACTGCACATCTGCGCATATTCTTCCTTTGCAAGGACGTCTTTGACGATTTCAAGCACTTTGTTCTTTATTTCGTCCGCGCTCTCTCTGCGGTAATCGCAGGTCGTGAAGAATATCTGAAGGACCTCGTGGATTATACTGCCCAGGTCGCGGACCCTGAGTTCCGCCTTTTCTCTGGGATGGACTCTCAAGATATAATCCATGTAGTGCATAAACGGGCATTTCATATATTTTTCTATCTGACTCGAACTGGTATGCCCTCCTTTCCAGACTGCCGCGCGGGAACTGTCGATTTCTTCTTCGCACACGTTGCCGCACAAAAGCGAATCAATATAGCTTTCCCCCTGTCTGTCGCACGCAATCGCGTAAAGAGCATCGTACTGCTCTTTGTCGTCATGACGCACACCCATGTCGACGGCGAGTTTATAGCGTATCAGTTCGTCTGCCGCATTGCCGGCACCCGCAAAATATTCTGCATATTCCCTGCTTGTCCAGAGAGGTTGAGTTCTTTGCGGTTTCTGCCTTCTGAGCGACAAGACGTCGCACAGCTGTTTGACTACCGTACTTTCGTTCTGCGGTTCTCCCGAAGGCGAATATCTGCTGTAACTTATCTCAAGAGCCTCTGACGGTTTGAGTAAAAACATCAGAGTATTCAGCCTTTCGGCATTATTCTGTTCCCTGACGTCAGGCTCTACGACCACGCCGTACTTTGCCCACTCTCTGCTTTCCTTGCCTGCGAAAATCCCCGTATCGCCGTGTTCGGGAGGCAATGTACCGGCAGACGCACCGACCACGTACATTGTCTTTACGCCGTCATATCTGCTCTCTCTCGCCTCTCCCACAAATACGCTGTCAACGTAAAGCGGAACAAGAGAAATCTGCATTGACGCAACTGCCGAACCTATAATGTTGAGGTAAGAATTTATACTGAGGCGGCAGTCACCCAGAAGTCTTACGCTGCGCACGAAAATGTCTTTGAGTTTGTCAGCCGTCTGCATAGCGCAGTTGTACTCCACTTCTTCTCCCTTTTCTTTGAGAGAGGCAATGTATTTTTCGTTGCGCGCGTCAAAATCCGCTTTTATCAAAAACTCGTTGAGCTGCCCGTAAAATTCTTCTGCGGTTGCCGTCTTCTGCGTAAAACAGGACAACAGTCCGCTTATTTCCGAGCGTATTTCTTCCGCTGCGGCATAGTCCGGGTCTTTTTCTCCTATTTTAAAAGGAGAATCGAATCTGAGATTGTCTATGCCGTATTTTATACAGAAATTCTCAAAAGCGCACACCTTGCTGAATTCAAATCCGGGCAAAGCGTTTTTTGCAAGCTCTATGACGTCTTTTCTCCTGTAACCTCTCGCCACCGTTCTGAACGCGCCGAGCATAAGGCGCGTCGCTGCCTGCGTCGCAAGCGATTGTTTTTTGTCGAAAAAGTAATTTATCCCCACGTTGGAGAACACTCTTTCAACGACGGGAGCGTATACGGCAAGGTCGCAGCACACGACGGCGAAATCCTTGAATCTCGCACCTTCTCTGACCACCTTCCTCTTTATCTCACGGGCAATTCTTCTGACCTCTTCTTCTGCGCTGTCCGCCACGTAAACGCGCGTACTTCCGTCGCTTTCGTAAGTCTTTGTTCCGTACGAAAAAAGCTCTCTGCTTATTATTTTTTTGTCACCGGAAAGCTTAGACGGCAATCTGTGTACCTTTGGATTGCAGCCGCAGCTTTCTGCTCTTTCTATCAGCGTGGCGATACATCTTGAAGGATATATCCTCGCGTTGTCCGCGCCGTCGTTGCACACGAAGAATACGCCGCAATAATTCGCCGCGCAAAACAGTTTTTCGCAAATTCTTCTCTGCACGTTGCTTAAGTACAGATAGTCGCTGACGTATACGTCGCAATCCTGCATGCCGTACCGCGAAATCGCGTCGGTGAGCGATTCCAGCTTTGAAGAACCGTCTGAAAATCCCTTGTTGAGTTCCTCCACGTAACCCTTGTAAAGCAATACTATGTCTTTTGATTTATTCAGAATTTTTACGGGCAAAGAAGGCAATATCTCCTCTATTCTGTCAGAAGAAACGCCGCTGTTTCTTATCTGAGATATGACCGCGTAAATTTCGTTTGCGAAATCCGCATTGTTGTACGCGCCGCGGAAACAGGACAGATTGTCCTTGTTTTTCTCTATTACTTTTCTGAGCAGCATTACGGCACCCTGAGCGGAAAGGTAGTCGTTCATCTTTGCGCCCATAGTCTTATTCGCAAGACGGGAAAAACTCACGACTTCTATGCCGAAACAGGCGGTGAGATTGAGATAATCCATCACGGCTTTCTCATAATAAAGCATAAACCTGTCCGGGACTATAAGGAGCTGACGTTTGCCGTTGCCTCTCCTCTCTTTTATCTTTGCAAAAACCGCGTCGCAATCCAGCGTATCGCTTAAGAAAAATTCTACCATATAACCATTATAACGACAAAAAAACTCATTTGCAATACTCTGGACGCCTATTAAACGTACTTGAAAGCAAATAATAACTCAAATCAATTGATTAAAATAAAATATATGGTATAATAAAAATACTATGAAAAAGTTTATATTTGCAATCGTAACAATCGTAATAATCTGCGTACTCGGCGTTACCCTCGCAGGCTGCAACCGCGCAACCCCTACGCAGAAACTGCTCTCCAACAGCAGAGCCTGGACAAGCGACGTAACCGACGAAACGCTGGTTTACGACGTAATCTATAAGAGCGCGACGCCCGAACAGGTTGAAGGCGAGCTGACGGTAAACGTCAAGAGTTTTGACAAAGAAACGGTAACCATAGGCGACTGGACAAAAGAAGGCGCAACCGGTTATCTCGCAACCACCACTCTTATCATGCAAAACGGCGACCAAAAGCAGTCTGTTGTATTCTTCACCACCACGATAGAAGTCAAATACGCAAAAGAAGACCGGGTTTACGGCGGAGTAGCAAGCGGATATACCGCAGAATACAAAGACGAAAAATGCTACTATACCACCTATGAAGGTGATGCAAAAACCGCAGGCGAAATCAAAGTGGGTGAATTCGGAGAATCGCCTTTTATCGACAATGCGATGCTCTATCAGGTTGCAAGATGCGTTCCCTCCACCGTTTCGTCCTTTACCTTCAACGTCCCCGACGTAACCTTGGGCGAAACGCAGAGCGTTACGGTAAATGCCGTCCGCAGCGAGAATACGTCCATCAAAAGTGCGGACGGAACAGATTATGTATGCTACTTTATAAGCATATCTCTCAACCGTACTTTCCCCGGTTCAGGAGAACCGCTCAAGTGCGCGATTTCCACTACCCCCTATCCGTCTGCCGACAATCCTCAGATAAACAACCTCATTGTGCAGATGGCAGAAGGCGACGCGCTTTACACCTTAAAGAGTGCGACGTTTGCAGAATAATTCAAAAGCCGGTACACATTGCGTTATATCCGTCGTATTTCCCGCATACAATTATGCAGGGTGAAATATGGCGGATTTTTATTTTGACTGCAACGAGGGGTACGTAACCGTAAACGGCACACTTGCAAACAGCGGTTTTTGCGCAGACGGAGATTTCGCGCTGGGTTATTTCCGCGACGGATACCGTCCGTTATTTGTTAAAATCCCTCACAGAATCACACAACCCGTTTCTGCCCTCATGCATATAACAGACCTTGGCAAAAACGTGTATTTTCTGAATTTTTCCCCCTGCCCCGAAACAGAAGAAGAGGCAAAAATCATTTCACAGACTTCTTGCTCCGTCGCAGGGGTAAAACATCTCGTAACTATTTGCAAAAAAGGCGGATTCAGACTGATAACGGAAACCGCGGAAGAAATTTACGAAACGGCTTGTCCTTGCGCTCTTTCAAATATATCCGTCAGCGCGACGCCTTTGAAACAAGGGCATATTTTAAAAATCACCGCCGACGCAGACGGTAAAAAAATGCTTATCCTTTTACTGTACAACGGCGATTACCGGCAACTGTTTCTTACGTTTTGCGATTCCTTCTGTTTTGAAGAAAGCGACATCGTCTGCGTTTACCGCCGTGGAGGATGCAACGGATGCGTAAAGACATTGCGTTACCGATATAAGAAAGGAAAATTTCAAGAATACGACCGCTCTTTTCTTTACAGACACGACCATTGCTACCCTGACGAACTGAAACCGTATGAATTTGCAGAAAAACTGCTCTTCGGCGACGAAAACTGTGCGCAGGAAATGCTCAGACGCTCTTTCTCAGTCGCCTCTGCAAAAGAGATACTGGGAGATTTCGACACCGTTGCCGACTTTGACTTTCTGCCATACCGTCCGTACACGCTCACGATAATGAAACGCGCGCCTTATTGCAAAGCACGCAGCTATGTCTTTGACGTCAGGGACGGAATCATTTGTGACATAAGGCGACTTTAACCGGATTTCAATTGCATATCACTGCGGACATCCGTCCGACTCGCCTAAATGAGAGCCTTTTTGTCAATTCTGATTTTATTATTTTTATACGCCGTTCCGCTAAACTGTTTTTCTCTTTGAGGATTTGCGCGAGTATTTACGTTTTTATGCCTGACATCGTCATTTTTGCTTATTCTGCGTTTAATTTACATAATTTTTTAATAATAATTAAACAATATATGTTATTATCTATATAGCGAGGTGAAAACAATGATGTATTTAATAAGCGCGGACGTAAATACTTTGCAGTTTGCTCTGCTTATCGTTTCGCTGTGCTTTCTTCCTCTTATAATATGGATGTTCGCGGCAGGTATCCGCGTCAGAACGCAATTTACAAAATATTCGCAGGTCATGTCGCAGAAAGGCTATACCGGCGCGCAGGCTGCAAGAGCAATCCTTGACGCAAACGGTATGCACGACGTACAGATTATGCGCTGTGCCGGCTCTCTTACCGACCACTACGACCCCACTACGAGAACGGTTTCTCTTTCTCAGGCTACGCACGACAGCACTTCCGTCGCCGCAATTGGAGTAGCCGCACACGAGGTCGGACACGCGATTCAGCACGAAGAAGATTACGCTCCCGTAAAGATACGCACAAAGCTCGTGCCCGTTGTGAATTTCACGTCAAGGCTCAGTATGCCTCTGATTCTGATTGCCATGGTATTTGAGCTTATGGGATACTTCAGCGATTTTTCAATGAAACTTTCAACTTTCTTCCTTGGGCTTGCCGTAGTATGTTATTTCTTCTATTGCCTGTTCACGTTTATTACCCTGCCCACGGAATACAATGCGAGTTCACGTGCAAAAAAACAACTTGTCGACTGCGGCATACTTACACAAGAAGAAGTGGGCGATGCGTCCAAAGTTCTCAGCGCGGCAGCAAAGACATATCTCGTGAATTTTGCGTTTTCTCTGATGCAGATGTTAAGACTTCTGCTGATTGTTCTCATAAGAAGAAACCGCAACAACAGATAACAGAAAAACAATCAAAACAAAAAAACGACCCCGTCAACGGGTCGTTTTTATTACTGTATAAATTATCAGAGAGGGAGAACTTTTACGTTTATCTGAGTGTTTACTCCTGCCATAAGTCTTATTTCCACCTGATAAGTGCCTACTGCCTTTATAGGGTCTGCAAGCAGAATTTTCTTTTTGTCAACGTCGTAACCTATCTCCGCAAGTCTTTCAGAAATTTCCTTTGCCGTTACCGCACCGAAAGGTTTCCCGTTTTCTCCGCAACGTATTTTTACGTCCACGGCAAGTCCCTTGAGCATTTTGGACTGTGCGACTGCGTTGTCGTATTCTTCTTTTTTGCGTCTTTCTTCAGCCGCCTGTTTCTGTTTGGTTTCGTTGATTACCGATGCGGTAGCCTCTACCGCCATTTTTTTCTTTATCAGAAAGTTGCGTGCATAACCGTCGTTCACGTCGATTAGTTCGCCTTTTTTACCTTGTCCTTTGACGTCCTGCAAAAGTAATACCTTCATATATGCCCTGCCTTGTCTTTTTTATATATAATAACACACGCGCGCGCCGTTTGCAACAACCGCCGGTATTTTCCCTCATAAATTCTGACAATCGTTTTTGCGGAATTAAAACGCATGCTCCTGCCCATACTATTCACAGGAGGTGATAAAATGAAAGGACTCAGATGTACCACGTGCAACTGTGAATTCAACCGCGCTTGTCATTGCAATGCCGGCGTAATAAAAGTGAGCAAAAGCGGAACGTGCGAAACAAAGCAGAAAAGACGTTACGGTATTATCCAGCAAAACAGCGTCAACATAGAGGCTGCTAAAGATTTTGATTACGGCGAAGGCAAAGAGGTTCTTATACAATGCGACTGCACTGACTGCTTGTTCAATAAAAACCGCGTATGCGCAGGCGACATAGTAAATATGGGCGACGGCCTTATAAAGACAAAATGCTTTTCAAAAGCAAACGGATAACATTGTTCTTACGGCAATAAAATGCGCTCCCGCAAACACGGGAGCGTATTTTATAAAAAACGACGGATTGCTCCGTCGTCTTTGTTATTTGTCGCCGTCTGTCATATAGTCGGCAGGATTTACTTTTACTCCGTCTTTAGTAAGTTCAAGGTGCAGATGCGCTCCCTGAGCGATTTCCGCAAGTGCGGTTCCGCTTACCACGCCTATTTTGTCGCCCTGCTTGATTGCGGAACCTGCAGTCAGCGTTACTTCGTCAAGAAGTTTATAGGTCGTTTCGTATCCTCCGTCATGCGAAATCACAACCGTCGTGCCGTAGAAAGTATCCGTTTCGACAGACTTGACCGTTCCGTCAAAGGGACAATACACCTCGCTGCCTGCCGCCGCTGTCATGTCAAGTCCTTCGTGAGTCGCCCAGTGCTGCATAGTGGGATTGAATACGAGTTCTGTATTGCTGAAACCAATGTCGACGGTATACTCGCCGAGAATCGTGCTGAGAGCAAAAGTCTTGGTTTCGTCCTTATCCTCGTTCTCGTCGTCTTTGTCTTCGTCGTCCTGGTCGTCGTCAACGTCGCCGTTTACGTCCTGGTCGTCATCGATGTCGCCGTTAATCGTCGGGTCGGTCGTGTCTTTGTCAGAACCGTTTATTGCCGCGATTGTAATCATTGTGCCGATAGCGAGTACGCATACGATTATCAGCACAAAATATATGTTGCGCTTGAAAAACGCGAGTACCTTGTTACCGCCGCCTTCCTGATTTGCCTTTTTCATAAAAACCTCCGTTTTGTTTTTCGTTTTATTTCGTTAAAGCCTTCGCTTACGATTTCAATAACTTCCCATAACGAGCGGACAACCTATAACGGTTTGTCCGTCTTTAAGCACTATCTGCATATTTACGCGCTCTCCGTCGATTTCAACCCCGTAACCGCAACCTTTTGCGTAAGCGTATACGTTGACGCAGTTCTCTCCGCTTTGTATTATCATCGACTTTGCCCCGTACTGTTCGAGTACGTCGCTCAGTCTGAGTTCCGCATCGTAAAAAACAGCCGTACCCAGAATATTGTCCACGTTTGCGACTATTATACCTGCTCCGCTCAATTTGCAGCCGTAAATATTGAACGCTCCCGTTTGCGTATATGTATAATCGTCGCACGCACCTTTTGCGTAAACCTCAACTCTTGAAACGTTGACACCCAGTTCTGCACTCTGTGCTTTTTCTATCAGCCCTTCCGCAGACCTGCCTGTCGCCGCAAACGTGATAACCGCCGCAACGACTACCGCGAGTATTACCAACATAAATTTTTTCATATCTCCTCACCTGCCTCGCAATCAATTGTTGCCTGAATTTTGCCGTTTATACCGCAAAGCGTCGTGAATTTCAGCTCAATCACTACTCCGCTTGACTCTCCGACGGTCGTATGATATATTTGTTTTGTGAGGTTTTTATGAATTATTTGTCAAGAAGATGCAAATCTATACTTCCTTATACCGCAGGCGAACAGCCTCAGGATAAGAAGTACGTAAAACTCAACACAAACGAGTGTCCCTACCCGCCTTCTCCCGAAGTGGAAACAGTTCTCAAAGAATTCGACGCGGGCAGACTCAGGCTTTACCCCGACCCGGAAAATAAAAAACTCGTATCGGCTATCGCACAGAAATACGGACTCGAAGACGACAACGTTTTTGTAGGCAACGGCAGCGACGAGGTTCTGTGTATGTGTTTTCCCGCCTTCTTCGACGAAAACGACAAGGTGGCTTATGCCGACGTTACCTATTCTTTTTACAAGGTATGGGCGCACATGTTCGGCGTTACGTCGCACAGAATTCCTCTCGACGAAGAATTCAGACTGGTTTACGGCGATTATCTCTCCCTTGACGGCGTAAAAGGTATCATTATATGCAACCCCAACGCTCCTACTGGGACAGCTCTCAACAGACCCGACCTTCTGAAAATAGTAGAGGGAAACCCTGACAAAATCGTAATTGTCGACGAGGCTTACGGAGAGTTTGCCTCTTGCAGCGTAACGAGTTGCGTAACCGATTATCCCAACCTTCTCGTTGTCAAGACAATGAGCAAAGCGTATGCTCTCGCAGGCGCAAGATGCGGCTATGCCATTGGCAACAAAGCTCTGATAGACGCTCTCAAACTGGTAAAAAATTCTATGAATTCTTATACCGTCAACGCTTTGACGGAAAAAATCGCAATCGCTGCTTTGAACGACAAAAAATACTATGCCGGCATTATCGACAAAATAAATGCAGAAAGAGAGGAAACCGCTGACTCGCTCAGAGAACTGGGCTTTGAAGTCCTTCCCTCTTCCGGCAACTTTATTTTTGCTAAACACAAACAGCTTTCAGGCAGTGAAATTTACTTCCAGCTTAAGGAAAACGGAGTGCTTGTAAGACACTTCAAAAGCGACAGAATCAGCGATTTCGTCAGAATTACGATTGGTACTCACGAAGAAATGAAGACTCTGATAAGCGAAGTAAAAAAGATTGTAAGACGAAAAGACTGATACGCTGCAAAACATATACAATAAGCAAAACCGCCTCAGACCGGCGGTTTTTTCATTATTAGAAACAATATGACAATATACGACGTTTTTCCCCGTTATAAAGGTGCTAACATTTATATCAGACCAGAATAACGGAGAACTCTATGATTGATTTAAACAATTACACTCCCCCTGAAAAGGCTTGTAAATGCGGCAAGACTCATGCCGCCTACACAAAGACTATAATTCTCGGCGACAACGCGATAGAAAAGCTGCCTGAAGTCTGCAAACAGATTATCTCTCAATGCAGGATAGGAATAGTATGCGACGAAAACGTAAAAGGCGTTGCGGCAGAAGCTGAAAGCCTGCTCGTACGCGCCGGATACCGCACCAGAACCTTTACTCTCCCCGCCGATTTCGTTTTCTCTCGCAAAAATACCGAACAACTCATAAATACGAGCGAAGACCTCAGGTTGTGGCTTGCGGTAGGTTGTGGCAGCATTGCAGACGCCGTGCGATACGCCTCATCCTGCAGAGGCAACGAGTGGATACTTTTTCCCACTGCCCCGACGACCGACGCTATGCTCTATCCGTACTGCGACTTTTTTGAAGACGGTGCGCGCGTAACAGTCAAAGCAAATCCTCCCGTAGCCGTCGTGGGCGATTATACAGCAATTGAATCCGCCCCGAAATATACTGTTGCGGCAGGATACGGCACCCTTGTGTCAAAACTTCTGCGTGCTTTCGATTTTGCTTTCGACAAGGTTACAGACAAACGACGTTGCTCTTTTCTGACAGACGAGTTCTGTGAAACCGTTACCGATTTTTTCTGCAATCAATCCTGCGAACTTATGCCTCCGAGAATTTTACGCACACTGCTTAAACTCGGTATAATCGCTCAGCTTGCGGACGAAGAAGACTTCTGTCAGGGCGGTGAATATTTTGCGGCAAGATGCCTTAAAGCTCAATGCGACGACAAGCGTCTGACCGGCGAAAACGCTATGATTTGCACCCTCGTGTCATACTGTATTCTCGACAGCTATCTGAGCGCATCTCCGGAGGACCTGTTTATTCCTTCAAGTCTTCCCGAACATTTCCGATACCTCGATAAAAACTGCGGAATAAGCTCTGTACGTCTGCTCGGAAGGCCGCGGCGCGCCTCAGGTTGTGAAGAAAGCCTTTATGTCCTT
Source organism: uncultured Christensenellaceae bacterium (assembly GCA_944380275.1). Taxonomy (GTDB): domain Bacteria; phylum Bacillota; class Clostridia; order Christensenellales; family UBA3700; genus Ornithoclostridium. The sequence continues at coordinate 6,328 of CALWHB010000026.1, read as the reverse complement.
AAGGAATACGCCGGCGACCTGGGCGGTAAAATAAAAGAGTATTTCGGCAACGCAAAAGGACTTGCCAGACAATTCAGACGCCTGTACGACGATGCAGGTTATTGGCTCGGCTCATATTGCTCTTGCGATACCGCTTTAAAAACGGTGTGTTGCGCAAACGCCGCTGTGGGAGAAGGGTTGTTATCTTCCGTAGTGATTGCAGGTGCGCTTGAACCATTGCTTAATTCAGGTACTGATTGAAAATCCGCGACAGCAATCTCCGCATCACCGTTGACCTTCTCTTCACGAAGTTGTAAAATAATATTATGACTGACGAACAAGAAAGCAAAAACGTAACCTCATACGATATAATTGCCGACAAATGGAACGATTTCAGAAAAAACTGCGTCGTAAACAAATGCGTGATTGAGTTTTGCGATTTTCTGCCAAAAGGCGCAGACATACTCGACGCAGGGTGCGGCACGGGTTTCCCCATATCCTCATACCTTATATCTGAAGGATATTGCGTTACCGGCATCGACCCATCCGAAAAAATGCTTGAAAAAGCAAGAGAACTTCATCTGCCAAACGCAATTTTTATTAAAAGCGATTTTCTCTCTTTCGTCGGCACGGTAAAATACGACGCTATAATCGCTTTCGACTCTCTGTGGTACATACCGTCAGAAAAACAGCACTTAATATATGCAAAAGCCGCTGATTTACTCAGACAAGGCGGATATTTTATGTTTACGCACGGTTGCGTTCACGGGGAAACAGAGGGAGAAATGTTCGGGGAAAAGTTTTATTATGCCGCTCTTTCCTGCGAAGAAATAAAAAATTGTCTTGAATTATACGGTTTCGACGTACTGCGCTTTGAAAAGAATTATGCAGAAAAGACGACGGGACAGCGCGACTTGCTCGTCTTTGCAAAAAAACGCTGATATTTCGATAATATTGCAGTTCTGCAAAATTGCAGTTTTGCAACAAAAAATCCGGCATAAAGCCGGATTTTTATTTAACCGTAAATGTTTATTGTTTCCGCAATAAAAATTACTTGAGTTCGACGTCTGCGCCAGCCTCTTTGAACTTCTTGACGATTTCTTCAGCGGTATCCTTGCTGATGCCTTCTTTAACCTTGCTGGGAGCCTCTTCAACCATCTTCTTAGCGTCGACAAGACCAAGACCGGTAACTTCTCTGACAACTTTGATAACAGCGATTTTGTTTGCGCCCGCACCCTTGAGGATGACGTCAAATTCTGTCTTCTCTTCAGCGGGAGCTGCTGCCTCTGCGCCTGCAGCGGGAGCTGCAACTGCCATAGCTGCTGCGCTTACGCCGAATTCGGTTTCGATAGCCTTTACGAGTTCGTTCAGTTCGAGAACGGTCATGCTCTTTACTTCTTCAATGATTTTAGCAATATCTGCCATTTTTGTATCCTCCAATTAATAAACGAAATTTTTTGTGATTATTCTGCCTTCTTTTCGGCAACCTGCTGCAAAGCTCTTGCAAGTCCGCTGATAGGACTCTGCAACAAACCAAGCAATTGTGCAAGCAAAACTTCCTTTGACGGAATTGATGCCAGCTTGTCTACCGTTGCTGCGTCGATGTACGCGCCGTCCATCAAACCGCACTTTACTTCAAGCGCGCTGACGGTCTTCTTTGCGTTTGCAACGACTTTAGCCGCCGCAAGCGCGTCGCCGTTTGCGAAAGCAACTGCGGTGGGGCCTTCAAGATGTCCGTCGAAACCGCTGATTCCCAACTGGTTCAGAGCGATTTGGACAAGACGGTTTTTGAGTACGCGGTACTCAACGTTTTCTTTGCGGAAATTCGCACGAAGCGCGGTGTCGTCTGCAACGGAAATACCCTTGTAATCGACGATGACCATAGCTTTGCAGTTCTGGATTTTAGATTTGATTTCTTCAATCTGAACCGCTTTCTGCTGTTTAGCCTCGGAGATTTTCTCGACCTTCTTCTCGTTGTTAGCCATTTCTACCTCCTATAAAATTATCCCTCCGCGCCAAAGACACGGAGGGATTGAAAATCCTTTGTCATCTCCGCCTCGGCAAGATATTAAGCTTATAGCACTTGCTGTCTTTGGCTCGAATATTTACTTGTAAGACAAGTATATTTTATACCTGTCAATTTGTCAAGCGTTTTGAACGGGTTATGCCTTTACTGCGATTTTTACGCCCGGTCCCATCGTGCTTGCGACGGTAACGCTCTTTACGTACTGACCCTTAGCAGCCGCCGGTTTCGCCTTGAGAATAGCATCGAAAATAGCGTTGAAGTTCTCTGTCAGTTTCTCCGCGCCGAAAGACTTCTTGCCGATAGCGACGTGGATGATGTTGGTTTTGTCAAGTCTGTATTCAACTTTACCTGCTTTGATTTCTTTTACCGCTTTGGTAACGTCCATCGTAACGGTTCCGCTCTTGGGGTTAGGCATAAGTCCCTTAGGACCGAGTACCTTACCTATGCGACCTACCATACCCATCATGTCGGGAGTGGTAACGCATACGTCGAAGTCGAACCAGTTCTCGTTCTTGATTTTGTTGATAAGCTCTTCGCCGCCGACGTAATCTGCACCTGCTGCCTCAGCCTCGTCTGCCTTTGCGCCCTTAGCGATTACAAGAACCTTTGAGCTTTTACCGGTACCGTGAGGGAGAACTATTACGCCTCTGACCTGCTGGTCTGCGTGACGGGAGTCAACGCCCAGTCTTACGTGTATTTCTACAGATTCGTCAAACTTTGCGGTCGCGCTGTCGACCACTGCTTTCATTGCCTCTGCAACGTCGTATGCCTTAGAGCTGTCAACGACTTTGGATGCCTCTATATATCTCTTTCCTCTTTTCATAGCTCAAACCTCCTTAGTCCTGAACGACGATGCCCATGCTGCGGCACGTACCTGCTATCATGCTCATCGCGCTTTCGATGCTGCCTGCGTTGAGGTCGGGCATCTTCATGGTAGCGATTTCTCTTACCTGAGCGGTGGTGATGGTAGCAACCTTGTCCTTGTTGGGTTTTGCAGAACCGCTTTCAATCTTGCACGCCTTCTTGATAAGAACGGGTGCAGGCGGAGTCTTAAGCTCAAAAGTGAAAGAACGGTCTGTGTAAATCGTCATTACGACAGGGATGATGAGTCCTGCCTTGTCCTTGGTCTTTTCGTTGAAGTCCTTGGTAAAGCCGGGGATATTGATACCGTGAGGTCCCAGAGTGGAGCCTACGGGAGGTCCCGGAGTAGCTTTGCCGGCAGGGAGCTGCAACTTGACTATTGCTGAAATTTTCTTTGCCATAATACTACCTCCATATAGCAATCGTGGTATTGACGAGCCGTATAAAAGATTTGCGGCTCTCCCAGACCCTTTCGGGTTTTATTAGCCTATTTTTTCTATCTGACCGAATTCCAGGTCTACGCTGGTTTCGCGTCCGAACATTGAGATGACGACTTTGACTTTCTGAACGTCTGCCTTGATTTCTCTGACTTCGCCCGTAAAGCCCTGCAACGCGCCCGAAGTAACCTGAACGGAATCTCCTACGTTGACGTGCAAATCCTCGACTTTGACTTTTTCGAGCTGCGCTCTCTTTACGTCCTCGGCGGACATCGGGAGCGGCTTGCCGTCGCTGCTGTTGCAGAAATCTCTGACGCCTCTCGTCTGTTTTACCATATACCAAATCTGCTTGGTATAAATCATTTTAATAAATACGTAGTTGGGGTATTTACGGCGCATAACGAACTTTTTCTTGCCGTTGCGCTCAACGACCTCTTCCTCTTCGGGAACGACTACGTCGAATATATAGTCCTGCAGACCGTTGGTTTCGACCATGCGGAGGATATTATCCCTTGCGATGTAATCGTAACCGTACGTCGTGCAGATAATATACCATTTGGGCTGACCGGTGATTTCTTCTGCCATAACCCCTCCTTATGCCACGCCGCCGCCGACGAGCAACTTAAGCAACCAGCTGCACAGAGAATCGAATCCCATGATAATCAAAACGAAAATGAGTACGACGAAACATACCGTGCCGAACTGAGCAAAAACTTTGCCCGCAGTTGGCCACGACACCTTCTTGAGTTCCGAAACGATGCCTTTGAAGAAATTCTTCACACGGGTACCGAAACCGACCTTGTTGTCGTTCTTCTTTCCGTTCTTACCCTTTTTGGGTTGCGTCGCGGGAAGGTTTGCGTTGTCAGAACCCAGCTCTGCATTGTTCAGAGGCTGGTTTATTACGCTTGATTCCTCGACGTTTTTGATATTCTTGGACATATTCCCTCCGAATTACTTGGATTCTTTATGCAAAGTAGTCTTCTTGCAGAATTTGCAGTACTTCATTATCTCCAGTCTGTCGGGAGTATTCTTCTTATTCTTATAAGTATCGTAGTTGCGCTGCTTACACTCGGTACAAGCAAGGGTAATTCTTGTTCTCACGGTAAACACCTCCAAAAAAATTACACCCTTTTAGGTGCTTTATCATTTTATCATAGCGCAATAGCTATGTCAAACAAAAATCACCATAAAAAGAGTGTTTTTGAGTAAAGAGCGTGTTATCTCTCTGCTCTTATGCGTAAAAATTCTTTTTTCCTTTATTCTTTTGCAAAAGCTCCCCTTTGCGGAACGTCGTCGAGAGAACTGTACATATTGTCCTTTCTCTCTTTAAGTTCGAGTTTGATTTGCTCTTTTTGCTCAATCTGCTCTTTGAATACGGGAGCAAAAGCCGGAACGTAATAACATGCCGCCTTCATTGCCTTGCAGGTGATTTTCTGCGTAAGGGTAGGCGCGACCCTCATACCGAAATCCATAAGTCTTGCAACGGTATCGATAAGCACTCTTCTCTTGCGTTTTCTCATTGCCTTTATAATCCTATTTGCCGCTGTCTGCGCCGTAATACCGATTTTTTCAACAAGTTCGTAATCTTTTTTTGCGTTTCCGTCCCCCTCCTCTCTTGTCTTATAAAGGTCTGTCTTTACAGGACCGGGCATAACGCAGGATACACCTATACCGAATCCCGACAAATCCTGGGCAAGACTCTCGCTGAACGCTTTTACCGCGCCTTTAGTCGCGGAATAAACCGTTTCTCCGCACACGGGAAGAATCGCGCTTGCGCTTGAAATATTTACTATGTAGCCGAATTTGCTTTTCTTTATCTGAGGTAAAAACGCCGCCACGCCGAAAATTACGCTGTTGAAGTTTGTATCAACGATTTTTCTTACCGTTTCGATACTCATATCACTATACTGAGAGAACTCCTGAATCATACCGGCGTTGTTAATCAAGACGTCTACTTCATAACCTGTTCTCCGCATTTCTTCAGAAAAATCGAACCATTGCTTTTCGTCCGATATGTCAAAGCGACGGTAGTCGAACTTGTCGCCGAGTTCCTGTTTGAGAGCGTCGAGTTTTTGCTGATTTCTGGCAACGCCCATCACGTTGCATCCGAATTTTTTCACAAGCTGAACAGTCAATTCTTTTCCTATACCGGTACTGCATCCGGTAACGATAACGTTTCTGCCGAAAATCCAGTTCTTTTTTGTCATACTACTTTCAACCTCTGTTTTTATTGTACGGATATTTTATCATATCCGATAGGTTTTTCAAAATACAAACGGAATTGCTTTTGTACGATAAATCAAGCTATATTTTTTATTTTTACCAATAAAAACGACCTTATTTTTACGTGCTGAAATAATACTTTTTGAAATACAAAGCACTTCCTTTTCCATATTTTAGTAAAACATTGTTAAAGCAACATTAAGAACTTTTAAGACAAAAGCGCACAAAGTGTCAATACATAAAATCAATACCTCTTTGTATGCTGATTTCATGTTTTACTGCAAAATCCCTTCTTTTATCCTCATAAATATACGCTTAAATTAAATCTGTCGCGTATTTGAAAAGTTTCAGATATCCGACAGAAATAATACAAATCAGTTTTAAAGCGGCAAATTTGCGTAGCTGCTGCGCTAAATGCTTTGATAATATGTTTAATACTGCCTGCAGCATTTACCTTGTACCCGTATGACTGATTGCATTGACAGGTTTTACGTTATGCAAATCCGCACCGGTAAATGTTGCTTAAAACCGTATTCACCTTCAGGCGATGGTTTTTTATGTGTTTCAATAAGGTGAGCGCAGATAATATTATTATATACTCTCAAATGAGCGTCGCTGAAAAACACATAAAAGACGCGCCATAAGGGCGATTCGTATTCTTCCTCTGCGGTATACAAGCAGTGCAATAAATTTATTATATAACTGAACTTAAATTTTTATATAAACTGTTGACAAAACAAAAAAACAAGCCGCCGGAAAACCGACGGCTTATTATTATTGTTTGTATTATCCGATTAGCCCA
>CALWHB010000025.1 GCA_944380275.1 uncultured Christensenellaceae bacterium | reverse complement strand
CAGTTGTTTCGCTTTTATAGCTCACTTCTACTTCTCACCTTTCTGTTCAGTTTTTAATGTCCGTTTTGTTGCTGTCCCTCTCGGGCAGCTTTCACATAATATCACAACGATTTTTTCCTGTCAAACATTTTTCAAGGGTTTTTTACAAATTTTTTAATTTCTTTTTCAAAGCCCTAAAACCGTTGTTCCCACTTTTTGGGTGGACTTTCATATTAACACACTTTTTCTTTTAATACAAGGGGTTTACACTATTTTTTACATTATTTTAAAAAATTTTTTATGCGAAAATATCTGTGCAAAACTCTGTTGTACTTATCGCCTGTTTTCTTTATCCGGAAATTTTGCCGGTGAATATCCTGACAAGTAAAAACGCGGCAATCCTTTATCGGAAAACCGCGCCATATATTATTATAATATTATTATCAATATAATTGCGAAAACGTCAGTCCCACCACGACGTATCAAAATATTTTGCAACGCCGATTTCGTTGAACTCCGCAAGCGGAATTACCAACTTGCCTGACGTATCTATTACGCCGTACGACGAGCCGCTCCTTACGAGAGCGTATCCGCAGTAGAAATCGCTTACGTTGTCAAACCTGGTTTCTATAACCACATCTCCTTTTGTGTTGATGAATCCCCAGAGTTCGTTCTTCTTAACCGCCGCAAACCCTTCGCTGAAGTCGCGCACTTTGTCATAAGAAGAACTCTTCTGGTCGCCTTTCGTATTGATAAAGAATTCCTGAGAGCCGCTCCTGACCCTTGCCAATCCGTCTATAAAATCTCCTGCATCGTTATAAAGCGCGTCTATTTTTATCTCGCCGTTCGTGCCTATATATCCGTATTTTCCTCCGACATATACCCATGCAAGTTTGTCGTCCTCACCGAATTGTCCGACCGGCAGACGTTCTCCGAGTTCTGTCGTATAATAAAATTTCTTATCTCCTTTCGCCTTGCCTTTTTTGTCAATAAGATACCAGTAATTTTCGATAATACCGTCCGTTTCTTTTACTATATTGACGAACGCCACGCCATATCTGAACTCCAGCGCGTTTTCAAACTGACACGAAATGACTACTTTGCCTTTCTTGTCGGCATATCCCCATTTGTAAATTGGAGTGCCGTCTGCGGTATCGCCTACTTTTTGATATACGGGAGTCAGACTGTTGTTGAAAATCTCAAGCGTCTGTTTTTCATTTACCGTAATCTTGAAAGGAGCGGTAAACAGCAGCATCAGCAATATTATGATTATAAGGGATATAAACGCAACGATATATCTTTCCGGCAGTTTCTTTTTGAAAATTTTAAAAATGCCCGTATTAATCCATTTCGCAAGCGTAGTAACAAAAGCGACTATGTACGTCCAGATTTTCAGACAGAACAAATCAAACTTGTTGAGTTTTTTTGATTCTGCATGCTCACCTATGCGTATTATTCCGTCAGTCGCCTGTTCTTCAGGTACGGGATTTTCCTCAAGCGTATTATCGTCATCGACAGAAGTGTCGCGCTCTTCTTCAAATACTTCGGTTGCCAGACTTTCAGTTTCTTTTTTCTTATAACCTCTTGCCATATCACCAAGTCCTCCGGATTTCGGATTTCCCCTTTTAAATCTTAAAATATAAATAGCTGTACATTTTAATATTATAACATAAACACGCGTAAGCGCAAGTATTTGGCGGTATTATTTATGACGGAACCCCCACGTCTGAATCCGAAATCTCAAGTTTTCCCGTATAAGACGGTGAATTGTAATAAAGTTTTACGCACGATTTACAGCCCGTATAAACGTTGTCAGAAACTTTTCCGTATGCATTTTTATCCATAGTCGTCCCCTCTATCCTCAAGTCTATTTCAACAGCGGTTTCCGCATCTGAGAAATCACAGTTTACTATATATATTTCACCGTCCGTTGCCCCTGTTTCCACACACTTTGAATAACCCGAAAACGAGCATGCCCTGAGATAAATTCGCTCCGCATTTTGTGGCGCGGACACAGCCTTTTCACACACGCTTTCTCCTGTCGGGTCATTATATAAAAACGAACAGTTTACGGCGGTAAACGAAGAGTTTTCACCTGTTTCCACGCACGGTGATATTCCGCTTTCGGCAGATGCATAAACTGTAGTGGAAAACATGAAAAGTTCTGCTCCGTCACAGATAGTTATGCCCCCGGTTTTTGCTCCTTCGACCCCTGTAAAAGTTACTCTCTTATTTATCTTTACATGCGGATAATAACCGCCTATAATCAACACGTATCCGTCATTTTTTACCTTGTCAACGGCAAGTTGCAAAGCGTTTTCTCCGTCTTCAGATTTTACTGTTTCGTCCGCAACCGTCAATTTCATCCCGGCTTTATAAGGAGTGTTTTCCGCTCTCACGTAAATTATCGTTTCTCCGCCTGAAAGCGCGCTGACGACCCCTTCTTCGTCAACAGTCGCAACGTTTTCGTTCAGACTCTCCCAGACAGTCTTATATCCTGCCGCAGCCGGACTTTGTTTTACAAAATATTTTCTGCTTTCGCCGACTTTTAGATAATCGAAAGTACAGTTGAGAATAAGGTGATTGTCTATGTCTGTTTCAGCGTTTTCAACATAGGCGCATGCCACAAAATAATATATTGCGATTAGCAGCAAAAATAAAGCCGTTAACGCTTTGACTCCGCGTCCCGCATAACAATTGGTTGTCATATCATTAAAATTCCTTAAAATCGGTGTTTTATTCACTATTAATATCTGTTTTTTAAGTAAAATTATTCATATTATACTTGAAAAGCTGAGTTGCTGTATGGTATAATTATCGCAAGGCTGATTATGCCATCTGAAAACTATCATTTGGAGGAATTATGAACAAGAAAGTTGTGTTTATTACCGGCTCGTCCGGCTCAATGGGTAGCCAGGTTCTGAAGTACGTAATGGAAACAAAGAAGTTCAAAGGTCTGGTTCTTCTCAGAAAGAAACCCGCGAACGAAAAACTTGCAGCAAAGCTGCAGAAAGAATACGGCGCAGATATAGAAGTTATCTTCGGCGACCTTTCCAACAAACAGGATTGCATCAAATGCGTCGAGAAGAGTGATTACGTCTTCCACTGTGCTGCAATCATCCCCCCCACTTCAGACCATCATCCCGACCAGGCGAAAAAGGCAAACTTCACCGGTACCTGCAATCTTGTCGACGCTATCGCGGAAAGCCCGCGCGCTAAAGACATTAAGCTGGTACATATCGCTACCGTTGCAGAATACGGCAACCGCGACTGGCAGCATCCCTGGGGCCGTGTAGGCGACCCGTTGCTCCCCAGCGCGTTCGACTTCTACGCAATCACCAAGCTCCGCGCAGAAAGATACCTGCTTGACAAAGGTCTTCCCAACTGGGCGGTTCTGCGTCAGTCCGGCGTTTTGCACGACAATCTGTTCAAGAATAATATGAGCGACGGTCTTATGTTCCACACCTGCTGGAACGTACCCATCGAGTGGGCGACCGCGCGTGAAAGCGGTATACTTATGAGAAACCTTGCGGTCAAGGACAGCGAAGGCACCCTCAAGCCCGGTTTCTGGAACAAAGTGTACAACATCGGCGGCGGTGCGTCCTGCCGCGTAACCGGATACGACACGATGGCTGCCGGTTTCGGTATGATGGGCGCAATCCCCGAACAGTTCTTCAAGCCCAACTGGAACGCTACGAGAAACTTCCACTGTTTCTGGTACTACGACTCCAACGTGCTTGACGATTATCTCGACTTCCAGAAGACGGACAGCTGGGACGCGTTCTGGGCAAGGATGGCAAAACAGAACTGGTATTTCAAACTGGGCGTTCTCGCTCCCAAGAGCCTTATCAGCAAACTCGCTATTCAGAGATTGTTCAAAGACAGCAACGCTCCCATGTTCTGGCTCAACAACGGCCTTGAAAAACGTGTCGAGGCGTTCTTCGGCGGCAGAGAGAAATACAACAAAATCGGCGACGACTGGAAGAACTTCCCGCTCTTCTGCAAAAACCAGATTAAGGATAAGGACGGCAACATCGTTGACTATGAATACCGCAGAGATATCAAGAACGCTAAGCAGTTCCTTCTCAATCACGGTTACGACGAAAGCAAGCCCGACAGCGAACTCGACATCACCGATATGCAGCAGGCTGCTGAATACAGAGGCGGCAAGTGCCTGAGCAAAACAATGGTAAAGGGCGACCTGTACACCAAACTCAAATGGCAGTGCCACGACGGTCACGTATTTGAGTCCTCCCCCTACACCGTAATCAAGGCAGGACACTGGTGCCCCGAGTGCTGCATGCCCGCACCGTGGAAATTCGACGAGCTTGCTAAGCACATCCCGTTCTTCGCGCAGGTCTGGTACGACACTCACGACCCGTCTGAGAACTGCTACTATGACGAAAACTGCTACAAAGATATTCTTGAGGCAGAAAAGAAACAGAAATAAAAGAAATTTTTATCTCTCCCGTTTTATTGCGGGAGAGATAATTTGAATAAAAGAGGTGAAATATGGAAAAAAAGTTGGACGTTAAAAAGGTGTTTATCTGCGGCGGTACCGGTTTCCTCGGTTTTTATTCCGCTAAAGAATTCCTCAGACAGGGAGTTGAAGTATCCGTACTCGCCCTCCCTAACGAAATCGCTCTCAGCGCAGACTGGTGGCCGAAGGAAATCAAAGTCAACTATGGCATGCTCTTCAACCTGAGAAAAATGCACGCTGACGAAAACTGCCTTACCAAAGAGCAGCTCGTTGAGTATTTCAAGGGTTACGACGTGCTCGTTTACGCTGTCGGCCCGGACGACCGTATGCACACGCATCCCGGCGTAAGCGGCTACGATTTCTTCCACTACTATCTTGTTGAGAAAGTTATCCCCGTATTCGAGGCTGCTAAAGAGGCAGGCGTAAAGAAGGCTATCCTGCTCAACTCCTACTTCGCATACTTCGACAGAGTATGGCCTGAAAAGCATCTTGCAGACAACCATCCTTACATCAAGGTACGTTGCGAACAGGCTAAGGCTCTTATAGACGTCGGCGGCGGTCAGGAAAACGGCGGTATGGACGTTGTCGTTCTCGAACTCCCCTACATCTTCGGCAATATGCCTGAGCGCGAACCGCTTTGGAAAGAGGTATTCCTTGACAGATTTGCAAAGATGCCCGCAGTCATGTTCCCGAAGGGCGGTACCAATATGATTCACGTTCAGGGTATCGCTGAAGGCGTTGTTTCTGCTGCGTTCTACGGTCAGCACGGCGACAGACTCCCCATCGGTGCTTACGACAGAAAGTACAAGGATATGATTAACATGATGATGGAAGACGTCGGCGCAACCAAGCGTTACATGGGCGTGCCCACCTGGATGGCAACCCTCGGCGGCTACATGGTAGCAAACGACCTCAAGAAGACAAACCAGGACAGCGGTCTGAACTACAAGAAACTTATGAAAGATATTCAGTCGCAGGACCTCTACTTCGGTCAGGACGTAATCGACAAGGTAAGAAAGCACCTGCACTATGACGAGTTTGGCTACAACGGCGGCGGCACTCTCGAAGACGGTATCAAAAAGACCATGATAGCTTGCTATCCCCACAGATTCGACGAAAACGGCAACCTCAAGAAGGAGTGGATTGGCATCAACCCCATCAAGAAGGAAACCGCTACCAACAACGTTTTCGTAAACAAAAAGTAATTCTCCAAATCAGACATACAAAAATACCTGCGGAAACCCGCAGGTATTTTTTTGCCATTTTACTTTTATTATTTTTCAACCGTTTTATATATAGTTGTTTCGCGTTATGCCAATCTTTTAATAAGCCGTTTTAATTGTTGCAAACGGTTTTGCTATTCAGTTAAACTTGTCCTCTGCCATTTTAAACAGCCTTGCTCATGCTCTTTGTTTAAAAATATTCAACGCTGTTAAAATCACAAAGCTATATACTCATCAACTTTTTATTAAACCTGTTACAGCTCTCCTCTCGCCCTCTTAGCCGCGTACGCATATATGGCAATTAAAGTCTTGCTGTCCCTTATCCCGCCATTTATAGCCATTTGATAAGCCTTTTCAAAAGGAACTTTTTCAACTCCGAGAAACTCTCCTTCGTCAAGATGCGCAGCTTTTTCTTTAAGCCCTGTAGCAAGATAAACGTAAAGCGTTTCGTCTGTATAGGCAGGTGTAGGATATACCGTCGCAATCAGACTGATATTATCTGCAATAAGCCCGGTTTCTTCTTCAAGTTCTCTCACCGCACAAACGAAAGGGTCTTCGCCTTTCTCTCGCTTACCTGCCGGTATTTCGACAGTTTCAGCGGCATAGGGATATCTGAACTGTGTAACAAGATAAAAATTTTCGTCCTCGTCTACAGCAAGAACTCCCGCGCCTCCGCTGTGTCTGATATATTCTCTGATGCTTGTCTTGCCGTTTTCAAGCTCAACTTCGTCTTTATAAAGCTGCATTATCTTCCCGTCATAAAGAAGTTGGCTGCCAAGTGTTTTTTCTTTTGACATAAATATCTCCCCGGACAATCTTGCAGTCCGATTTTTTTATCTGATTATATTCTATTATGTCCGCGTGAAAAAATCAATGATATCTGTGCTTTCACAGTTTTAAAGCAGACATTTTCAATAACAACTTTTTTAAAGCGATTTTTTTACATAAAAAAAACGCAGCCGCAGCTGCGTTTGATTTTTATGTTTTATGCAAGGTCTTTTACGATATTATTGTAAACCTTAGTATTTTTGGATATACAATTTTCGGCGTTATCGTTGAGGAACTTATTCTGCTCTACAGTGTAGTTATCACTGATTTTGCCGTCCTTTATCGTCTGTGTAAAGACTTCTTTTACCGTTTTGATTTCTACTTCGATTTTCTCTACTTCATCGGTATCGTTGCCGTCTTCGTCTTTAACATAAGTTACTTTAACGCTTTCAGAGAAACGATAATCGAGTCCCAGCAGATAACCGACGACTTCACCCTCAGCATTTTTACGCTCGGTAATAGCTGAACCCTGGCTTTCGTCAACGTAAAGGCTCTTTACGAAAACAATGTGAATACCGTAATCGTTTACTATAAAGCTGATTTCGTTGCCCTCTTCAGTTTTAAGAGTGTATACGGTCGCAGACAGTTCTTCGTCCTTTGAGTCTTTCGACTTCATCACTTCTGAAGAAATTGAGTAGGTCTTGCCGTTTGCCTGTTCAAGCAATGCGGTGGGGGTCTTTCCTTCTTCGACAGTATAACTCAACTGAGTGCCTGAGGTGAAATTCTCAGCAGACTGATTGTAATAGCTGCCCTTGCCCTGAGCCGCAAGATTTCTTGCAAGAACGGTGTACTCTTCAACGTAAGTGGTATCTGCTCCGTCGCGCGTTACCGTATAAGTGTCGCTCTCAAACATACCGTCGTCGTCGTTTACAAGATACATCCAGTCAGTAATCGCCTCGTTGAGCGCGTAATTTCTTACTGCCGCAAGCTGTATCTCGTCGGTAATGCCTTGCTCTTCAGCTGCTGTCACAAGCTTGTCAGCCTTTTGAGCAATGTCGTTTGCCATAGCGTAAAGCACAACTCTGTAATCAATGCCGAGGTCTGTATAAGCGTCCTTGAGTTCGTCCTCGTCAGCATTATAATCAGGATTGCTTACGTTCACTTTGATGCCGTTGTCGCAGAAATTTTCGTAAATACCCAGCCCGTCGGTGCTTGCCACGTCGCTGCCGAGAGCAAGGAGCGCGCGGTAATTCTCAATCGCAGCATCGTTGCCTTCGAGAAGTGATTTTACGTTTGTGAGAGCCGCACTCTGGTCATCGCTGAACTTAAGCAGGATACTTCTGACCTGAGAATATCCTTTGTTGGTATGATATATAATGTTGCTTGCCGAAGAGAGCGCGCTTGAATATGCCGCCTCGTCCACATAGTTGCTTATCTGTGTGTTCTTGAGCTTTGTGTAATAAGTCTGAACCTCTTCGTCTGTGATTTCGGGGAGCGACTTGCCCAACATATCCTCATACTTCTCAAGTATTCTGGACTCATAATAGCTGTTGAGATAATACTCGTAATCCTTATAAGTAGAAGAGAGATTCTTGTTGAGGTCGTTGAGCGCGGTCTGCATATTCTTCTGCGCGGTCTTGTCCTCTTCTGCAGAAATTTTGTCATTGACATAATCCGTAAATTTTTCAGGGAGCAGACTTTCGTCAGTCATACCCTCGTCCACGTATTCGTCAGACTCCTCTGTTTCTTCTCTGGTGGGACGTGCCTCAAGGAGGTCTTCGTCCTCAGTCGTTTCCTCTTCTTCTTCGTCCGAAGTGCCGGCGTTCTGCTTTTGCTCATCCTCAAGGTCGCTGATTATCTGCTGCCAGCTGTCCTCGAACATCTTGTTTGCCAGTTCTATGCAATATCTGCGTTCGTCAACAGTAAGAAAATCCACGTTGGATAATTTCGCAATCTGAGCGTCGTCGGTGATACCGAGGTCGTTCTTTGCAAGATAATCTTTTGCGTACAGCAAGAGCAGTTTCTGTTTAGAAAGGCTGTCGTAAAAATATTCAACGACGTCTTCTGAAGTCATGCCGTAATACTGCATATACATCGCAGCGTACTGACTGTAATACAGCAATACGTCGCCCTTATATATCGGCTCGCTCATCTGATTGTACTGAACAGTTGCAACAACTTGATGATAATCCCTGTTGCCGTCTATCTCGAAGATACCCGACGAACAGCCCACCATCAGAGATGCGATGACGGTAACGACTATCACGATTGCAAGCAATTTTCTTTTCATTACATTTGCTCCTTTTATTTTAAAAATAAAATACTACTTATATTATTATACACATTACTTTGCGCGTTGTAAAACGATTATTCAAAAGTTTTGACCGATTTGCTCAAAAATTCACATACCAGCGCAAACTTACGTTCGTTGGGAAGGAACTTGCAATCGAAGACGACTTTGGGTTCGGCGTCGTTGGTAAGCGTGCAAGTCGCGCTCATCTGCGACAAGGCTGCAAATACGCCCTCTTTGCGTACGTGCTGAGCGTCTTTGAACACGACTTCTGCCATCCTGTCCGCAACGACGATTTTCTTCACGCCTATCCTCTTTGCGTAATTTTTCGCTACGGCGATATTGATAAGGTTTACAAGCGGCGCGGGGACCGGACCGTAATGCTCCCTCAGCTTGTCTATAAATCCGAGTGCGTCCTCGGGACCGCACAAATCCGCAATCGTGCGAAAAATCTTCAGTCTTGCGTCTACGTCGGTAACGTAATGAGAATCCAGATATGCGTTTATAGCGACGTTTACTTCAACGTCGGAATCCTCTTCGCACTCTTCTCCTCTGAGTTCCGCCACGCTCCTTGCGAGCAGTTTGCAGTAAAGGTCGTAACCTATCTTCGCTATATGTCCGTGCTGTTCTCTTCCCAGAATATTGCCCGCGCCTCGTATCTCAAGGTCGCGCATCGCGATTTTAAATCCGCTGCCGAACTCGGTAAAATCCATTATTGCCGTCAATCTCTTCATCGCGTCGCTTGTAAGCACTTTGTTCTGAGCGGTCGTGAAATAGGCGTATGCGATTCTGTTTCTTCTGCCCACTCTGCCTCTCAGCTGATACAGCTGTGCAAGCCCAAGCCTGTCCGCATCGCAGACAATGAGCGTGTTGGCATCGGGAACGTCTATACCGTTTTCTATTATCGTCGTACATATCAGTATGTCCGCCTGCTTTGAGAAAAACGCCTCCATCGTGTTTTCAAGCTCTGTTCCGTCCATCTGACCGTGTCCGACGACGACTTTTGCCTCAGGTACGAGAGTTTTTATCTTGTCGGCAAATTCTGCTATCGTTTCCACCCTGTTGTAAAGGATAAATACTTGTCCTCCGCGTGCAAGTTCTCTGCCTACCGCGTCCCTGACGAGTGCGTCGGTAAGTTCCGTAACGTAAGTCTGAACCGGAATTCTGGTAGCCGGCGGCGTTTCAAGTACGCTTATGTCCCTTATCCCCGAAAGTGCCATATTAAGCGTTCTTGGAATAGGAGTCGCAGAAAGAGTAAGCACGTTTACGTCGCTTTTGAGCAGCTTGAGTTTTTCTTTGTGTTCCACACCGAAACGCTGCTCTTCGTCCTGGACGATAAGTCCAAGGTCTGCAAATTCGACGTCTTTAGAAAGCAACCTGTGCGTACCGATTATCAGATTTGCCTTGCCGTTCTTTGCGTTTTCAAGCGACCGGGCAATCTGCTCTTTTGTCCTGAAACGGTTGAGCAGTTCTATTTTTATTCCGAAATCCGCAAACCTTTCTACCGCGGTTTCGTAATGCTGCGACGCAAGTATAGTGGTCGGGGCAAGGATTACCGCCTGTTTTGCGTCCATTATCGTTTTGAATACGGCGCGGAAAGCCACTTCTGTCTTGCCGTATCCCACGTCGCCGCAAAGCAGTCTGTCCATAACTATACCCTTTTCCATATCCGCCTTGATTTCTGCGGTAGCTCTGAGCTGGTCTGAAGTTTCCTCATAAGGGAACGCCTCCTCAAACCTCTTCTGTTCGGGAGTGTCGGCAGGGTATCTGTGTCCTTTCGCCTTGTGCCTCGCGGCATAAAGTCGGACAAGATTTATCGCAAGTTTTTTGATTGACTTTTCGACGAGTTTTTTCGTCTTTTCAAAGTCTTTGCCTCCCAGCCTTGAGAGTTTTGGCGCACGGTCGCTGCCGGAATATCTGCTCAGTCTGTCCATCTGGTCGATAGGCACCTGCAACAGTCCTCCTCCGGCATACTCAATCACAACGTAATCCCTCTCCACGTCGCGGTATTTGATGCGTTCGGTTCCTATACATCTTCCTATACCGTGGATTTCGTGAACGACGTAATCTCCGACTTTGGGAAGGGTAAATATCCTCGTCTTTGAAGAATCAGACCTCACTCCGCTCCCCTTGAGAAGGTCTCGCTTTCCCACGACTACAAGTCTGCTTGCCGGATAACAGAAACCGTGTTTTAACGAAAGCGGGGTAACAAGCAGCGTATTCTGCCACTCACCGACGTCGTCAGAATACCTTGACGGAACACCCTCCTGGTAAAGACTTTCAGCAAAACTCTTGGCTGTTGCCGGGTCGCCCATGCAGGCGACAACACAGTAACCTGCCGTAACGTAATTCTTTACGTCGGTATGAAACTGTCTGATGTTGAAAGTATAATTTTCTACCGATACCGCTCTCGGACTGTAAAGCGCGGACGGCTGAGAAATAATTTTATTTGAGGACGTAACCTGCGCCGCACCGACCTTGCAGACCTTTTGCAGAAGTCCCACTGTGTAGTCTGCAGTCATAAACGCACCGAGATGTTCTTTTAAAACCTCTCCTTCTTCTGCAAGGCTTTTTACGCGCTCTGCCGTTTCTTTTTCCGAAACAGACATCTTTTCGTATATCGCCGACGGCTCGTCCAGGAACACGACGGCATCTTCAGGCAGATAATCGAACAGCGTACCCATCTTGTTTCTGACAAATGGTAAAAGCCATTGAAAAGACTGGTCGACCACCTGCTTTTCCTGCATTTCGCCTATAATTTCCGACGCGCGTTCCGCTGCCCTCGCCGGCAGTTTTTCAACCCTTTTTTTTGCCGTTTCCAACGCGTTTTTAAGATACGTATCGTCAATCAGCATATCGTTTACGGGATATATCGTAACCGATTTCACCGTGGAAACGGTCGTCATGGTATCAGGGTCAAATACCTTTACGTTTTCGACCGTGTCCCCCCAGAAAGAAATTCTGACAGGCAGGTCCTTATCCGCAGGATAGACAGAAAGTATATCTCCGTTAAGACAGAAAGTGCATTTCTCTTCAACCGCGCTTTCTCTCCTGTAACCTGCCGCAACGAGAGCGTTGCAAAGGTCGTACACGTCAAGCGTATCGCCCTCACGTATTTCAAACGTGGCTTTGAGGAGATTCTCCCTGAGCGGAGTGTACTGCATAAGGGCGGCAGACGTGGTTATGCAACATCTCAGTTCTCCTCTCGCAAGCTGCGACAGAACGGAAACTCTCTTTGTAAGCGAAGTCGCCTGAAACGCCTTGCGGTATATAAGCACGTCGTCTTTTTCAGGCAGATAAGCAATTTCGTCTGTTTCGTAAAAATCGGAGAGAGCCTCTTCTGCCTTAAGCGCATACGCTCCGTCCTTTACGACGTAAAGAATAAACTTGTCCAGAGAAGACGCAATGTGTGCCTTTTGAGGCGTGTTGAGTCCGAAGACGAGTACATCCTTGCCTTCTCTCGCGTCGTCATATATTCTTTTGAAGTCGCCTCCCAGGTTTTCAAGGGACAGCAGTTTTTTGAATTTGTTATCCATAACCTACACGGGTACGAAAATTTTATTTACTCTTGCGAGTATTGTATTTGCGCATTACTGCGTCGAAATCCCTGTTTTCTATATATTCTCTGAGAGCTGCGGCGGCATCGTCGAGAGCTTTTGCGACCACGTCGCGATACTCCCACTCAACCTTTGACAGCACGACGTCTTTGAGTTCGCTGCCGTGCGCGTCGTGTCCTATGCCTACTCTTATCCTGGGTATATCGGTCGCGCCCACTTCGGCAACGATATTTCTCATGCCGTTGTGAGTACCTGCGCTGCCCTCTTTTCTCAATCTCAGATTGCCGATAGGAAGGTCTACGTCGTCGTAAACTATGACCGCATCTTCAGGCTTTAATCTGTTTGCGCTGAGAAGTTGTTTTACGCTTTCTCCCGAAAGATTCATATATGTCTGCGGTTTTGCTATAATGACCTTTTCGCCCTTTACGTACAGAGTCGCTACGAGTGCGGCACAACTCTTTTCTTTAATTTTTACACCAAGAAGAGCCGCAAGTCTGTCCGCGACCTGAAATCCCATGTTGTGGTAAGTGTCTTCGTATCTGGCTCCCGGATTGCCCAAACCAACAATAAGCATACTTATTCTCCTTTTCTATCCGCTTTCGCCGCTTTGTTCAAAGCTCGCTTTTGTCTGAAATACTCACTGAGCAGCGCGGCGCACTCTTCTTTGAGTATACCGCCTTCAACCTTGAGCGTATGGTTGAATCTGCCGTCTTCGACGAGATTGCAAAGACTGCCGCAGCATCCTGCCTTGGGGTCGTACGCGCCGAAATACAGCTTGTCCAGTCTTGAATTTATAAGCGCGCCGGCGCACATCGGACACGGCTCTAAAGTAACGTACATTTCGCATCCGTCAAGATACCAGTTGCCCAGTTTTCTGCACGCTTTTTTTATCGCCACTATCTCTGCATGATACACCGCGCAGTTTTCGCGTTCTTTTCTGTTGCCGGCGACCGCGATGACCTCTCCGTCTTTCACTATTACAGCTCCGACGGGGACTTCGTCCCTTTTTGCAGCGCGTTTTGCCGCGGCAATCGCCTTTTTCATAAAATATTCTCTTTCTTTCATCTGTCCCTTGTCTGTTCTGCAGCCCTGCGCGAAAGCGCGTCAAGCAGTCCTCCGTTTTCTTCAAGCATAGCAGGCAATTCCTTCTGCAGTTCGTCATACGGCGTATATTCGTTTCCGACTTCAACCGTTATGCCTGCTTTGCGTGCAATAAGCACAAACCAGTCCTTATATCCTCCCGCACTTCCTTCTGACGTATACGCCGGATAACCTGTTACGGCACTTGCGAGAGAAGGAATTTCCGGGTCCGGGTTCAGCCCGTCAAATCCGTAATATATTACGCGTCCGCGCGCGTGGTAACTCACGGTATATATCGGACGCACTTTGTCAGTAAACTCTGCCAGCATCCTGCTTTCGCTTTCGCTGAAAGGATAAGGACCTATATAGTTCGCCGGTGCGGGATATGTCAGATTGCTCTTCCCCGTACCCCATAACGCATTGAAATTCACGTTCAGGTCTACCGCACGCGCATTTGCCTTCCACAGCGAAAAGTCTTTATTGTAGCCGTTGACGCGATAGAGAAAATCCCGTCTGTCGCTATCCGCAACGCTGTCGAGTCCGTATTGACACAGCATAACTCCGTCCGGATTGCTCATGGGTATACACCACAGTCCGCAACTGCCCGTATATCTTTCCGCAAGCAGCACGCAAAGCTGAGCCGTAACCCACTCCCTTGCGTGTATCGCGCCCTGCACGAGAATCTGAGGTCCGTCCGTCGCGCCCTTGAAAATACATTTTATCGGCCTTCCGAGTTCGCTGTATCCGACGGTAAAAACTTTTGCTCCCTGCGAGGCAAGCACTTGCAAATCTTTGTTCAAATCAGATACCGTATACATATTACACGGTATGCTTTAAACATTGCAACCGTGCTTGATTATTTGTGATATCCGCTGCCTTCCGCGATGGTAAAAGCGCGGTAAATCTGTTCTGCAGCGATTACCCTCATAAGCTGATGAGGGAAAGTCATTTTGCCGAAAGAAAGCATATAGTCCGCTCTCTGCAACACTGCGTCGGAAAGACCGTAAGAGCCTCCTATCACAAAGGTAATCGTACTTGAAGTGTCGGTCAGCTTAACCATTTTCGCGCTGAACTGTTCGCTTGTAAGCTGTTCTCCTCTCATATCGAGAGCGATAACGTAACCCTTGACAGCCTGCACGATACGTTTTCCTTCGTCTTCTTTAACTATTCTTATATCAGCCTCGTTTTTGCCGGAAAGCTGTTTTTCCGCAAGTTCGGTAACCGTAAATTTGCAGAATCTCGACAACCTCTTTGAATATTCTTCAAGAGCGTCGCGGTAAAACGCCTCTTTAATCTTGCCGATACATACGATGTTGACGTTCATATCACACCAGATTGACAATAAAACTTATTACCCAGACAGCAACGGTAAGCACGAAACTGTAAATAAGAGCTTTTTTGTCTTTCATTTTGGCTTTTCTGGATTTTTCTTCAAAGTCCGCGCGCACTACCATCTGCTCCGCCTCTGTAGTCGCACCGTCCAGCTTTTCTCTGCGCTCTGCAAATTCAGCATTATCCGCCGCAATCTCTTCGTCTGTTCTGTGCAATGCGAAAAATTCCTTCTGCATAGCGGGTATCGCGTATTTTTTAGCTGAGTAATATGCCTCTGCGTCCTCAGAAAGCGTTTCTTCGCGCGGATGTCTGTTCCTGTATCTTTTGCTCAGTATAACGACAAGCCACAGCAAAAGCGCGCTTAACACGAGTCCTGCCGCGCATACGAGTACGAGCCATCCTGCCGACATGGAAAAATCAGTCCCTTTGCTTTCCATATATCCCATTACGAGAGCGGCTGCGTTATTGAGAAAGTGCAAAAGCATCGAAGGGATAAGGCTCCTCGTCGCAAAATACAATACCGAACACGCCACTCCGAGAATAAACTGATGGACAAGCTGCAAAGGATTGCCGTGCATGAGCGCAAACAATGCGGATGACACCGTAATTGCGAAGAAGTATCCGTTTTTTGCAAGCCCTCTCGCTATATTTCCTCTGAACAGATATTCTTCTGCAATCGCCGGAATAAGAGCGACAAAAACCATCGTCAGCGCAAGGTCGCCGCCGCTGTCCACGACTACGGACGTTACGTTTTCAGTCTTATAGCCCATAAGTTCGACAAGTCTTATAAATCCGCTTGCAAGCGGAGAACCGAGGCATATCACGGCAACCGTAAGAGGCACGCAAAGCGCAGCCACCCACGGCGAAAACTTGCTTTCAAACCCCATATCCTTAATGAGGTTTCTGCCCTTTATTTTTCCGTACGCTATAGGAGTGAGAAAAAACGCCAGTTCGTTGAGCGAAGTGATAAGGCATATTCCTCCCATAGTCGACGTAAAAGTTTCAGGCACGTCTGTTACAGCAAGCAGGATTACGAGCGCAATCTGCAAAAACAGTTTCAGCACGTAACTTCCTATAAACATCGCGCCCGCATCGTAAGTTTCGAGATACGGGTAATTCTTTTCTTTGTACGTCGTTATTTTCATAATCTGATTATCTCCGAGGGACGGTACTGATACGCGACGTCAAGCACGACGTCGTCGCCTTCCCTTATCCCGTGTCTTTCAAGTTGTTCCTTAGTCGTTTCAAAAGCGAGTTCTGGGGTATTGTTATCTTCGCTGAGATGCGCAAGCAGTATCCTTTCGGTCCCCCCGGCAACCAGCTGAGCCGCTATCGCCGCGCTGTCGTCGTTGGAAAGATGTCCCGTTTTGCCTGCTATTCTCATTTTGAGCGGAAAAGGATACCTGCCTTTTTCGAGCATCAGCTTGTCGTGATTGCTCTCAATTATCACCGCCTTACAGCCGCTCAGCCTTGAGAGAGTGTTGTCGCTTACGTATCCCAGGTCTGTTGCTATCGCGATGTCGTTTTTTCCGTCAGACAGCCTGTATCCTACGGTATAACGTGCGTCGTGCGGAAGTCTGAACGGCTCTACCCGTATGTCGCCCACGTCAAATCCCGTTTCAAAACCGTCAACGTGTTCGTATCTCGTCAGTCTTTCTCCCCTGGCGCGCATGGTTTCATAACAGGTAAGCGGCATATACACCCTCGCGCCGGACTCGCAGGAAAACTGCTCAAGACCTTTGACGTGGTCATAATGCTCGTGCGTTACGAGTACCGCGCTTACCGACGACAGGTCTATGCCTCTTTTTTCCGCCCTGAGTTTCAGTTCTCTGACAGAAAGCCCTTCGTCCACGATAAGCGAAGTATCTCCGCTGCTGATATAAGTGCAATTGCCCTTGCTGCCGCTGGCAAGGGTACATATTTCAAAACTTCCCATAACCGACTTTTTGCGCGTGCGTGCGCGTATATGTCTGCGCCCGTATTTTTTGCGTTATATAATTGTACCATATTTGATTGTGCAATACAACTTTATTGTGATAAAATACAGTCAGCGGAGGGAATATGACAAATATAGACGTAAATCTGATAGCAGAAGGCATTAAAACAGCCATTGACAGGATAAGTTGCGAAGTTGAACCGTCCTGCTCCGACGCTTTGCGCGCAGCCCGCGACAAAGAAGACAGCGCGACGACGCGATTTGCTCTCGACGTAATGTGCAGAAATATAGAATACGCAAAAGAGGCGCACCTTCCCGTCTGTCAGGACACCGGTATGGTCGTCGTTTTTCTCAAAATAGGTCAAAACGTCAATCTGAGCGGCGGATACGTCGAAGACGCCGTAAACGCTGCGGTAAAAGAGGCTTTTGCTCCTCTCAGAAAATCAGTACTCGACCCTGTTTCGAGAGTCAACACAAAAGATAATACGCCTGCCGTGATACACACGCAGCTTGTCAGAGGCGACGAGGTAAAAGTCGAGATAATGCTAAAAGGTTTCGGCAGCGAGAATATGTCCGCGATATATATGCTCAACCCGGCGCAGGGACTTGAAACGGCAAAAGAACTTATTGTTTCCACCGTTAAAAACGCCGCAAGCAACCCCTGTCCTCCCGTCATTATAGGCGTAGGACTTGGCGGAACGTTTGAAAAATGCGCAGAACTTAGCAAACACGCACTTTTCAGAAAGATAGGAAGCGAAAATCCCGACCCCGTTCTCAACGCTCTCGAAAAAGAACTTCTTAAAAAAATCAACGCCTTGAAAATAGGCGCGCAGGGATTCGGCGGCTCAACCACCGCCCTCGGCGTATTTATCGAGAGTTACCCCACGCATATATCTTCTCTGCCCGTCGCTGTCAACGTGCTTTGCCATTGCTCCCGCGCGGCTGAATTTACCGTAACCGAAGGAGGCGTGCGATATGAGTGAAATAAAACTTTCAATGCCTTTTGACAAAAACGAACTGAAAAAACTGAAAGCCGGCGACAACGTGCTGCTAAGCGGCGAAATGTTCGTATTCCGCGACGCGGGACACAAACGCCTTTTCGCAAGCATAGAGGCAGGCAGACCTGACATAGATTTTGCCGGCGAAACGGTTTATTTTATGGGACCTTGCCCCGCGCAAAAAGAACAGATAATGGGCAGCTGCGGACCAACAACTTCCTGCCGTATGGACAAATACACGCCCTATATGTTCGACCACGGTCTGTGCGCGCAGGTAGGCAAGGGAAAAAGGAGCAAAGAGTGCGTCGACGCATTTGTCAGAAACGGAGGCGTGTACTTTGCCGCGATAGGCGGAGCAGGCGCGCTTTACAGCAAATGCGTAACCGCAGTAAAAGAGATATGTTACCCTGACCTCGGCACCGAGGCGATAAGAAGAATCACCGTAAAAGACTTCCCCGTCGTCGTTGCGATTGACTCTTGCGGAAACAGCGTTTACAATGAATAGTCTTTGTGTTTCAAAGGCGTTGTTCCGCAGATTTCCATAATGCAAATACACCGTATAACAAACACCCTTACGAAAAAATTTCCGTAAGGGTGTTTCTTCTTTCTTTTAAATGATTTAATCAATACAGTTTTTCTCTGGCAAATTCGTACATCAGAGAATTGAATTTTTTCTCGTCGCTGACGACGATGTAAAGGTAATACTCAACGCCTTCATACTCAAAAAACACGTTGTAAAACGTACGGATTAAAAATCCTTTTTTGCGCGTGTAAAGTATGTGCAAATCCTCTACTCTCGCAGATTTTGCGTCTTTCATGACGGCACGGTCGAACACGCCTTTCTGAGTAAAGCAATACTCTTCTATCTCGTGATTGCCGAACATTATCTGAAGTTTTTCATACAGATAAACCGTCTTGCCGTCTGCAATGCCGCGTCTGCATTTGAACTCCGTTATATCTCCGGGGTCGAAAAGCAGATATTTCGTGCCGTTTGCGGCGTTGTATTTTGAGATAGACTCCTCGTTTACCTCTTTTATTCCCTTTGGCGAAAAAAGCTTATTTGCCATAGCTGTCCTTGAGTCCCGTTATCATATTGAACTCGTATTTGCCGTCCTCGCCGTAATTCCTGACCGCGCTGAAATATCCCATGCGCATAAACTGGAAACGGTCGTAAGCCTTTACGTTTCTTAAAGCCGCCTCGCCCTTTGCATCGGGATATACTGTGTGGCTGTCAGGAGTCAGACGGTCGTTGAAATCGCCGTCGCCGTCAAGCAGCAGATAGTCAAACTCGTGCAAAGTCAAATCAACGCAGTCTTTTGCGTTTACCCACTGTATTACGCCTTTTACTTTTATGTTGGCATTTGCTCCGCCCTGTATGCTGTCGGGGATATAACGGCAGGTAACCTCGGTTACGTTTCCGTTCTCGTCGCATTTGTGGCTGACGTATTCCACGATGTAAGAACCTTTAAGTCTTACCGTTCCTCCGGGAACAAGCCTCTTGTATTTGGGAGGCGGTACGGGTGCAAAGTCGTCGCGGTCGATATAAAGTTCTTTGCTGAAAGTAACTTTATGCGTGGTCTTTTCTTGAGCGTTGGGGTTGTTCTCTATATCGTAAACCTCGTCCTGTTCAGCGTTTTCTATTATCATTTTCACGGGATTTTTTACGACCATCATCCTGTCTGCATTGACGTTGAGATAATCTCTTACGAAATGCTCAAGCATGGCGACGTCCACTTCGCTGTTGGACTTTGATACTCCTACCGCGGCGCAGAAATTGCGTATCGCCTCAGGCGGATAACCTCTTTCTCTCATACCGCTGAGCGTGGGCATACGGGGGTCTGACCAACCGTCGACTCTGCCCTCTTCAACAAGCTTTTTGAGGTATCTTTTTGACATAATCGTGCGTGTCATACCCAGTCTTGCAAACTCAATCTGCTTGGGGAAATCCCCGAATCCGCAGTTGTGTTTCACCCAGTCATAAAGCGGTCTGTGGTCCTCGAATTCAAGCGTGCATATGCTGTGCGTTATTCCTTCAAAAGCGTCTTCGAGAGGATGCGCAAAGTCGTACATCGGATATATTATCCACTTGTCGCCCGTACGGTGATGTTTTTCTCTGAGTATGCGGTAGATAACGGGGTCGCGCATATTCATATTGGGGCTTGCCATATCGATTTTTGCGCGCAGCACCTTTTCTCCGTCAGCGTACTTGCCCTCTTTCATCTCTTCAAAAAGACGCAGGTTTTCCTCCACGCTCCTGTCGCGCCACGGGCTGTTTTCACCCGGCGTGGTGAGGTTTCCGCGCGTTCTTCTTATGTCTTCGGCAGAATAGTCGCATACGTAAGCAAGTCCTTTTTTGATAAGTCCTACTGCGCAGTCGTACATCCTGTCAAAATAGTCGGACGCATACAGCTCTTTGTCCCACTTGAATCCCAGCCACGCAATATCCTCTTTTATCGAATTGACGAATTCAACGTCCTCTTTGCTGGGGTTTGTATCGTCGTAACGCAGATTGCACTTGCCTTCATACTCCTCTTTCATGCCGAAGTTTATGCAAAGCGACTTTGCATGTCCGATATGAAGATACCCGTTGGGTTCAGGCGGAAAGCGCGTTACGATTTCTTTTACCGCGCCGCTTTCCAGGTCTTTATTGATGATTTCTTCTATAAAATTAGTATTGTCTGCCATATAAGCTCCTTTATCAGAACAAACCTTTTATTTCTCCGCTTTCGCTGTCTATAGTCATGTTTATCGCGTTGGGAGTCTTGCTGAGTCCCGGCATAAGCATAATATTTCCGCACACGACGACGAGGAATCCTGCTCCTCCTCTCAGTTCCACGTCCATAACGTGAAGTGTAAAGCCTACCGGTCTTCCCAGTTTAGACGCGTCGTCAGAGAAGGAATACTGCGTTTTTGCGATACATATCGGCAAATCTGCCTTTCCTATCTTCTTTATCTGTGCGACAGACGCGAGGGCCTTTGGCGAAAACTCCACTTCTTTCGCGCCGTACACTCTTGTCGCTACAGCCTGAACCTTTTGTATTATATCCATATCGTCGGAATAGGAAAACCTGATTTTTCCTCCCTTTTCGACCGCTGCAAGCACCTTATTTGCAAGAGCGACAGAACCTTCTCCACCCTTTGCCCAGCACTCGCAAATCTCACACTCCGCGCCCGCCTGTTTGCAGACGTTTGCTATGTAAGCAATTTCTTCGTCTGTATCCGTAATGAATTTGTTTATCGCCACGACCACGTTTGCGCCGTACACGCCGCGCAGATTGTCGATATGCCCCAGCAGATTGCAGATACCTTTCTGCAATGCGTCCACACCTGCCGTCGCAGCGTTTTCTTTGCTTGCGCCGCCGTTATATTTGAGAGCGCGAACCGTTGCTACAAGCACAACCGCCTGAGGAGCAAGCCCTGAAAGGCGGCACTTTATGTCAAAGAATTTCTGCGCTCCCAGGTCTGCGCCGAATCCCGCCTCCGTTATCACGTAATCCGCAAGCGAAAGCGCGGTTTTTGTCGCTATTACGCTGTTGCAGCCGTGAGCTATGTTTGCAAACGGTCCGCCGTGAACGAGTGCCGGCGTTCCTTCAAGAGTCTGTACGAGGTTGGGTCTTAAAGCGTCCTTCAGCACTATCGCCGCCGCCTGAGCGCACCCAAGGTCGCCGCACGTGACGGGATTGTCCTGATAATCGTATGCAACGACTATGTTTGCAAGCCTCTTTTTGAGGTCGTCAAGGTCTTTTGAAAGGCACAGAATCGCCATTACTTCAGACGCCGCGGTAATATTGAAACCGTCCTGACGAGGCACTCCGTTGGTAGAACCGCCAAGACCGCAGATTGTATTTCTGAGTGCGCGGTCGTTCATGTCGAGGCATCTTTTCCAAATTACCTTAGTGGGATTTATGCCAAGCTTATTGCCCTGATAAATATGGTTGTCAAGTATTGCGGAAATGAGATTGTTGGCGCACGTAATAGCGTGCAGGTCGCCGGTAAAATGCAGATTTATATCTTCCATAGGAGCAATCTGCGCCATACCGCCGCCCGTCGCGCCGCCTTTTACGCCGAAAACGGGACCGAGAGAAGGCTCTCTGAGGGCAAGGCATACCTTTTTGCCTATCTTTGCCATGCCGTCCGCAAGACCAATCGACGTTGTGGTCTTGCCTTCGCCGAGAGCAGTGGGATTGATTGCCGTAACGAGTATCAGCTTGCCTTTCTTCGCATCGTCGCGGGGATTGACTTTCGCCTTATACTTGCCGTACTGCTCGTAATCCTCTTCACCCAGGCCGAGTTTTTCTGCGATTTTAGCAATCGGTTGCAGTTTTACGCTGCAAGCTATTTCGATATCTGTTTTCATGCACTCTCTCCTTTCTCTTGCGGACTGATATATTTATTTTATTATTTATATTATTATAAGTCAAGGAGTGAACGGAATTTAATTGCAACTTCGCCTCTCCTTGTAAAAAAGAGCCGCCCTTTAAGAGCGGCTATCTTTAAAAAGCGAATATTATTATGAGAACGAATATCACCACCCAGACAAAAAAGATTAAAATGGCAATATCACACAGATTTCTCTGTGCTGTTTCATCTTTATGCGCATAATATTCTCTGCCGATAATACCCGGTATGAGTCCGACGATTCCTCCTAAAAACGCCATCAAGAGCGCGACGACCGCAAGAGCGTCGGTTTTTACGGCACTAACGGTACGCCCGCACGCTGCCCGTTCTTCTGCCTTTTCTTCTTTTTTGCGCGTGCAACTCTCCTCTTTTATCTGCACGGGTAAAAGTTTCGCCTTCATCCCGTTGATAAAAGAATTGAAAAATCTGATAAAGCAGTCGTCTTCTGTTTCAAGCTTTAAAATTGCGTCGAAACACTTATTTTCTCCGCTTTTTTCTTTAACTTTGAATTTGTATTCGTTTTCTGCCAAATTTTTGAAGTTCTTTATGTTTTCTTCAATATATTTTCTGCAATCATCCGCATTGCATTGCAGTTTTACAGTCCAGCGTCATGGCAGCTCCTATATCTCTCTGAATACTCCTGTTTCAACTTTTTTGCAAATATCGCGCCTTTAAAAAGTCAACCGTACGGTTTATACAGACATCATCATTGCTCCGGCATAGATAAAACCGAATATTGCAATCATTACTCCTATTATAATCAATGCCGCGATTATACCCAGAGCTATTTTGCAGTTTTTCTTGCCTTTAATGTCCACTTCGGAATCGCCCGTGTAATAAAAGAGCAACCCGAAAAGCGAAAGAATCAATCCGAGCCAGCCACCGAGTACGGCAAAGATTATCGCAGCAATACCGACAGCTGAAGTTTTGTCCTCCATATAATCTCTTTTCTGAGAACAGCCGCACTTTGGACATACGACAGCCTTTGCGTCTATCTTTGCGCCGCAGCGAACGCAGAATTTTGTTTCTTTTGCCGCGCCCGTCGTCGGATTGTCGGTAATAAAATCGTCCGCGACAGGTTCTGAAAGCAACCTGAAAAATCTTGAAGTAAACTTATCGTAAATCTCATCGACGTTTGGCGGAACAAAGACGTCGTTTTCAGGGGCGAGCTCTAACGTAACGTCCGTCCCCTCAAATCCCGCGGCGCGCAACGTAACCGTCGCGTAAAAAGAAAAGTTTTCTCCTTTTTTCTGTACGGGATTGAATCTGTATACATCGTTGCCCGTATCTGTATATCCTATTCTGACATTGGAGAGCCTTTTGCGGCACTCTTCGACAGGATATGAAACATAACTTGTTTTTTGCATCTTTTGCTCCTTTTCAATTTCAATTATATTATATCATAATCAGTAAGGCTTTTCAATACCGCCTCGAATTAATTAATTCAAATTCACTGTTGCCAGCACTGCGGATAAAATGATATAATTATGTATAGCCGCGCAGCGGCAACGGAGGATAAGAAATTGGCTCTCACTAAAAGTAAAAAAGTACTGCTCATAGCTATACCTTTGCTTGCGGTAATAATCGCGGCGACTGTTCTTACAAGCGTATATTTCACAACAAGGAACAACGCTCTGGATTTTGTTGAAATCTCCGTTGTAACCTTAGATGAAAAATATCTGTCGACAGTGGACAATACAGGCGATTATCTGGGACACCCTGACCTCGTTCTCGCCGACGACGGCACACTGTTCTGCGCATATCCCGCCGGACACGGCAAGGGAGAGGTGATAATGAAGTCAAGCACAAACCTCGGCGATACCTGGAGCGAACGCATAACCGGACTCCCCGAAAGCTGGAAAAAATCTCAGGAAACCCCCACCCTTTATAACCTTCAATTTACTGACGGCAGTTCAAAACTTCTGCTTGTCAGCGGTTGTCCTTCCTGGGCTGAAGACGACGAGTATTACGCGGACGGTTTCAACTGCTCTATATCTTCAGACAACGGCAAAACATGGACTGAATTTCAGAATTTCTACGGCATAGTGTGGGCAAACTCACAGCCTGCGAAAACCACAGAAACCGACCTGAGCGACCCTTATTCTCCCAATTATGACTCAAACGGAAAAGTTCTTCCTTATGACGTGATAGTTTCTATGTCTTCTCTGACTCAACTCAAAGAAAACGGAAAATACGTTGACAAATGGATGGGGACCTTCCACGATTACGATTTTTACAATTACACTTCAATACTTACTTTTGACGACGAAGGCAATCCTCAATGGTCGCAACCAAAGAAATTCTTGTATCAGCAGAGAGATATCGAAAGCAAAGCGAACATCTGCGAGATAGAGATAGTCCGCGCCGCTGCGCCCGACGACGACAAACTGATACTTATCGGCAGAGGCAATTCGAGAGTTACAAACTCACTCATATCCGTTTCTGATGACGAAGGCGAAACCTGGTCTGAGCTGCGCGAACTTCCCTATGCTCTGACAGGCGACAGACACAAGGCTGAATATGACGAAACCACGGGCAAACTGCTCGTATCTTTCAGACTTGTTGTCCCCGGAGTTAAAAGAAACATATTTGACAACACTAATTTTACGGGCGGATACTGGGTCGCCTGGGTAGGCACGTTCAATGACCTGCTGACTTATGCAAAAAGCGGAAACAAAACCGATAAATTAGGCGAAAAGCTTATAGTTCTCGGCACAACCAACGACGGAAAAGCAGACTGCGGTTACAGCGGCACGATTTGCAAAGACGGACAGTTTGTCCTCACTTCTTACGGCAAATTCAGCAAAGACGCTAAAAATCCGTATATAATGCAGGCAAAATTCAGGCTGTCGGACGTG